>JBJKPE010000231.1:0-18138 GCA_046706685.1 Thermodesulfovibrionales bacterium | reverse complement strand
CATAGAACTGGAAGAGGAGAAAAGACTTCTGAAGCTTATCGCCGACGACATCTCGGACGTGCTCGGGCGCGAACAATACGGAGAATGGCATCTTGCCGCCCCGGGTGAAATAAACGGACGGATCATCAATAACCTCGTCCCGGAGCTCACTTCCAGAATCGGCAAAAACATTTCAGCGGATCTGACCAAGACAAAGAAGTCGGAACTTCTGTCACATTTCGAATAGCATGATCATCGGGGTTCCGCGTGAAATAAAAGAAGAGGAATACCGGGTGGGCGTCATACCCGCCGGTGTGAGGGAGCTCAGGAAGGACGGGCATACCGTCCTCGTGGAGGCGGGCGCCGGAACCGGCAGCGGCTTCGGAGATAAGGAGTATCTTGACGCGGATGCAGATATAGTAGACCGCGGGACGCTGTTCGGAAAAGCGGACCTTGTGGTCAAAGTGAAAGAGCCGCTCCCCTCCGAGTTCCCCCTGTTCAGAGAGGGCCAGGCTGTATTTACTTACCTTCACCTGGCTCCTAACAGGAAACTCCTGGACTTTCTCCTGGAGGGCAGGATTACCGGCCTGGGTTATGAGACCCTTCAGAAGGACGGTGGGCTTCCTCTTCTTTCGCCGATGAGCGAGATTGCCGGGAGAATGGCGCCTATTGTAGCGTCATATTACCTGCAGGCCGAACACGGCGGCACAGGCGTCCTCCCTACCGGCACAGCGGGTGTGAAACCTGGGAAGGCGTTGATACTCGGGGCCGGAGTTGTCGGTACAAACGCGGCTCGTGTCTGCGCGGGCCTCGGCATGGACACGGTGGTGATAAGCAAGGGCGCCGACAGGCTGCAGCGGATCGACGAATTGTTCATGGGGAAGGTGAAGACACTCCCCGTGACTATACACAGCGTCGAACATGAAATCGTGGATTGTGATATCCTAATTGGAGCGGTCCTGGTGCCCGGAGGACGGACCCCAATGCTGATTACCAAAGAAATGCTCAAGGCAATGAAGAACGGTGCGGTCATAGTCGACGTGTCCATAGACCAGGGCGGATGCACCGAAACCTCTCATCCCACGACACATAACAATCCTGTCTATACGGTTGAAGGCGTCCTTCATTACGCCGTTGCAAATATGCCGGGGGCGTACCCTCGGACGTCTACCTATGCCCTGACTAATTCGACTCTGCCGTATGTCAAAATCATCGCCGCACTGGGGGTTGAAAAGGCCATCAGGGAAGACGGTTCTTTAAGAAGCGCCCTCAACACTTACAGAGGCGCAGTAGTACACAGGGCACTAGCGGAGTCGACAGGCTTGCCGTTCAAGAATTTCGATGAGATCGTCCCTGCCTGACTGCAAAACGGCTATGCAGACGCTTCCCTGCCCGGCAACGCCGGCCCGCACCCTTTCGCACCGCCTTGGCTTTTTCACAGGTCTTTTTCTGGCCCTCGCAGTAATCCTGGCAACAGGGACCCGGTCCGCCGCCGCGGGTACGAAGGTCTTCGACGAAGAAGCTCTCAGGGCATCAATCCAGGCGGAAGGTTTTGCGAGGGTCCTTGTCGGCCTGAACGCGCCGGAAGTAAGGCAACTCTCCGCTGCGGCATTCGCGCATAAAACAGTTACCCCGGGGCACAAGTTTTCACCGGATGCGGTCACCGCCGATAAGACGCTGACCGATTATATTCATTCGATGACGCAGCAGGTCGTTTCCTCGCTGCACTCCGCCTCTTACAAGGTGAACAGGACCTACGATTATTTCCCCGTAATCGCAATGAACGTCTCAGGGGAGGCCCTTGACGCACTTGAATCTTCACCTCGGGTGTCAAAAATAGTCGAGGACAGGCCGGTCCCCCTGCCTGTAGATACCGAACAAACAAAAAGTATAGCCTGCACAGACGAAATATTTCCCTGTTCGTCGGAAACTTCCAGCGATGTCGACGTGGTAGGGGCCAGAAGCGCGTGGTCAGAGGGGTATACCGGCGCAGGATGGTATGTCGCCATTCTCGACAGCGGCGTCCTGACAAACCATGAGCTTTTTGCCGGGAAGAATATGGTGGAAGCCTGCTTCTCCCACATATTTGATAACAAGGGTAATATTCAAGGCACTTGTCCCAACAAACAGACCACGATGTACGGTCCCGGCGCCGCCACGCCTTTTAGTAACACTTACGAAGGTTATGACCATGGAACGCATGTAGCCGGCATAGCGGCCGGCAACAGCGGCTCCGTCTTAGGTGTCGCCAAGGATGCTGACATCATCGCGGTACAGATCTTCTCCCCTTTTCCAGCGTGCGCCTCTGGCACGCCTTGCGTTATGACCTACGATTCGGACCAGCTTGCTGCAATGAATTACATATTCTCGGTGAGGGGTACCTATCCGATTGCTGCAGTCAATATGAGCATCGGCGGAGCCCCGTATTCCGACCAGGCAGCGTGCGACTCAGATCCTCCAAATGCCCTTATGAAATACGCTATCGATCAGCTCCGGAACGCAGGCATCGCAACAGTGTCGGTTTCCGGTAACGACCGTTCCTGCAGCAGCATGGAGGCGCCCGGCTGCATATCGTCCGCAATCGGAGTGGGGGCAGTCAACAACGATGTGGAGGCCCCTTTCAATGACTGGCACTATAGTATGCTGGACCTTCTGGCTCCGGGGGTCTGTATAGTTTCGGCCGTACCCGACTCACCCACGAGCTGTGAATATCTGAGCGGCACATCCATGGCCGCTCCCCAGGTTACCGGTGCATGGGCCATTTTGAAACAGAAAAACCCGTCGGCCTCTGTTTCCGACATTCTATACAGCCTTGAGGGCACAGGAGTACCCGTTCACAGCCTCTGCTCAGGCATCAACGACTACAAACCCAGGATAAATGTTGGGGCCGCGATGTCGCCATTCTCTATTCCGGTTCCTTCGGGCCAGATGAGATTTGATTATGCGGCCACAGACTCGCCCGTTTTGAATGTGCAAGACTTTCCTTATCCGATAGGCGTCGGACCAATCGCAGGAACCGGCGACCTCATCAATTTAAGGGTCGGCCTTTCCTCTTTCGCGGGACCCGTGGACATTTACGTCGCCCTTTACGCGCCAGCTGTCGACAGGGACAATTACCTGGTGTTCACTCCCGATGGCCAACTGAAGCCGTTCCCCATAGAAGCGGCACCTGCCACTGTGGAGAGCCTGGTGCCCTGGAAACACGAGGTGACGGGGCCGATAGACGAGAGCCTGTCAGGCGAGATTCCTGACTGGCAGCTTCCGGCGTCAACTTATTATCTCTACCTGCTCGTCACACCCCCCGACAGACTGGACACCTATTACCTCTTGTCGACAAGCTTTGTCAACAAAGGTTCCTGAATGGCTGCCCTTCACCCGCCGGGCATACAAGGGGGTTGCCGCCTTCATGTTCAATAAGATATATTAATGCAGAAGTTTTGAGGAATTGTGACCGGAAGATCTCCATCGATGGAACGAAAACCCAGAATACTTGTCGTCGACGACGAGGAGAGCATCAGGTTCACCTTTGAAGTTTTCCTGGCAGAGGAAAGCTATGAGGTGAAAACCGCTTCGAATTACGAGGAGGCCCTCGGCGTTATGCAGGGAACCGACTTCGACCTCATCTTCCTGGACGTTATTCTCAGACGCCGGTCCGGCATCGATCTCCTGCGCGAGATAAGAAAGCGCGAGATCAATTGCCCCGTAATTGTCATTACCGGAGACCCCAGCGCCCAGACCGCCACTGAAGCCTTCGCCCTGGGCGCCTTCGGTCACATATCCAAGCCCGTTACACAGGAGAAACTTCTCCGCCTGACTAAAATCGCATTGAAGGTCTGAAGACCTCGCGGACTTCGCTGGTGCGGGAACGTTGCAGGAACGCCTTTTCGGGAGGCAGATCAATATTTGCTCATGATAAACAATACTATCTCTATGACGATCAGGATAACAATTATGAGTTCGAGGATCTCTGTCCTCTTGTTGGATATTTCCCGATAGAGCATGTCATAAAACCTCGTCGCTATGCTTATTTTCCTCTCAAGGCTTCGCTCCCACTGCTGTACCTTGAAGAGGGAGAGCGCTGATGAATAGACTCTCGCGTAGTAAACGTCCTCCGTCACCTTGAGCGAGTTGTCGATCTTCTCCGTAATTCTCGTAAGGTCCATGACCGTGCGCATGACCCTTGCCGCCAATGCCTCATAGCGTTTGATCTTCCATATCGAGGGAGAAACCTGTGAAATAATGCGGTCGTTGATATTGTCAAGCTCCTTGTCGAGCATGTCGTCGTAGACCCTGAGTTCGAGAAGCTGCGCATTGGCAAACTCAAGAAGGTCCGGAATGTCCATGCTCCCGCTCGGTTCAAGGACGAGTGCCTTGTCCCAGCTCAGGACGACAAGGTCGCGATCGGAATAAGAGAAGCTGCAGGAACGCAGTTCTTCCTTGGATGCCTCGCTCGGGGGACTTTCCCCTTCCTCGTAAAGTAGCAGTCCTCTGATATCGCAGATCCGGACCAGGTCCCCGGCGGACTTCAGGGGACTCACTTCCCTGAGGTAATAAATTATATAGTCCTCCTCGCACCTGCTCCTGTAAACCTGGTGGAGCGCCTGCCCAAGGTCTCCGACGAGACCATCCACTTCCTTCGGAAAATCCTCCTCAAAAGGCCCATCGATGCTTCTGGCGAGAGACTCAAAGTCCGCTATAGGGAGTCCCTTGAAAGGCGCCTCGAATATGATGCTCAGGACCCCGTAGTCATAAGCCTTCGCGAAGACGTTGATGCTGTATGGCCGGCCGCCGAAATCTTTTTCGAAGGACTTCAGTTTCAGTGAAAGAGGAGGATTGGCAAATTCAAATGCCTTGCTGAAACGTTTTCTGTCGATACTCTGTCGTTTGAACTCCCTTACCCTTTCCTCGACCTTGACAAGGTCTATATCCCAGGCAACGTCATAGAGCCTGTATATCAGAATGCCGCCGGAGACTGTCGGACCTCCGTCTTCCATAGAAAGATTTTATCACACTTGGAAGGCAGATATAATTACTCTAAAGTTGAATAAATGAGAGGGTTAGTCTTTGCCGGAGTAGTCGACTTTTTCATGACAGCCGGCAGGGCAGCCCCGGCACATGGCGGCGATGTAAGCAAGGTCCTTCTTCTTCTCCGGTCTCACGCAACGGCTTATATGCTCTTTCGCCTCGCCGACCGCACGCTGCCACAGGTTGAATTCCTTGCCGCAGCTGGGGCATCTTTTCATGGTCCGCCTCGCTCCTTCCCGCATCTGCCACTATTGTAACATGGAGGGCGCAATCTCTCTTAATGACCTGCCGTGCTCCCCCAAAGCTCTTTCAGGCGCTGGTCGCGACCGCAGCTGTAACGGTAGAATTTGTATCGGATCGGGTTCTTCCTGTAATAGTGCTGGTGGTACTCCTCGGCGGGATAGAACTCGGTGGCCTTCACAATCTCAGTTACTATAGGTCCCTTAAACGGCTTGTTCTTCTCCAGTGCGGCCTTTGACTGGAGCGCCAGGCGGTGCTGCTCCTCGCCATGATAAAAGATGGCGCTGCGGTACTGATGCCCCGAATCGCAGAACTGACGGTCCTTCGCGGTCGGGTCTATATTGTGCCAGAAGACCTCTAGGAGCTTCTCGTAAGTGATCCGCGCCGGGTCATAGACGATCTCGACCGACTCGGCATGGCCGGTACCTCCGGCCGAGACCTCTTCATAGGTGGGATTCTTAGTCTGTCCCCCGGTGTACCCGGCCGTTACCGAGACAACCCCGGGGAGCTGGTCGAAGGGGTGCTCCATGCACCAGAAGCACCCGCCCGCGAAGGTCGCCTTTTCAAGACCGGCTGCAGCCACGACCGTAGTAAACCCCAGAAGCGTTATGATCAGTCCGGTTAACGCTATAACAAGTTTCTTCATAAGCATCTCCTCGATCCTCTCTCTCGCGTCGGTTCGTGCAGTATGGAAGGGAGCATTTCATCGATAGACCGCCTGCGCATCACGATAACGCCGACTGATCAGAAACCATAATACTTTTTTCTCATAAACCCGACGTTTTTCAACCCTATCAGAGGTTATTCCTGATGCATGACACACTGTCTCGCTTTGCCAAGGCTCTTTTTGGTATCTCATTTAATAACTACAGCGTCGAAGATTACCGTGCCGCCGCCGATTGTGACCGTACCTTTAATCACCGTGTCGGGTATGCGGGTCGCCGAATACGAACAGTCAAACCCCCCTTTCAAGGCCACGGTCTTATTGAGGCTAAAGGCGACATCTCCCCCGAAATCGACCGCCTGGATATCAAGTTCATCAACGTCGGCAGCGTCTGTGTATGCCGCACCTATGGCGCTGTCATAGCTGGGATAATGCGAGCCGGTATACCTCACCGGTTGGGAGCCGCAGGCGCCGACATGAATATATCCGCTCACCGTCTTCGTATCCGATCCATTTTGGTTTGTTACGGTCAAGGAAACCGTAAAGGGGCCGTTTGTTGTTGTATTATACGTGTGGGACGGATTCTGGAGTGTGCTCGTCCCGCCGTCCCCGAAATCCCAGTACCAGCTTGTCGGGCTGTTCGACGATAAATCCCCAAAAGTCACCCCATACGGAACATTTCCTGAAGTGGACGATGCCGAGAAGTCAGCTACCGGCGCAACTCCGGCCTGTATGACCGTGAAGGTCCTGTCGGCCACATTGATATTGCCTGTCCTCGGGGCAACGGAAGGATTTGAAGCCACCGAATAATTCACTGTGCCGCTTCCCGTTCCGCGTCCTGAGTTGACTGCCACCCACCCCAGAACCGTGGAGGCAGACCAGGGGCAGATACCCGCTGTAGTCACCAAGAATGTCTGACTCGAAGCGTTCCCGGACGTAAAGGTCTGTTGGCCCGGCGACAGGGTATAAGAACAGCCTGTCTGCTCCACAGTAAAAGTCCGTCCCGCTATCGTCATCGTCCCGCTCCTGGTTCCAAGCCCTGTATATGCGTCTACCGAGTAGCCCGCGGTCCCGCCTCCCGTCCCTGAAGACGGCGACGTTATATGTATCCAAGAAGTATCGTTGCTGACGGCCGTCCATGAGCACCCCGTGTCCGCCGTAACATTCACAGAGGAACTTCCGCCGTTAAGGTCGAACGAACTGCTCTGTGGATTGATAGAGTATGTACAGGAGCCGGCCACGGACCAGCCGATGTCTTTAAGAATGCCGAGGGTGACGGGCCCGGGATCGTGGTCAGATTCTCCGTAGCTCAGGGACCAGGTCATCAGGGCGTTTGGTGTCCCGTTGAATACCTCGTCAAGATGGGAGTAGCTCGACCCGGGGTTCCATGTTGCAGGCGCATAGAGCTTCGCATCGGCATTGCCGTTTGCAGAGCGCGCATTCGCACCGTCGAAATATACATTATTACTGGTGAGCGCCGTCCCCAGCGCTGCCGAAGGGTTCAGGTATACGCCGGTATCTATAAGGCTCTGGC
Organism: Thermodesulfovibrionales bacterium; assembly: GCA_046706685.1. Lineage (GTDB taxonomy): Bacteria > Nitrospirota > Thermodesulfovibrionia > Thermodesulfovibrionales > UBA6898 > JARRRD01. Next base: position 10,696 of record JBJKPE010000231.1, on the reverse strand, counting down.
CCGCCCCATTGACAGCGAAAAGATCGAAAGCAAGAGGCATCCCGCCAAAGCCCCAGCAGCCCACTCCGGCGGTGCCGTTACACTCGGCAGAATTAGACGAGTTTCCGTCGTCAACATCCATCGACCCCAGGAAACCCAGACCGTGGCAGATCTCGTGGAGGACGACGCTCGCAAAGTCCACATTCGCCCCCGGGCTTCCATCCGTGCCGAAGTACCAGGAGAAGTTCTTGTTGAAGGCCACAGCGATTTCCGGATAATTTGTCCGGCCGTAATAATTGTCATTTAATTCTTCACCGGTGAGGGAATTGGCGAGGGCGCTGGGGTACAACGCTCCGTCGACAGCCCAATAGCCCACGGGGCCGCCGTGTCCCAGCACACTGGGGTTCGGCATACTCGTCCAGCATGCCTCGATGTCGATGGGAATGGCGGAATTCAGATAGCCGGCCCAGATACCCGCAGCGTAGCCGAAGGCAGCCTGCGCATCAACAGGCCAGGACTCGCAGGGATCGCCCCAAGTGCCGGTCGATCCGTTCGGCATGTAATTGATCCTGACCGTAATGGCCGCGGGCCGTGGCAAATCCGGGTGTTTTTTGGGGGCAATGCGGAACGTGGACAACATCGGGTCAATGATCAGGGGAACGGAATCGCCCGATACCGGACCCTCCTGGCCGGAGGCAGACGTGAAGGAGCAGAGAACCAGCGCGAAACAGACCACAGCAGAGAAGACCGACATCAATGAGCTTTTCACCTGCTTTCTCATCCTTAGTATTATATTCTTTCCGGTCTGCAAATTAACAGGGGAACAGATCGGCTCATCAAGAAAACTAGCTTTTAGTGACTGCCGCCCCGACCATGTCGCACGGACTTATTTGATGTAATATCCCGAGACCCGCCACTTCCCGTCACGGTCCAACATGGGAGTTACGGTCTCAATTGCCTGTTTCTTGTTTTCAAACGAGGTTTCGAACTGTATCACGACGTATTCCCCGTCAGGGGCGCCGGGCAATGAGGTCTTGTAAGCCTGTGACTTCACCCTTCTGGAAACAAGCTTGCCCAGGGGCTTCCGGTAAGCCCGTAATGACTGTTCCCACTGCTCCTGTTTAACGGCGCTCCGGAAGTAACTTGCCGCTTCCAGCCAGCTCTCCGAATATCTTCCTTCGTCTACCATGGCAAGCCATCTCTCTGCCGCCGACACAGCAGCCCGCTCCTTCCCCTGACTCCCTGCCGTCGCTACTGCCCCGTAGACAACCAGAAACATCAAACATGCCGCTACCTGCAATAACCTTTTCACAATAATTTCCCCTTTCAGTCTTCAGTTATGGCAAGTATATCACGGGAGAGACTTCGGCGACATGCCATTTCCCGTGCGAATTGCGATGAACGGCTGACTCCGCAGTCACGCGAAGCGCGATATCTTTTTTGTTTGAAGAGGGGTACAAGGGTGAGTTTCAATCCACGCGCCCGCGCGGGGCGCGACTGCGTCACCACAACTCACTAAGAATTAAGAATAAAACTGCTTCTTTTTGCGAACCTCCCCTTTTTCCCTCTCGCAAAAACTTCAGTTGTCAAAGAGCAATGCAATAAAGTCTATATATTTCAAGGCCCATTCATGTCCCGCGAACCTCCCGGCAAAACCATGTGCGCTTGCAGTTCGCGATGACAGTTCAAACGATCAATGGCCCTTCCTGATCCAGCGGCTCCTTGGCGCCGACATGTTCGACACGACGCTGCCAATTAGAACCGAGATAATAGAATCGCAGGCTGTCTTTCTCCGGATCGATCTCGGAAATCAACCGATCCTTCAACACAGTCCATTGCGCAGGGTCTACTATACATTCGAATACGGAATACTGGACTCTCTGGCCGAAGTCCTTGCAGGTCTTCGCCACTCTGCGCAATCGCCTCTGGCCCTTCCCTTCATCAGTCGCAACATCATAGCTGACAATCACAAACATATTTCATCCTCTTCCCTCAAGAGAGGGAATATGTGTATGTTCACTTCCATATAAACGGCGGATAGTTGTCGATGTCGCCCCGGAGATGCCGCGCCATCAGCAGGGCCTGAGCATAAGGAAGCAGGCCTATCGCCATCTTCTCCTTGAGAAAAGGATGCTCGATCTCCTCCTGCTTACGCTTCTGATACGATACGAGGACCGTCTTTCTCGTGTCGTCATCCATCAATACCGCCCCGGTCTCCTTCTTCCTGACCCCTTTGGCCTGAACCTGTCCAAGTTTTATCAAGGAAAGAGTCAGCCGGTCGGCGATATAAGGCCTGAATTCCTCCATCAGGTCAAGGGCGAGTCCATAGCGTCCCGGACGGTCCCTGTGCAGGAAACCGACCGCCGGATCCAGTCCGACCGATTCAAGCGCAGAACGAACATCATGCATCAAAAGGGTGTAGGTAAAGGACAGCAAACAGTTTACGTTATCAAGCGGCGGCCTTCGATTTCGTTCCCGGAATCTGAAATCATCTTTCTGTGCTGTGACAAGATGGTCGAACACATTGAAGTAGGCATTGGCCGATTCGCCTTCTATGCCACGGACAACGTCCAGAGGAGATTCAAACTGCAGCCTTCTCAGCGCATTCGCCAGTTTCTGAGACGATTGAGAAACGGCCTCGACATAGATCTTCTCGGGGTGGTCTCTCAGTGCGCGCTGGATAACCGTGCGACAGTTGGCAATCTTTCCAGTCACTACGGCACGCGAAATAGCCGCCGATGCCTTCATGTCATCAGCTCTCCGGTACTGCTCGCGCCTGAGAAGGACGTTGCCCGACACAGGTCCCTGGACCTTCGCGAGGAAGCCGCCGTTTTCAGTAAGAAAGCTGATCGCAACCTGGTTTTCGGCGCAGAAGCCCATAAGATATGGACTGCACGAAACCTGTCCGAAACAGACTATACCGCCGAGGGTGTGAACGGGCAGACGCAGCGCGACTTCTCCGTCGATCTTGACGACGACTGTTTCGCCTTCTTTTGAAAGATACGCACCCTGGGTCGTAACAAATAAAGTGTTCAGAAGCTTTTTCATTTATGCCTCCGTTGCTATCAGCGCCCTAACTTCTTCCTGACTTGCGGGGCAGTCAGATAATTCTCACGTGAAACAACTCTTCTGCCGATCTTCTTCTCAAGGTCTTTACGCGCCTTTCCGGCAACTTCCCCGCCTTTGCGTGCTGAATGTTTGCTCTCATGAAATCCCTTTGCATCGTCTACCCGCGTAATCTCTGTTGTGGCTGCCTCTCCCAACATCGAGAAGATCAATTCAAGATCGGTCATGTGGTCTCTGAGATTCTCCCTCTTCAAACCCTTGAACTTTTTATGAGCACTTGGTGTTATGCCGAACGCCGCCTTTGCGATCTCGGCAGTAAGTATCTCGTATTCACGCTTCTCTTTCACTTCCCGTTTCTTCCACTCATCAGTAAGCTCCTCACGGATGGCAATTCCTCGCATACGCTTTTCTATCCAGTCATCCGAATAACCTTTGGCTTTATATAAAGCTCGTGTTCTCTTTGTCCCAAGCTCAGGGTCTTCTATCTCCTGCACCCGCTCGTAACCGACCTTTGCCATCCAGCGCTTGAAGGGCTCTGCCTTTGGCGAGGGGATGGACTGGATAATGCGAAACACCGTTTCAGTATTTGCACAATCGGTTTCACGCATTTTCCCGTCAGGGGCCGGCATTTTCAACTGTCCGATTTTTTCGGACACTTCAACATAACCCTCAGCCGTAAGCTTGTTCTTCAGGTCATTCCAGTATTTTCTTGGCCGGTCAGTACCGGACAGCACCTCGACAACATCTACAATAGAAAACCACCATTCGTTTTTGTGAATTACTCTTCTGATTTCTTTTCCTCTAAAAACGGCAATATTTGATTCCAAACTTATCCCTCCTTTTCGACCAATTCCTTCAAAACTCCTGCAAGATACCTTCCTGCCGATGAGTTTTTAGCACAAGCCTTCGGCATGCAGAGATTCAGCAGAGAACACTTCTTGCACTTCTTCGAGTATTCGGCTTTCGGGGTTATGCCCGACTCAATCAGCTCATGAACCTTCTTCGCCGCCTCCTCCGTTTCAAGCCGCAACTTTTCATCGAACTCAACCTCTTCCCTTCGGCGGGTCCGACCATAAAAAAGCGCTCCTTGCGGTATTTCAACCTTTAGCATTTCCTCGAGGCAGATTGCCTGAGCGCAAAGTTGCACCTTGTCGCAATCATCGATCTTCGGCTTGCCCCGTTTGTATTCAACCGGAAAGGGCAGCCACGTCCCGTCATCCATTTTGTGAAATTCGACAACATCGGCCTTGCCGATAAGCCCGAGCTTGAACGACCTCATGGGCACGCTATAATCGATGCGGACGTTGCCTCTTGATTCGAATTTGTTGCTGTCAGCCTTTTCGTGCATGATCCTGCCCTCCGCGGTGAAAAGATTTTCGGACCAGATTTGCTCGATGTGAATAAGGGCGCAACGACGCGGGCAGTAGAGATAATGATTTAGCGCTGAGAGCATAATGAGTTCATCTTCGTCCATAGAGCCCCTTTAAATGCAACAGTTATCGGCAAAGTTTTCTAATTTGAGCACGCCGTCCATATAACCGAGAAAGTCGTCATACTCCAACATCCAAAAATAGAGGTCACCTGATCCTTGAAGTGGCATAACGCCGTATTGAGACGCTTTCCAGTTGTAAATAGCCACAGTTTTTTGTTGCAATTCTTGTGGCTTAACTTCTTTTCGTCTCTCACGGTCTTCAAGTCGTTGTCGCAGTTCCTCATCTACAAGAACGGAAATAGTATTTGAGGCAATGACTTTGAATTTCTCTTCAACATCGGGGAACTTCCGTGCTTTCTCTGCTTTTACAATCGGATCATTCTCACATAGCCCCTGATTCAAATCACGGACCTCTCGCCTCATCGCCTCCTTGCAGAAATCGGAAGATATTTTTTGCTCTCGATACAAGTCAGCCAAAATCCGCGCTGAAGTTTTAAAGGCCGGATGCTCTTTTAGCATATCACCAGCTTTGATTTTGAATATCCAAAGCTCAGAGATGCCGAATTCACCCGACCTGTTGGCTCTACCGGAGGTCTGTATCGTACTGACCAGACTACACTGTTCGCGAGCAGCCGATTTAAACGAAAAATCAATCCCTGCCTCCACGCATGAAGTGGCAACAAGCGTCCAATCAGCGTCATTTTTATCTTTCAGGCGTTCTTTAACTCTGTCTATGGTTATTTTACGATGAATAGGGGCCAGAGCAGTAGATAAGTTCTCCACCCTGTTTCTGCCGTGCCGTCTTGCCATCTCTTTAGCGACCGCTGCAGCGGACTGGACAGTATTGAGGATAACGAGACGAGGGCCGGGCAATTCGGCTATCCAGTCACACAATCCTTCAAGTGTTAGTGGTTCGTCTTTCATTCGATAATAAATTCGTTTCTGCTCTGAGCCCATCGTAGAAGCCCGTACAGAAGGCGACACTAATTCTGCCAACTCAACCTTATGCGAGGAGAACTCTTCCAATTCCCAAAAACGTGTTAATGACCCGGAAGCCATCACAATGTAACACCCCCAATCTTTCACAAGCTCCTGGAGCCATTTCCATGCTTGCGGCCACAGGTGCGCAGGTAAAGCGGCATGGGCTTCATCAATGAAGATCGTTGAGCCTGCCAACTGGTGCAACTTGCGGAGTGTAGCAGGATGGTTGCTTGCAAGAGTTTCAAAAAACTGTACAGCGGTTGTTACAGTCACTGGTGCGTTCCAGAGAAAGGAGAATGCACGAGTCGCCTCTTCCTCGAACTCAGCCTTGTGATGATGGGCGGCTATTACCTTTTCCGGCTCCTCTCCATTCAATACCAACGCCCTACGGTACACATCAACCGATTGATCAATAATGTTAGTGAACGGCAGGATAACAAACACACGTCGCAGTCCCTTCTGTTTTGCAACGTTGAGCAGATGGGCCATAACAGCAGTCGTCTTCCCGGTCCCGACCGGGCTGTCACATGCGATCAATCCTTTTTTGTTCGGCTGGGCTATGCGACAGGCATCGTAAACCTGTTGCCGCAAATCATTACGTTCCCGATTATCTTCGCTTTCTGAAGACAAGCCTGTAACATACTGGTCAAGTGCTGCAAGTCGCTGTTCGGCAGCAAGCGGGACATCCCCTTCCGGGACAGTATTGCCATAATTACGCGCTGTATCGGTATGGTCGGCATCAACGAGGCATGATAAGGCGATCCGCATAAATAAAGGAGTTGCGGACTTGCCCTTCCAGTCAAGATCTGAAACGTCGATGTCACCTAAGTCCGACAGATGGGCTTCAAGATAGTGGGAAAGCTCTATATCGCTTCTTTCCTTGGCAGATGGTTCACGAAACATGCCAGAGCCTTTCACTAGTTCATCAGGCAGCGATAGCAAGCCCTGATGATGACAGGCAACGAGAAATGCCGCGATTTTGTTTGCCAGCAGTTTTGCGTAAGTCAGCAGGTAGGCCGTTCCCGCGTCCCAATGTTTTACTGGCAATTTCCCTTTGCCGGTTTGTAGCACCCATTGATTTTCCTTGTCCAATTTTCCCAAGTCATGATAAGCAGCAGCATACTCCACAACTTCCCTTAGAAGCGGGCCAAAAGAAGAAAACTTCGCTGCGTATGCCGCATATCCATGCGCCATGCGCAAAACTTCTGTAACATGTTTTTTATAAGTCTGTTCTAGAATACCTTCTTTAGCGCTATGGGCGAGATACTCTGTCATTTACAGCTCTATCAAATCCTTTATACTGGTTATCTTTTTCTCAAGGTCGCCTAACCCCGCTTTTGTAGGAATTGTATACTCGCTTCTGCTTTTTGATGCACTGTCCGACTGCTCTTTTTTCTTCTGGTTCAGGGCATCAATCAAGTTAAAGTATGGACAGGAGACAAGCTGTGAATTATGTTCCATGTACCAAGCATGTAGTATTTCAACATTCGGTCGAACGTATGAACGAGAATGGGCGTAAGCATAAGGAAGCAGAGCCAAGAGTAGGTCAATGTCCTTTAAAGTACACCCTGATTTATGCGCTGCGCTTGGATTGATAAAAAAAGGCATGCTGTAGATGCCATGCTGGACAAAGCGATAGGCCATAGGCGCCATTCCGCGGTCCTTATCCCCTTCGACACCTGCCTTGTTTGTGTTTGTATGGCGTTCAATAATTACAGGAGCAACGGAAAGTCCGAGGCCGAACTGTACAACGCCGGTTTTGATACTGGTAGAGGCATTTTCTTCCAGAAACGTGTTTCCAAATAATCGTGCATCCCAATATTTCTTTTTGAAAACTTTCCCATCATCCTTGAGTTCCTCTTTAATTTTTGCTCGGTCACGTCCACGAGATTCAAGGACTTGAAACTCGTCATTGTTAAGGTCAAGGCTTTGCTTAATATCCATCCAGACAGGCCCTTCCTTGTCTTCGACTAAATCGCGAAGTTTACGCTTGAACGACACAGGCGAGATTTCTCCCAGACCATCTGGACGCTGACGCGGATCGCTCTCCCGGTCGGGGTCGCCATTGGGGTTAGAGTTGATAACTTCTATGACAAGCAGCCCTGTTGCACGCATGATTTGATTCGTTTCGTTTGGCATGATTATTTCTCCTTTTTAGTGTATGTCAGGGTTTAATTCTTTTCCGATTCTATTCTGGCAAGATATCCGAGTAACATTTGTGCCTTATCTGCATCACTAGACCGCTGGAGCATAGAGACATCCTTCAGCTGATCTGTCACCTCACCGAGTTGCTTGAGAAAAAATTTAGCAAGTCTTACTTCGTCACCGCCCGTTAGTGTCCGCGCCCATGCCTGATAGGGCAACACTCGTTGTGACAGCATCGAAAGCGCCTTTTCAGGTGATTCAAGAGCAGTTGCCATGAGAGCATTGCCTACAAGTTGCGGCGGAATGGAACCCTTGCGAGGTCCCTTGCAATATTCGAGGTGCAGACTGTCGGATAGGTTGAGCAGCTTGCCTATTAGAAATGCCGGCGTTGTCATAATTCCTCCTTTCTTATAATTAAGTTTATATAGCAGCAAACCAAGAAGCGACGGCAAAAGTATCATCTGTTTTGCGTACTTTCTCTCAGTCTTATGGACAAGACCCTGAGCATTTGCTTGCCCAACTGCCAGAAATAGTGACGAACTGTTTCGAAGAACTGAGCCTAATGCCCTACCTGCAACTTGTTGAAGTTCGAAGCCCACGCCAAGCAGTAAACATAAGGCATCATTTACGGAAAATCCTTGTACTCCTTCAGCATGGGTGCCCTGACGGGTCCATAAGGTATTGAGACACCATATCGCTTCTGCCGGAAAAGGAATCATCAGTTCAGACCAAACAGGCTTATCTCCCTTATTTTTGCCGAAAGACCTCACTGCAATTTTGGGAACATTACGGCTTCCCTCCTGCCAAAGCTGTGCCGAATGAACAACATGTTCAGCAGAATACCGATTACTGGCCACAACCTTAGTGCGGGCGTCACCTTTTCGCTTCGCAAGGACAAAGACGCGGATTTCTGCATCTACCGTCTCATTAGTCCGTCCGCGCAAAGCCAGTATCACTTTCTCGGCTATGGCCGAAAATTTATCTTTCTGTGTTTCCGTGTCTTCGTCTTCCGTATCGCCAAGCATGCCCGCCAAATCCGGTAAGTCAATTGGTATTTCAGATGGATAAGCGAACAACAACATTGCTCTCTCCATTCTACGACTGAGATCACACCAGGTTTTTCCTTTTTGATCATCGGCCCCAATCCACTCCAGGGCGCGTTTCAGTTCTTTGCGAACATTCCCCCCTGTAGGAAAAGAATAGTGATCAATCATCCCATACCTGGCCTGACAAGGTGACTCTTGGTTCATGGCGCGTAGCTTTATATTGCCGAGCGCATTCTTAAAGCGGATATCTGGATACTTTTCGTCTTTGCCAGAGGCATTGCACCCAAATGCATCTAACTCCTCCATAACTTTTACTGCTGATGATAACAACAGTTTTGAGTTCATCCATTTTTGAACTTCCTGATGATTTGCTGGAAAATGTGTCCGTTCCTTGATTTCGAAAATTGTCTGAAAATCATTTTGGCTTGTTGGTTTTGATTCGCCGTAGAAAAACAGCGCGTCAATTGCCTTTACATCGCCATTGTTTAGTAGTTTTATTAATTCACTCTGCATTTGGCTGAAAAGTCTACTTGAATCTATTTTGCAGGCTCGTGAAAGAAGCGAATTAATTGCTGAAAATTCCGCAGGAACGTCAGTAAATCTTGACAGGAGGTCTTTTACGGGTTTATCCATGCACAAATTAACCTTGTCTAACGCATTAGACTTTTTCCCTAAATTGTCAGACCATAAGTTTGTGGACATACCAGCTATTGTCCTAACCTCATCCGGTGATATGCTGCTTCCCCTTTTCATCGTGGCCAGTTTCTTTCTGTGCTCTTGGTTTGTCACCTTCAGGAGAGGTGGGACGCTGAATGCCGGGAATGATGTACCATTAGCACCTATACCTTCCCATTTTCTAATCTTTTGCACTTGCTCAATGGGGATTGAGCTAACCCCCGTAACATTTCCGTCATTATCAATGTATACCCAGAACGCCGCCTTCTTTGGACACAAAGGAAATTTCGGGTGGAAATCAGGCGGGTTAATCCCTGCCTTCTCAAGACTTATTGAAAGTTCACGCAATTCATTCAGCATATTCAAGCCTCCCGTTTTGAACTCTTATGTCGTGTTTGTAGGTAGGCTGTTTGTCTCCCGACGGCTCAAACACTGAAAAAAGGAAACTTGGCAGGTCAAGTTTAATGTCCTCTTGAACCTTTGTGGTCTCTCGGAATGGCCCTATGTAGTCCGGTATAAATTCCCGCCAGCCGAGAAAAGGCGTATCGTGCCATTGCCCTTTCTCCATGCGCCGGTCGAACATAGCCTGACAGGCATGTAGCGCATTGCATCCCTTGCTTGTCTGTAAACGCGCTCTTTCTGACAATGGTCTCTCAAATCTCGCATGTCGGATGTCTGCATAAAGCCGATAACAAACATTTATGAGTACCGTTGCAAGTAACTGATAGCTGCCATTCGGCATAATTGCTGTCTTACGTAATGGGCCTCCGTAATTGGTCACATAGGTGTGATAAACAATCGGCTTGCAAACCTCAACTTTCACTGGAATGATCTCCACCGTCTCGAATCTGACAACTGCTTCAAACAACCCTTTTGCCGCCGAAAATGTCGGCACCGCATAACTTACCGGAGAGTCACCGGTGTCAGGCCGCGTCCACATCGCCGTCGCACCTGAAATTTCCATTTGAATTGAGTAGTTTTTCATTCTCCCTCCTTCCTCTCCTGATTAGCCTCATTTGCCTTATCATTCTCCCGGCGTTTCCGATTCGACTCCTTCTTCGCCGCGACTCTCCTGCCCCAGTAAGCACCGCTTCCCTTTTTCGCGCCCAACTTCCTCATAAAACAGTTCAAACAGTTCAAACGGTTTAAACGGTTTAAACGGTTTAAACGGTTTAAACGGTTCAAACGGTTCAAACGGTTTCAAGAGTCCTAACCGTTCTAACAGTTTCAACGGTTTAAACTATGTTGTTATAACCCCGCATCCTTCACCAAGTTCTCGACCTCTTCCCTCATACTCTTATAGGGGGCCTTCTTGAACTTCGCTCCTTTATACCCGGCTCCTTTCAGGTATTCCATAAGGTTATTTATCATG
>JBJKPE010000230.1:0-68558 GCA_046706685.1 Thermodesulfovibrionales bacterium | reverse complement strand
CGCATGGCGAAAGCCTCTGGACGAAGATAATTGGAAAGCCGTATTCGGGAAAACTGAACGTACGGTTTGATGAGGGGGAGCTGGAGATAGAGCTTAATCGCCACTACGCCAGCTCTCTACTCTACCAGAGCCTCGCCGGCAACATTCTCACAGTATACCGCCGTGAGCGCGCTTTGTTGTCGGTGCAGAGTAAGAGTAGAAATCCGCACGTCGAGTCCGGTAAGTCAACTCAGTTATCGTCCCCAGGGTTGCGTTTTTTTCCTGCGATAAAGCCTGTACCGAAAGAATCGGAGCGGGAGGACTCTCCATGACATTGCAGGCGCTGCGCTGTAAGCAGTATGCCGAAATCGTGATAAAATGGGGTATGAAGGCGAAATCGACATCATCCAGGGCCCTTCGGATAAATCTGGACGATTACCGTGTCGATGTCACGATCGATCCCAAATATCATGTCATCCAGGAAGTAATGTCCAGGTTTTTCGGCCTGCAAAAGGCACTGGAAACTTTTTTGAAGGAGCTTTGCCACCCTTACAGGAACTGGCGATTCATAGTGCATGAGGCAAGGACTTTTTCCCTCGGCTATTTTTATGATTTAAGGGCGGACCCGAAGGGGCCTGAGGCGGTCAAACTCTATATTGAAATCGTGCTTGAGGCGATCGAAAAGGCCAAAGAAGCGGAGGTGAAAACAGACGCCTTTCATAACCTCTATCTCCTCCTTCAAAAATGTATTAAGGATTCAGGTGAAGAACTGAACAGTTTCATACCCGTTACAATGTATGGTTTTGACCGGCTGAGCAAGATGCCGCCCGACAACTTTTCTCTTATCGCCGGAAGCTATTACCAATTGAACCGGCTTGCGGAGGGTTTTCTTCAGACTGCACCGGAAGGTACCGACTGCAGGCCGGTTAATTCCCTCGTGATCAGGTATTTTGAATATACTTTTGACTACTGGCTCTCTGAAAATGATCCCCGGGAATGGTATGCAAGCGAAATCCCGGGCGCTGTTCCGCAGGAAATAGCAGACCTCTTCAGGCCCATATCTCACGCGGAGATTAAGTCATGCCTGACACGGCTCCGGGGCATAGTCAGCGGGAATAACGTCAGTTCACCTGCTACTCTCAAGGAACTGCTCGCGCTGCCAGGCTACGGAAATTTTGTAGATGTCTATCAAGGCCTGCCCGAGAAGATATTCAACGCTATCCCTGATGAAAAGCTGAAGCGCCACTGCAAGATGATCTTTCTTTTTCACACAATGAACATTGCCGGATTGTCAGACATCCACGAGGAGGCACTAAGGGAGATTAACCGCACCATAGACTGGGTCATCAACCATGAGGACATTAATTATGTGCAGCAGTTGATTAAAAATACCTTCGGCATTCTGAAGGAGAGCGCGAACAAATACCCTGACACGGTGCTCAAGTCTGTCTTGAACATGGGACGGGGGGTCTATAAGACCGCTGAAAGCGATCTGGTTTATTTTTTCAACGAACAGGTTGTCAGGTTGGGTTTTCAGACTCCCGACTTTGTGGGGATAAGCAACGACTGGCAGATCCAGAGCAATTTTGCCCATATACAGAACATCCGGACCTGGATGGAATTGATCAGACTCAATCCAAAGTGGTCGAAGAAACTTCTCTCTGCCCTTATCATCCAGCTTTCGCTGAGCGGCGTCCTCATCAAGGACACCGACCTGTTCCCCAGGGATATTACCGCCTTTCTCAACAGTGACATCCGGCCTGTCTATAATCTTTCAAAACAGCTCACGCGGCTGTTCCCCGCGTATTTCAATGAAATTGGCGCGGAGGGGCAGCTCAGGGATATCTCTACCGAGCTTGATGAAATATGCGGACGCAGGGATGTCCTGGTCCATTTCCTCAGAAAACAGAGCCATGTGGAGAGTTCAAACAGGATTGTATCCCTTATCGAGGCGATCCTCTCTTTCTGGAAGACGAAATCAAAAGACGGACTGCGGCTCTATCTGCCGCAGAATATTTATGATCAGATCGAACCCGAGGGCCCTTTCATCGACGGAGTCAACAAGGTAATAAGCCGCATTTTTGAGGTCAGGGGGCTTGTCAGGATCAGTGATCTGCTTTTGCTTGAAGATGATTTTATGGCGGAATTTGCCGCCGGCTTGTCCGAAGAGCACAAAACGGATATTGAAAGGGTGAAATTGGCTGTGTGGTTTTATAAGCTGCTGAACCAGAAATACTCCATAGCTCACTGCGAGGTCAACGACTATATAAGACAGGTGCAATCGGATATGCCGCTGAAACTGGGCGGCCTGATGGCTGTTCTTTCTGAGGAAGACATCTTCATGAAAATCTCCGGGCTGCTGGATTACCTCGAACAGCTGAAGGATATCATCCTGTCGCCCGAGGTGTTTGACATCCATGAGGATATTTACCGGAAGCGTCATATCGCGGCAGACATACCTTCAATGTACGGCACCTACCATGAGGCAAAATTCGACGCGCTCGGGCTCACCTTCCGGCTGGAGTTTCTGGTCAATACGCTTTTTGAGGAGTTGATAGAGGACTTTAATCTCGGCTTCATTACGCATGAAACCTTTGAGCGGATATACGAATACCTGATGCTTTTCAGCAGGGCGCTGAATATCGACGGTATTCCCGCCATGGAGTTTGAACATCAGCTTGAATTGCTCAATAAGGCGCTGAAGATAAGAATGGTCACATTTACCCAGTATATCGATATCTTTCGCGGTTTTACACAGGTCGTCCGCAACCTGGTCAGCAACTATTTTAATAATATCCATAAAGAAAACCTGCTGGACATACCGAATCAGCTGCCGGAGGAAAAACTGCTTCAGAAATATCTCCGCGAGTCGGACAGCCGTGAAGAGCTGTTTCAAAAAGTTGCCGAGATATTTTTAAGAGACGCCATCGCGTCTTCGCTCGGGATACAGAAACTGGACCTGTTTCTGACCCGTATCTCCAACACGCTTCACGAGCAGGCTGAAAGGCTCCTGCTTGACAGACACCATCTGCTGCTCACCTATAATCCGAGAAATATTGTGACCTCAATTACGGAGCCGGACGAAAGTCTTCTCGACCTGATCCAGCTGGGAAACAAAGGCCTCAATATCGTCAAAATGAAAGGCCTGGGGCTACCGGTTCCTCACGGCTTCATCATAACAACCGAGGTTTTCAGGTGCAGGGAGCTTATAGACAGTTATCTGCCGGCCAACAGGAATTTCAGGGAGCAGACAGGCAGGGCAATAGCAGAGCTTGAAAAGATCACCGGAAAGACATTCGGTGACCCTGAGAACGCGCTGACCGTTTCCGTAAGGAGCGGCGCGACGGTATCTCAGCCGGGGATGATGGACTCATATCTGAATGTGGGCATGAACGAGACCATCGTCGACGGCATGATCAGACAAACCGGTGAGGAGTGGTTTGCCTGGGATTGCTACCGCAGGTTTTTGCAGTCCTACGGCATGTCCTTCGGCCTCATTCGTAATACCTTCGACGTCATAATCGATGAGTTCAAGAAAAACTACTGCGTCCCCTACAAAAAGGATTTAGCACCCCTGCAGATGAAAGAGGTGGCGATGGCCTACAAGGAATTCATCCGCGGAAACGGGATCGAGGTTGAGGAATCTCCGGCGGAGCAGTTATATGTGGCCATACAGCGCGTCCTGCATTCCTGGAACTCCTCCAAGGCCCAGACCTACAGAAAAATAATGGGGATCTCCGATGACTGGGGTACAGCGGTGACTGTACAGTCCATGGTCTTCGGCAATCTCTCCCAGCAGTCAGGGGCGGGCGTGCTGTTTACCCACAGCCCCAAATTTTCTCCGGAGATGCTGAGGCCGTGGGGCGATTATACCGTCGGCAACCAGGGGGAGGATGTTGTTTCCGGGCTGGTTACGACCTATCCCGTTTCAATCTATCAGGCGAAGATGGAAAACAGACCGGAGGAACTGGCCCTTGAAAACAAGTTCCCTGAAATCTATCAGGCTCTCAGAGAAATTGCGAAGATGCTGATTTATGAAGAACACTGGGGTCCTCAGGATATTGAATTCACTTTTGAGGGGCCGCGAAAAAAAGATCTTTATCTCCTGCAGACAAGAAACATGGAGATGAGGGAAGGAAAAGCGTTTCCGTCGTTTGAAAGCACGTCCGAGATGTCGCAGAGATTTCTCGGCCACGGCATCGGCGTGAGCGGAGGTGCATTGTCAGGCCGGGTGGTCTTCAGTCTTGAAGACATAACCTGCTGGAAGGAAGCGGAGCCCGGTTCTCCGTTAATCCTGGTGCGCGGAGATACTGTCCCTGATGACATAAGAGAGATCTCGGCGGCAGACGGGCTTCTTACCGCACGCGGAGGAGCCACTTCACATGCCGCCATTGTTGCAACCCGGCTTGACAAGACCTGTGTGGTGGGATGCAGGGACCTTGTCTGTGTTGAAAGGGAAAGGAAATGTATCCTGCACCACCACGTCGTCAACGCGGGTGAGTTTATCAGCATAGACGGCGCGGAAGGTTCCATATACCTTGGGAAAATGAAATTAAACGAGAGGGGGAATAGCTAAATGGGAAAAATCGCTGATAGAAAACTCGGCATAAATGGCCTGGGACGCATAGGAAAACTGACCTTATGGAACCATGTGTCAAAAAAATATTTCAGGGACATAGTAGTCAATATCGGACGCGGGGTCGGAACGTCTCTCAGCGACGTTGTTCATTATATCGTCAGGGACTCAACGTACGGTTCTCTTTCCATGTACCTTTACGGGTGCGGGGCCGGCCGCGATTCCGGGAAGGTTATTCAAAATGTGGATGAAACCGCCGGCACGATGACTATAGACGGAGTAAAGATAACCGTTCTCAGGAGCGCCCGCGACCCGAGGGAAATCGGCTGGAAAGACCACGGCGTCGGGCTGGTGGTTGACACCACTGGTCAGTTCCTTGATCCCGCGCTTTCAGCTGACGCGCCTAACGGTTCGATCAGGGGCCATATTGAGGCAGGCGCGGAGAGGGTAATCGCATCTGCGCCGTTCAAGATAAAAGACAAGACAAAGGCAATGCCCGATGACGCTGTCACATGTGTCAAGGGCATAAATGAACATGATTTTGATCCTGCGCGTCACAGGATAATTTCTGCCGCTTCCTGCACCACAACCTGCCTGGCCCATATGATGAAGCCAATTCTGGACGTCGTAGGAGCAAAAAGAATTCTTACCGCGTCAATGGCGACCGTTCATGCCGCCACGGGGTCGCAGCAGGTTCTGGACAGGATGGCAAAACCGGGGGCAACCGACCTCAGGAAAGACAGGAGCATACTCAACAACATCATACTTACATCAACAGGCGCCGCCAAGACCCTCGCGCTCGTCCTCCCTCAGATGAGGCAAATCGGCTTCATGGCAGAATCAGTTCGTGTCCCGCTCACGACCGGCTCCCTGATTATTCTCGTAGTGAATATTCAGGAGGACGCGTCGGGGGAGATAATGAACCGGCAGGCGATCAATGACATATACCGGCAGGCTGCAGCGTCGCCGCACGGGTATCTTGTTTATACCGATGAACAGAACGTCTCGGGAGATATCATCGCCATGCCGAAGGCCGCAGCCGTGATCGAGGGGCACGAGACACATACCCGTACCGCTGAAGTGACCGTGGATATCGAGAGGCTTACCGGCATAAAGAAGGAATTGCTGGAGGAGTTAAAAAAGACGGAGATCAGAATTCCCCTGACCCAGGCGGTTGTTTACGGATGGTACGACAATGAAATGGGCAACTACGTCC
Source organism: Thermodesulfovibrionales bacterium (assembly GCA_046706685.1). Classification (GTDB taxonomy): domain Bacteria; phylum Nitrospirota; class Thermodesulfovibrionia; order Thermodesulfovibrionales; family UBA6898; genus JARRRD01. The sequence continues at coordinate 62,787 of JBJKPE010000230.1, read as the reverse complement.
ATATGCTCGGAGAGCTAACCGGATATATAGCCGAATCATAGGATGGCTATCTTCGGTTGCAGGAGGGCATGACACAACCCTTCTGCAGGTTCCGGGTCAGGCTTGGCATTGCGGTATCCGGCTGAGCGGTTCCTTGTTCGATTTTCGAGATCAGCGGCAAAACCATTGACAGACAAACTGACCGCTTTTGCAACCGAGAGCGACATGCAAATCAACTGTCCAGTTGCTGCCTTACATTTTCGGGTACTAAAAGGGATCACACTATTTTGGGATATAGGCGTTCAATCCGATTGTTAATGGTTTCCCATTTACCGTCAACGACGTCTTCATGTTGCCTCTTGTGCTGGCAACCACAAGGGTTTTTCCGGAAGCGCTTGGTGTAGGTTCCTCCAGGTCACATGTGATGATAAGCTTCTTTCCTTCGATTTTGGTTTCAATTGCCATTTGTCTCACCTCAGCGTAAAGGCGCCCCTTACTTGATTATGCCTCTTCGAACCAGCCGAAGATTGACAGGAAGCTGCTTTCCAGTATGAGGGAAGAATAACACGTCAATAGGAAATTATCAAATCCGCCGTTTACAGGAGCGGGTTCTGTGCGCCCACAACAGATCATTAACCACAGTACCCGGTCCCTCTCGATTTAACATTGTAAGCAGAAATGTCGGCTGTCTCACCTCGGGAAAGTCTGTCAAAAAAAGTGACTTTGCAGGCCGGCTTGGTCCGCCTGCAAAGTCTGAGTGGAGGGTCAGCTCTTAAAAACTAATAAGGGAAGAAAAGCTCTCAGAACGACATGCCGAGGTCCAGCTGGACAACGTCCCACTTCCTGTTGCTCGTTACGCTGGTATCCGCACTGTGGCCGTCGAAATAGTTCAAGGCCGTATATATGTTTTTGCCGAGGCCGTAAGTAATGGTTGCCTTGCTTCCGTATACATCCGTGTAGCCGTTGAAGAAATCGGATTCCGGCAACAGATCCGGCACTGCGTCACGGCCTTCACGACGGTAGTCGTATGAAACTACCCACTGTCCGAATTGCTTTACGCTCTTGTCGCCGAATTTGATGCCTGCTAGGTAGCCGTTCTTGCCGGTGGAGGGATCGGGGTTGTGGACATACTCGCCGTAGACGGCTGTGTAGGGAAGAATGCCTGCGAGATTGTCAAAGCCTATCTCGGTCCCCAGGTCAAGCATGTTGTAGTCGTACTGCAGCCCTCCGCCACTTGTGAATGTATTGGTCTTCGATGAGTAGCCTGGCGTAGATCCCTTCAGGTTGGAGAAATTGTAGTAGGTCCCGGCAAGCTTGACATGTGCGCCGGGAAGGAATTCCAGGTTGACTCCGGGCTGGATGGCGAACAGGTATGGAGTCTTATTGCCGTTGGTCTGGAGGACGAAGAAATCCGTATTTACGAAGAATGCCAGGCCTTGGCCGGCGGATACGTTGAGTGTCGCCGCGGCGCCCTCGGTCTTGATGTCAGTGTCCCAAACAAGCTGGCTGGGCGTCCATATCGGGTTCGCGAATTTGCCGCCGATCAGGGTCAGCTCCTTCACCGGATTGTACTGGACATATGCCAGGTCAATGGCCATCGGCTCGCCAGCGAAGGAGCCGCTCTTGCCGGTGCCGGTGCCGAAGGTCACATTTTGAGAGCGCGGATCTCCGGAGCTGCTGGCAAGGCCAAAAACAACCTTCATGTCATCTGTTACCTGGTCTGCGACATGAAGCCTGTACCTGAAACGTCCAAGGTTGTATGGTCCGGCACCGCTGCCGTCCTGGCGATACCTGTATTCGTATCTCAGGCGAAGGTCGCCGCCGATGCTGATGTTCTTGAGCCATGCGGGCAGTTCTTCTGTTGCCGCCATTTTTTCCGTCTTTGCGGTTTTGCCGGTCTCTTTGGTCTCTTTCAGGATGGTCTCCGCATCGGTGCGGGTGAGGACCCCCTTTTCGACCAGTTTGTCTATAAGAACGTCTACATCACTTGCGCTGGCGGACGCTGCAAAAATACCCGCAAGCGCGAACTGCATGAGCACGACGAGAACGATCATGCCCATCTTGCTGAACGATACTCTTCTCCTCATATAATCTCCTCCTATCGGATAGTTCGGCCGCTCGCGGCCTTCTTTCGGGATATGATACGTGCGGCGTATTACGACGGCGTTACAGGAATATTAAATAGCCGTTAAGTTTGATCCGGGCCCTTCCGTATGCACTGCGACAGCGGAACTGAAGTGAGAAGACACGGCCTCACGCACTTATTTCGCCTCACTCTGAATCCCGGACAGGTATTGCTATAATGTGAGAAATGGACATCCGGCTCGACATTTATGGGACATGAATTCCTAAGCTCCCTGGTCCTCATCCTGGGTGTTTCTGCGGTCGTGGTGTTTCTGCTCCACAGGCTTGGGATTCCCTCTGTAGCCGGTTTTCTCATCGCCGGGACCCTAATCGGCCCCGGGGGAATCCGGCTAGTAAAAGATGTGCACGCAGTCGAAGTCCTTGCGGAAATCGGCGTCATCCTTCTCCTTTTCACTATCGGGATAGAGTTTTCGATCTCCAGGCTCTTGAGGATGAAAAAGGAGGTCATTTGCGGAGGCGGGATGCAGGTGTTTCTGACCGTGGCGGTATCGGCCGCCATCGCTTTTTCGGCTGCCGGTGATCTGAAGAAGTCCATTTTCTTCGGCTGTCTTGTCGCACTGAGCAGCACCGCGATTGTCCTGAAAATGCTTGCGGAAAGGGGAGAGGCGGACTCTCCACAGGGACGTCTTATGATAGGTACGCTGATTTTCCAGGACCTCTGCGCCGTCTTCTTTATGTTTCTCATTCCCGTCTTTTCGGGGGCGGAAATGCAGATAGCGGATATTGTCCGGCAGGTTGTCGTGGCGGTCTCCGTCATCGCCGTTCTGCTGTTCAGTGCAAGGTGGGTCGTCCCCGTATTGCTCCACCAGGTGGTGCACACCAGAAGCCGGGAACTTTTTATTATCACGATTATATTCTTCTGTTTCGGCATTGCGCTCGTTACTTCCCTTGCCGGCCTTTCTCTCGCACTCGGTGCATTCATCGCCGGCCTTGTCATATCCGACTCTGAATACGCGCACCAGGCGACGTCTGACGTCCTGCCCTTCAAGGACAGCTTTATGGGGCTCTTCTTCGTCTCCGTCGGCATGCTCATGAAGGTCGGATATATAGCAGATCACTTCCTGCTGGTTGCCGTGGCAGTTACCCTCTTGTTCGGTCTGAAGATCGCGACAGGGACTGTCTCGGGGGTTGTCGCCGGGTCCCCCCTGCGGACGTCCGTCCACTCTGGCCTGGGGCTTGCCCAGATAGGAGAGTTTTCGTTTGTTTTAGCCGTGGCAGGAAAATCCGCAGGCATTATCACAGGAGACTTTTACCAGGTCTTCCTCTCGGCATCTGTGCTGACAATGATCGCGACCCCCTTCGTCCTCGGTGCGGCCCCTTCATGGTCGGACCTGGTTGCTTCCAGGTTCAAGGGATCTGTCGGGCGGAGGGGGAGTATGCCGGATGAGGAAGGGTTTCGCCGCGGGAGCCACGGGCATGTGATAGTAGTGGGTTTCGGCCTGAACGGCAGGAACCTCAGCAGGGTGCTTGGGGAGGCGAAAATTCCCTACGTAGTGCTTGAGATGAACAATGATACGGTGAGGGAGATGAAGAAAAAAGGCGAGCCGATCTATTACGGCGACGGGACCAGCAGGGAGGTCCTTCTGAAGCTGGGACTTGAAGAGGCGAAAATGCTGGTGATAGCTATATCCGACCCTGCATCTTCCCGAAGGATCGTTTCCATAGCGAGACACGAGCACCCCGACATCCGGATCATCGTGCGGACGCGTTACCTTGCCGAGGTGGATGATCTGATGGCACTGGGGGCCGATGAGGTTATCCCGGAGGAGTTCGAGACGTCGGTGGAGATCTTTTCGAGGGTCCTCCGGCATTACCACTTACCAGGGAACGTGATCACCGAATATATCGATACCGTACGGAAGGACGGCTACAGGGCGCTCCGGACCAGGGAGCTTCCGCTGCTGCGTCTTGGCGAGCGGTTTGAACTCCTGGGTGGTGTTGAGACGGAAACTTACCTGATAAAGGATGGTGAAAGAATTGACGGGCGGTCGACAGGCGGGCTCAGGTTGAGGACGGAGACGGGAGCGACCGTTGTTTCGGTGCAGCGGGGCGACCGCATCTATTACAATCCCTCGCCCGGCTTCGCCCTGAGGGCGGGTGACGTAATCCTGCTGATCGGGAGCAAAGAGGATATTCACCGCGCCTTTGAATTCTTTCAGTCCGGCAATCTGCCGGCGGAAACGGGGGGTGATATTCAGTGATCCTGCTCTGGATTTCATTTTTTGTCTGCACGGGAGCCATAGTTTATTCTGGAACGAAGCTGGCACGCTACGGGGACGTCATCGCTGAAAAGACCGGGATGGGAGGGACCTGGATCGGTCTTGTGCTGATGGCGTCGGTAACGTCTCTCCCGGAACTCATTACGGGTATAAGTTCGGTCACCTTTGCGGGTGTCCCCGACATCGCCGCCGGCGATGCGATCGGGAGTTGCGTATTCAACATGCTGGTACTGTCGGTCCTGGACGGCTTGTGCCGCCAGTGTCCCATATCTTCGAGGGCGCATCATGGGCATGTCCTTTCCGGAAGTATCGGCATACTCCTTCTGAGCATAGTCTCGATAGGTCTGTTCGCCGGCAAGGGTCTCTTCCCCTTCGGGTGGATAGGCCCTTATACGCTCCTCTTCGGGATAATTTATTTCATCGCCATGAGACTTATCTTTGCCTACGAGAAACGCGAAATCGCTGCGTATATGAAAGAGGTAGCCGTTGAACTGAAGTATAAGGATTTGGATGCGAAAGCCGCTTACATACAGTACGGAGTGAATGCCATGGTGGTGATCGCGGCAGCCGTTTTTCTTCCCGGGATCGGCAAAGGTATTGCGGAGGCGACAGGTCTCGGCCAGACGTTCGTCGGTAATATCTTCATCGCCCTGTCGACATCCCTGCCCGAAGTGGTGGTGTCGGTTTCAGCGGTCAGGATGGAGGCGATAGACATGGCGATCGGGAACCTTTTCGGGAGCAATATTTTCAATATCTTCATACTCGGACTGGACGACGTCTTCTTCATCAAGGGCCCGCTGCTGTCCCACGTCAGCCCCTCAAACATAATTTCATCGCTGTCGGCTGTTGCAATGACGACGATAGCAATCATCGGAATCACCTATCGCGCTGAAAAAAAGCCCCTGTTCCTTGCATGGGATTCGATAGCCATAATCTGCGTGTACGTTGGCAACCTGATGCTGTTGTATATGCTGAGGTGAGGACCGGTCCCGCGTGATTTTTCCGGCAGGGAACCTTCAGGTTCGCCTGTCGGAACCTTCGGAGTCTCTCGCGGTAAAGAAATTGAATAGGACTTCCGTGTCCTTTGGCGACAAATCAAACTTCAGGCAGGCCTCCTGAACGAGCCCGGACAAGCCGGCTTCAGGATTATCGATGCGTTTATCGGACACCCATTTGATCGCTTTTCTCAGTTGCTCGCCCTCAGGGAGAATACTCATTTTATTTCCTCTTTTGTTCCAGGGTTATTGCTGCACGGTTCATGACGACTTTTCCTTCTCAAGAATATTAAAGAATTATCGCAGAGGATGCAACAAAATTCATGCTGCAGCCCATGAAGAGTCGTCGTAATCCGAAATAAACGATCACCGAATTCCCAGATCGTTGAGGTCATTCTGTTATCCCGAAAACGAGTATAAGATCAAATAAAAGCCTGAGGACAGGAGGGGGGCGGGCTGCGTTTCATCTTGCAGCCTGTCCCCTTCTCTGCCGAGGACTCCATCCCCGGGACCAGGCGCTCTCGTTATGACCTGACGTGAAGACTTACATCCCTGCCCCTCCGTGCCCATGTGCGCCAGAGCCTCCGGGAAAGAGGTCGAGATTATACGCTTTTTCGCCATGCTCGCTCTCGTCAAGTCCCATCATTTCCTCTTCTTCATCCACCCTCAGACCGACCACCGCCTTCACGATCATGAAGATGATGAAAGTCACTATGCCGGTGTATACAAGGGTCACGCCGACGGCCATGAACTGGATGAGAAGCTGATGGGGGTTCCCATAGAGCAGACCCTTTCCGGCACTGTTGATGGACGGGTCGGCGAAGACTCCGGTGAGGATTGCCCCGAGAGTCCCGGCTACGCCGTGAATGCCGAAAGCATCGAGGGTGTCGTCATATCCGAACCTCGGTTTCATCGCCGCCACCGAAACGAAGGCCACGATGCCTGCGGCTGCTCCGATGAAGAGGGCGCCGGAGACGTTCACGAACCCGGCCGCAGGTGTAATGGCTACCAGGCCGGCGACCGCACCGGAGGCGAGACCGAGCACTGTCGGCTTCTTGGAGTGCACCCATTCTGCCGCCATCCAGGCTATTGCCGCGATCGCAGTTGCTGTATTGGTGTTGATGAACGCCGCTGCGGCCAGACCGTTGGCCGCCAGGGCGGAGCCGGCGTTGAAGCCGAACCAGCCGAACCACAAAAGGCCCGCGCCGGTGACGACCAGGGTAAGATTGTTAGGCACAAGATTGGTTTTGCGCCTTTTACCGAGGACCAGCGCCCCCACAAGGGCTGCGATACCGGCGTTGATGTGCACGACGGTCCCACCCGCAAAGTCGAGGGCGCCGAGCTTGGCCAGGAACCCGCCGCCCCACACCCAGTGGGCCACTGGCAGATAAGCAAATGTGAACCACAGGACCGAGAAGAGTACCCAGGCCGAAAACTTCATGCGTTCTATGTATGCGCCGCTGGCCAGGGCCACGGTTATCGCGGCAAACGTCAGCTGGTACGCGATGAATACGAACTCCGGGATAGTCTTTGCGAGGTCCGTTACGCTGCCTACGCCGATGCCCGAAAGGAGGAGTTTGGCTGCGTTTCCGATCATGCCCCCGATATCTCCGCTGAAGGCGAAGGAATATCCATACAATACCCATAGTACGCTTACTATGCAGAAAGCCACAAAAGACATGGCCATGGTGTTGAGCATGTCCTTGCGTTTTGTCAGCCCGCCATAAAAGAGCGCCAGCCCTGGAATTGTCATCAGCATCACCATGGCTGTGGCGACGAGCATCCAGGCCGTATCACCGGTATCAGTTCCCGTCGGGGCCGGGGCCGCAGCTGAAGGGACGGCCGCCCCCTGCTCAACAAGAGTGGCGGCCGCCGCCGGCTGCTGCACCTTTTCCGCGGCGTACACCATGCCCGCCGATAATAAGAAAAACCAGACTACCATAAAACAGCTTAAAAACCTTCTCATTTTATTCCCTCTCCTCCTGAAAATAGTTGTAGCACGGTCGTGCCGTATTCTTCTCGTTAGATGGTCCTTCTGCCTGCCTGTCGTTACGGTTTTCCGATTTCCCCCGTTGTCTCCTGATCAAGCCACCGTACCTCCTTTGTCCTGATGCCATACTTCTGAATCTTATACCCTATCACTCTCTCTGTTATGCCGAGACTCCTCGCCGCCCTGGCCATTACCCAGCCGCAATCCCTGAGTGCCTTTATTATCTCTTCCTTTTCCAGTTCCTCTATCTTGTCCTTTAGTGTTCCCATTATATCTCCGAACTTCCTTGACTAGCTAAAACCATGCCAGGTCGTACCTGCCCGATTTATAAGGGAAAGACAAAATTGATTGTCGAACAAATTTGTTTGCAAGACAATTTTGTAGCACAGTCGCAGGTGAGCGGGAGACGGGCCGGAGCGTCTGCCACGTTCCATTTCGTCCCGATCAGCCCAAAAGGAAGGGCAGGGCGGCCGGCCCGTGTCTGCTGTCGGCCGAACAACCAGGGTAAAAAGACACAAATGCGGGTACAATGTATACCATAATGCTTGATTTAACCGGATATATAAAGATATTCACAACGCTTCTCGCGATAGTGAACCCCCTGGGAGTCATTCCAATTTTTGTAAGCCTCACCGGCGGCGTGGCAGAAGAGGAGCGTAAACGTATAGCCCGCACGACCGGTATTGCCGTCGCAGTAATACTAATTGTGGCCACTTTGCTGGGCAAGCCGCTTCTGGACTTCTTCGGCGTGAGCATCGCCTCCTTCAAGGTCGGGGGCGGCATTCTTCTCCTTCTGATGTCGATCTCCATGATGCAGGCCAGACATACCCAGAGCAAGCAGACTCCGGAGGAGGCGGCTGAGGCAGAGGAGAAGGAGAGCATCGCAGTGGTGCCGATTGCGATGCCGCTTCTGGCGGGACCAGGCGCGATATCAACGGTAATAATATACGCGGATGCTTCGCCCAACCCCATTCATATCGGTCTGATCGTTGTGATATGCCTGCTGACATCGCTGCTGACATGGCTGGCGCTGATAGCAGCAGGCCCTGCAAGAAAGATGTTGAGCAAGACCGGGATAAACATCGCCACTCGCCTGATGGGTTTGCTCCTGGCTGCCATCGCCGTGGAATTCATTGCCGGAGGTCTGAGTCTGCTGCTTCCGGGACTGGCCTGAGAGGACACTGTTTTACAGCTGCATCGGCCTTGAAAATGAGGGCGGTGTCTCCCGCCCTCTTCGGCATGCTACATCCCGTATCGCGTCAGCGTACCATGAATGTAGTCTTGTCCACTCCCGCATTTCCGGTTGCGGGATCGAATGAATATACGGTCACTTCATAAACGCCGGCCCTCGTGATCTCCAGCTTTCCTTCAAACGTGCTTGTTTTGCCGGCGAACCTGAGAGGAATTGTCTCCGAAAGTGCGCCGTCATGCTTTACGATCGCCTTGACTTCATATTTGCCGGCGTCCCAAAGGCCGCCGGGGGTTACCGGGCAGCCGCACATCATCATGACATTCGCGCGTAAGGGAACCGTGAGTTTGCCGTCCGAGAGCTTCATCATTTCGTGGGCCTGCGGGGTCAGTAGATCAACTGAAAATCCCGGAATCTCCATGATGATGCCGTCGCCGAGGACGTTCTTGCCCGGTATAAGCCACAACTGGGTCGAGGTTTTTTCGAGAGACTGCCTCTGGGCATATGGGGCGGAAACCTCGACCGTGACAAGCGTGGGTTCATCTATATCGACGGTCGCCTCGAATTTCGCTGCAGATTGGTCTGCAAATGGAACCCCTCTGCGCAGCGGCTCCACCATGATCTTGCCGGTGTTTCCTGTGCCGCCCGCGGTGAATCCTTTAGCCATAATCTCGCCCGTGTCGCTGTTCCTGATGATTACCAGCGCTCCGCCCATCGTGCTTCCGATAAACTTTGCGTCCCTTGCCCTTGCCCTTACGATCAACCTGGTCTGCACGGCCTCGGAAACATTCACCATAAACAGCAGCAGCAACAATCCAAACAATAATTTCTTCATGATCGGCTCCTTTGTAAAATTAAGAGTGCATAAATACGCAACAAAGCAATTATAAACATCTGGTCTTTTCTCTGTAAAGTGGCCAGAGTCTCCTCGGGCCGGCTGGAACAGGAGACTTTTCCTCATCAAGTTCTTCCCCCGCTTGAACGGAAGCCGTCTTAAAAGCGGGAAGGATTCTTGTGTGGATGACAGTCTGGTGGCAGCTTTGACCGGACCGGTTCTCATCAATCTTGACAATGCAATGTTTTCTGCTAACGTGGAAATTAAGGACGCCATGCTGAGCTTCATCCAGTGGTCCGGTTATGAACATGGTTTCAGAACCTGCACTATAGTGGTCGGAAAGAAAAGGAGGAGACAGATGAGACAGTTTATCGGCTTGTTGGTGATGGCGGTCTCCGTTATGATCTTTGCGCAGGCCGCCTTTGCAAAAGATGACGTCATGGAAAAGGCACAGATTCTTTTCAAACCTATCCCGTATGAGCTTAAGGAAGTGAAGGGAATCCGGATTACTCCTGCACTTATTGCCCTCGGCAAAGCCCTTTATTTCGATCCACGGCTGTCGAAGAGCGGGTTTATAAGTTGTAATTCATGCCATAACGTCGGGATGGGCGGCGCCGATTTCCAACAGACGGCGGTAGGGCACGGCTGGCAGAGGGGTCCGCGCAATTCGCCCACCGTCTTCAATTCGGTCTTCAACATCGCCCAGTTCTGGGACGGGCGCGCCCCGGACCTGAAAGAGCAGGCAAAAGGACCCATCCAGGCCGCGGTAGAAATGAACAATACTCCCGGAACGGTGGTCGTCACTCTGAAGAGTATGCCGCAGTACGCGGAGATGTTTTCAAAGGCATTCCCGGGAGATAAGGACCCCGTAACTTTTGACAATATGGCCGGGGCTATCGAGGTATTTGAAGCGACTCTCCTGACCCCCGACTCCCGCTTCGACGGGTTCCTCAAAGGCAACGAAGATGCCCTCAGTGCCGCCGAAAAGAGCGGGCTGGGAAAATTCATTTCCAGTGGCTGTTCCGCATGTCACGGTGGAATAAATATGGGGGGAACGGGATATTACAAATTCGGCGTCAAGGAACAGCCTGCCGCCAGACTTCTTACGGGAGACAAGGGAAGATTCAAGGTGACTTCAATCGGATCGGACGAATACAGCTTCAAATCCCCGTCGCTGCGGAATATCGCCCTCACACCCCCTTATTTCCATTCGGGCAAAGTCTGGTCGCTGGAGGAGGCAGTGTCCATTATGAGCGCTGTGCAGCTGGGCATATCTTTGAACGACAAGGACGTAAGCGATATTGTGGCATTTCTTCATACGACGACTGGAACGCAACCCGAAGTGGAATACCCTGTTCTTCCCGCTCCCTCCGGTTCTACCCCGAAACCTGAGCTCGATTGATCAAGGAGAGATGACAGATTGGAGTCGTTGAGCGGAGGACTGTTTCAAGTCCTCCGCTCAATGAAGTTCGAATCACGCCCTCCGGACGAACTCTCCGAATGACTTTAGTACCTTCAGTCCCAGCCCCTGGCTTTTCTCCGGGTGGAACTGGGTGGCAAAAACGTTGTCCTTCCATATCATGGATGTAAATTTGATGCCGTAGTCCGTCGTCCCGGCGACGAGTCCAGCGTCGTCCGGAACTACGTAGAAGGAATGGACAAAATAGAAGAATGAGTTGTCCTCTATTCCGTCGAAAATAGGCGGCCTTCTTGACACCTTCACGTTATTCCAGCCCATATGAGGGACTTTTTCCCCTATCCGGAACCTCACCACTTTTCCCCTGAAGATGTCGAGCCCCCTGCAGGCGCCGAATTCCTCCGACTCGCTGAAAAGTACTTGCAGTCCCAGACATATTCCAAGATAGGGCTTGCCCTTCAGGATCGATTTCGCTATTGTATCCGACAGAGAAAGGTTCGTCAGGTTTCTTACACAGTCCCTGAAGGCACCTACCCCGGGGAGCACGATTGCCGAAGCGTTGTCTATCACTTTCGGGTCGGCGGTTATCCCGGCATCAACCCCGACTTTCTTGAAGCCTTTCTCGACGCTCTTAAGATTACCCATGCCATAGTCGACGATCGCAATCATGTTTTAAATTACTTTTACGGCCGCCACGTTGTCAACTTTTCTCAGGACGGGCGTGAGGTTCTATCTTTATTCCCCGCTCCCTGCCGCATTATATACAGGGAAATCGGCGGGCTCGTCATTCCTCCCGTCTCATTGACACTCCTTATTTTGTACTGATATACTCCACTATCGAAAGAAGCGGTCCCTCTTGAGGTGCGCCTGCTTTTTGAGCTTTTTTTGACGGACATGGATGTGATGGTGAGGGGAAGCAAAGAAAAAAGAATGGAGAGAGTCTTGACCCTGCTCCTCGCCGGCGGAAGGGATGAGAGCCTTTCTGCTTCCAGTGTCGCCAGAGGGAGCTTTCATCCGGGATGGAGCGGCCCGGCGGTTCATTCCGAAGGGGTTGGTATACAATGAGCCTTGCGGGAAGACTTGAAGACCTGGCAATCGCCGATATATTCCAGATACTGAGCGTGGGGAAAAAATCCGGAACGCTTGTTATCAGCAGCAGCAGGGGAAAGGCGGTCATAGTTTTAAAAAACGGACTGGTTGTCAGGGCTGAAACTGATGACATCGAGAAAAGCCTGGGGGGAAACCTGCTTGACGCCGGACTGATTAAGAGCCCTGTCCTCGATCTGGCGGTAGAAATAAAAAAGAAGCTGCCGGCAAAATCGCTCGCCGAAATTCTCCTGGATTTCGGATCAGTGAGTGCCGAAGCGCTGGATAAGGTCACAAGAAAAAGGGTCGAGAGAGTCATTTACCGCCTCCTCATGTGGGAGGACGGTGATTTTCAGTTCGAACTGGACGACCTGGACCTTGAGGGAAAGACCGAACTGGACGATCTGGGCTGGGAACTTTCCAAGGGAATGAGCCCCGAATATCTGCTTATGGAAGGGGCTCGCGTCCAGGACGAGTCTTCCCAGACATCTTTTATGCCTGATGAGGGTTTCTCCGAAGACATGTCGGAGGACGCCGGATGGGACGAGGGATGGGAAACGCCGGCCGCGGAACGGAAGGACATCTCTGCGTTGAAGTCCCTCACACGAGAGCTCAGGTTCCCCAATTCAACCTCGGAAATAACCTTGCTCATCCTGAGGTTTGCGAGCGACATCTTTCACCGGGGCGTCCTCTTTATGGTAGGTAATGACGAGATGGTGGGACTGGGACAGTTTGGACTCGATATAGAAAGGCCTGATGAAAAGGTGAGGGAGATGGTCCTGCGCGTCGAGGAGAGCCCTTTTTTCAGAAAGATAATGCTCGAACAGATGACATACAGAGGCAAGATGGAGGATGACGAAGTCACTAAGAGGATGTTGGATGAACTCGGGGGACTGCGCCCCCCGGAGGTCGCTATTTTCCCCCTTGTCGCCGAGGGGAGGGTGGTTGCCATCCTTTACTGCGATAACGGTTCGTCTGGAGAGGCTATTGCCGAGACGGAAGGTCTGGAGATTTTCATCGACCATGCGGGGCTGGCACTCGAAAAATCATTGCTCCAGAGAAGGATACAGGAGATAGAGCTGCGAAAGGGTTCCGCCGAAGGCTGAGAAGATTTTTTGCGGGGTCATTTGGTAGAATCGTATCGTATTTGATACGCGGGGCACTGAAAGGAGATGAATTTTATTCTGGATTCCCGGCCGGAAATTCTGTATTCTAGAGAGTGGCCTGAGAACACAGAATCGACGGGAGCGCAAAAGGGGAGGTGGTTGTGAAAAAAATTCTCTTAGTCGAAGATTCAGCTACGACCAGGGCGCTTATCAGGGCGATTATCGACGAACTCGGCGATTTCGAGGTTGTCGAAGCTTCCACCGGGTTCGAGGCGTTAAAGATACTGCCGTCACAGGGATATGAGCTGGTCATAACGGATATCAATATGCCCGACATCAACGGGCTTGAACTCATCAGCTTCATCAGAAATAACCAGGCATATAACCAGCTGCCTATCATCATTGTCAGCACCGAAAGGAGTGAAGAGGACAGAAAGAGGGGTATGGCGCTCGGAGCCACCGCCTATCTTGCCAAACCATTCACCTCCTCCGAACTGCAGGAAATAATAAAAAATACCGTCTACTTATGAAATCTTCGAAGAAGGAATTCATTGCCGAAGCAGAAGAGCTTATAGAGGAATCGCAGAGGCTGATACTCGAAATACAGGATACCGCTTCGACAGGTCTCAACCCCGATACGATTAACGCCCTTTTCCGGACCATGCATACCCTTAAGGGGATATCCGGACTCTTCGGGCTCCACGGCATAACCAGCATAAGCCATTCACTTGAAACCCTGATGGACGACGTGAGACTCGGTAAGATCGGCGTGAGTCCGGCGGTGGTCAGTTTCCTCTTCAAAAACATAGATATACTGAGGGGCATTGTGGAGGACATCGGGAGGGGAAATGAAGAAGGGGACGTCTCCGATGTCATAAATGATATAGAAGCCTTCAGGGAATCTCAGAAAGTCGGGGCAGGGGATTTTTCGGAGGACGGCCTCATAGACGAGTCCATCTTGAAGGTATTGTCGGAGTACGAGGAACACAGGCTCAAGTCCAATATAAAGGAAGGCCGGGGTGTTTATCTGGCGAAGGCGGTTTTTCCTCTGGACGTGTTCGATAAACTGCTGGAGGAGCTTACAAAGATTATAAAGTCGAAGGGAGAACTGATTTCGACCCTTCCGACCTCGAAGGACGTGCCGGAAGGGTGTATCGGGTTCAATCTGATGTTCGGTAGCACGAGCAGGAATGAAGAGTTACAGAGGGACGTCGATTTCGAGATAGAAACGCTTGTCGGTCCCAAGACGGCATTTCCGCAGCCGGCTGCCGCAGCCGGCGAGGCCCAGAAACAGCTGGAGGTCCATCTGAAGAGCACCACATCGACGGTCAGGGTTGATATCGACAAGCTTGACCGGATACTCAACACGGTGGGTGAGTTGACCATGGCAAAAGGAGCGGTCAGACGGATCGGCGTGGAGCTTGCGGAAAAGCATGGGCAGACCGCCTTGGCTTACGATATCCATAAGATCTCCCAGACCATGGAAAGAAGGCTGGCTGAACTTCAGGACCAGGTGCTGGAGATACGGATGGTGCCGATAGGACAGATATTTGCACGCCTGGCGCAGGTGGTGAGGAGGTATTCGAGAGAGATCGGCAAGAAGATCGAGCTTGTTATGTACGGGGAGGAAACGGAACTTGACAAGTACCTCGCGGAGGAGATTGCGGACCCCCTGATGCATCTTGTCCGGAATGCCATGGACCACGGCATAGAATTCCCCGAGGAGAGGCAGAGGAAGGGTAAGAAGGAGACGGGAACGGTGGTCCTCAAGGCTTACCAGAAGGGCAATCACGTCATGGTGGAGCTCAGGGATGACGGGGCTGGAATCGACGTGGACAGGGTGAGGCGCAAGGCGGTGGAAAAAGGGATGCTCGCTGAAGGGGAGGAGATTGAGGAAAGCAGGGTTATCGATTTTATCTTTGTCCCTGGATTCAGCACAAAGGATGAGGTCAGCGAGGTCTCGGGCAGAGGGGTCGGTATGGACGTGGTCAGGGAGAAACTGTCCGCACTCGGCGGATTTGCGGAGGTCGAAACCGTCAGGGACTCTGGCACGGTCTTCGTGCTTACCCTCCCTATTACGCTCGCTATCATTAAAGCCCTTGTGGTGAGGGTCGGAGGCGAGAGGTTCGCGGTGCCGCTCTCTTCGATGTCCGAAACGATGATAGTGGAGAATCGTGACATACAGACCGTGGAGGGAAAAGAGGTTTATTATCTCCGGGGCGACATGCTTCCTATGATAAGAGTGGGCAAGTTCTTTGAACTCCGGGGCGACGACAGTGAAAGGTCCTTCGCAGTCGTAGTCGGTTTCGGGGAGAGGAGAGTCGGGGTCCTTGTGGACGAACTATACGGCCAGCAGGAGATCGTGATCAAGTCTCTGGGGGATTATCTCAAAAAGACAAGGGGCTTTGCCGGGGCTGCCGAGATAGGGAAACACGATGTGATTCTCGTCCTCGACATAGAATCGCTGATTGATGAGTCTGTGATTAAGCAGAAAGGGGGTGCCCATGTTTGAGGAGTTCTACGGGCTGAAGGCCAGACCTTTCAGCAAAACTCCGGACCCCAGGTTTCTCTTCCTCAGCAGGAGTCATGAGGAAGCCCTGGCCCGCATGCAGTACGCCGTGGAGGAAAAGGAACTGATAATGCTGACCGGAGAAGTGGGGTGCGGCAAAACGACCCTGACCCGGGCCCTGATGGATAGCCTCGGCACTGAATACCGGGTGATAAATATTATCAATCCGAGGCTGACCTCTTCCCAATTCCTGAGGACGGTCGCCATGAGGATGGAAACGGAGATTCGCTCCTCACACAAGGCCGACCTGCTGGAGGAGATCTACAAAAAAGTATATGGATACTTCGAAGCGGGTGTCACGCCGGTGATCATAATCGACGAGGCGCAGCTGATCCCGAGCAAGGACACCTTTGAGGAGATACGACTTCTTACCAATTTTCAGCTCGACTACACCAACCTGCTTAGCCTGGTGCTCGTAGGACAGCCGGACCTGCGGAGAAGGCTGAACCATAAGGCATATATGCCCTTAAAGCAGCGAATCGGCCTTTTCTTCCATCTCGGGCCCATCGCCGAAGATGAAATAGGGGACTATGTGGCTCACAGGCTGAAGGTTTCCGGCAGGGAAGATATGCTTTTTTCCGGCGATGCGCTCAGGGCTCTTTACCTCTATTCGGGCGGGGTACCGAGACTGATAAACGGCATCGCCACCTCCGCGCTTCTGGACGGATTTGCCAGGGAGGTTACAGTCATCACCGAGGCGCTTGTGAAAGGTGCGGCGGGAGAGCTGGGGTTAAATGGATATAGCGAAAATTAGGAAAAAAGCCAAAGAGAAGGAGCTGCAGCATAGGGCGATACGAAAGACTGAAGAGGTTGCAGAGGAGAGCGGTACCCCGGTCCTTCCGTCGTCGCCGGGGGAAGAGAGAGATACGGCTTCAGGGGAGACCGAAGGGGCCGAAAAATTGGCGGATGAAGACGGGCAGGACAGGAAAATGCCCTTCTTCAAGACCCCGGAAACAGAGGCTGTCGCGGCAATGGCCGCAGAAGCCGTGGATGAGCCGGATGAGGGTGAGAAATCTTCGTCGAAAGAAGCGGGGAGTGTAATCGAACTCCTCACCTTCAGCCTCGCTGGAAAGGAATTTGCTTTCATGGTTGCCGACGTAGAGGAGATCATACCCTACCAGGGCATAACCTTTGTGCCTCTGCTGCCTGATTATGTCAGCGGAATAATGTCGCTCAGGGGGAAAATAATTCCGGTCGTCCACCTCAAAGCGAGGTTCGCCCTGGGACAGAACCCGCATCGTTCTTCGCCCAATGCCGATTCGGAAAGAAACGACAGGAATGAAAAAATATTGATCCTCTCGGGTCCGAAGGGACTCATAGGGGCGACTATCGATAAAATCCGGGAAGTGGTTAGATTTCGCGAAGACAGTGTGCTAGCGCCTCCGGCCCATCTGACGGAGGAGGAGCGAAGGTTTATAGCCGGCGTAGTCATTCAGGAGAAACGTTTTATATCCATTGTCCGTTTCGAGGAGGCTATGAACATAGATGCGGGCTGAAGGAGGGCATATGCGCGCAACGCTTGAATTAAAGATATTGACCCTTGTGGCGGCACTGCTTCTTATCGGTGTCGTGGCCGCTGGTGTTATGGTGATGACCATCGAAAAATCGAGCCTCTACAATATTACGGAAACCAGTTCCGAGGCCACGGCCAATGTCATCGCTAAAGACGTTGAGAGAACAATGCTCGACGGGAGAGCGGATATTACGAAGGAACTGGTCCATGACCTGAAAGATACAAGCGGAGTGAAGGAAATCTCCGTCCTGAACTTTGAGGGCCGGGCCGCCTTTGACAAGAATGCCCCCGCCCTGGAACTGGCGCCCCTCAAGGAGATAGAACGCAGCGGCAAGCCCCTGCTCGTCAGAGGGGTGAAGGAACTTACATTCTATAAACCACTGCTGAATTCCGGAAAGTGCAGGGGATGCCACGCTGGGGACCCTGAGGTCCTCGGTGCCGTCAAGGCGTCAATGTCGATAGAGGCGGAGTACAACAGTGCGGTCAAGTATATAAGATTCGTGATTGCGGCGACGATCCTCGCCAGTCTTTTCTTTAGCTTCATATTGTGGGCGGTAATCAGAAGAACTGTGATCAAACCTATCCGGTTGCTGGAGACGGCGGCGCTGAAGCTGTCCGGGGGGGATCTGACCTTCAATGTCGATCTCAAGAGCGGGGACGAGATAGGAAGGTTCAGCAGGGAGGTGCGCGATTCGCTGGTGTCGATTTCCGGCATACTGGAGAGGATCAAGGATGTGTCCCGTCGCGTCTCGCACGTGGCCGAGGACGTCGAGAAGGAATCCCGGAAAGTCGTTGAAGGCACGATGCTTGAAACAGAGTCCGTCAACAACATTTCTTCGTCGATACAGGAGATGAATGTGGGGATTACAGAGATCGCGGACAGTACGGATGGGCTTGCCGCGTCGGCCGAGGAGACAGCCGCTTCAATGGAGCAGATGGTAACAAGCATCTCGGAGATTAAGGGCAGTGCGGAGGATCTCTCGATGGCTGTGGAATCCACCTCGACTTCCATCGGGCAGTTGTCCGCCGCAATCAAAGAGGTGGCCGCCAATGCCGGAGAACTGGCGGAAGCTGCCGAGGAGACCCAGGCGGCCATCATCGAGATTTCCACTTCCATAAAAGAGGTCGAACAGCGCACTAAGGAATCGGCAATGTTATCCGACAAGGTCAAGAACGAAGCCGTCACTTTCGGAATGACCTCTATCGAGAAGACCATAGGCGGGATGAAGCATATAAAGGCCTCGGTGGAAAAGACCGCAAATTATGTGGACAAACTCGGGGGACGTTCGGAGGAGATCGGCAAGATACTTACTGTGATCGACGAGGTGACGGACCAGACCACGATGCTTGCACTTAACGCTGCGATTCTGGCTGCGCAGGCAGGTGAACAGGGCAAGGGCTTTTCCGTGGTTGCGGATGAGATAAAAAGTCTGGCCGACAGGACGGCCGAATCCACTCAGGAGATTGCAGATCTGATACAGGCTGTCAGGCAGGAGGTTGGCGACGCCGTAGCGGCGATGAACGAGGGGCTGCAATCCGTCGAGATGGGCTTCAAGGTCACAAATGAGGCCGTAGATGCGCTAAGAAAGATAGTGGAGAGCTCAAAAAAATCATCGGAAATGACCGCGGCGATAGAACAGGCAACGGCTGAGCAGTCAAAGGCGGCACGATTTGTTTCCACTGCGATGGAGAAGGTGCTCGGCATGGCCGGGCAGATCGCCAGAGCGACTACGGAGCAGAACAGGCAGATCCAGTTTATCATGAACGCGACGCAGAAGATAGGCGACGTCACGGTCCACGTTAAGACCGCGACGAACGAACAATCCCTGAACAGCAAACAGATCTCGCAGGCGGTGGAACTCGTATCTGATAAAAGCCAGCACATATCGCGGGCTACAAACGAACAGAAGGTCGGCTCAAGCCAGATCGGGGATTCCGTGGAAAAGATTAAGGACCTTCCCAGAGAGAACAGAGAGCGTGCGTTCCGGCTCAATCAGCTTGTTAAGGAACTCATGAAGGATTCTGAACTGGCGGTAACGGAAATGGAGAGATTTACTTTCGCAAAAGGGGCGGCTTCCGGGCTCCTCAGGATGGGCATCGTCCCGCTCGAATCTCCGGCCGTCATGTTTAAGAAGTTTAACCCCCTGGCGGAATATCTGGGCGGAATATTGAAACGGAGGATAGATCTCAGGGTGGCAGTAGATTTCCAGAGCGCCGTAGAGGACATCGGACATGGGACCACTCAGTTCTGTTTTATGACGCCGTCCACTTATATCGAAGCGCACGATAAATATAAAGTGATGATTTTGGTCAAGGCCCTGACGGAAGGCAAGCCGTTCCACCACTCGGTCATAGTCACACGGAACGACAGCGGGGTCCGCTCTCTTGAAGATCTCGGCGGGCGTTCCTTCGCCTTCGGCGACATACACTCGACTTCCAGCCACATCGTCCCAAGGGCTATGCTGTATGAAGCAGGGGTAGACATCAAGGACCTGCATTATTACAATTATTTGGGTCATCATGACGACGTCGCCCGTGCCGTAATAAGCGGCGATTTCGATGCGGGCGGGCTAATGGAATCGACAGCCGAAAAATTCAGGGGCGAAGGACTGAAATTCCTCAAGGTTTCAGAAAATATTCCCGAATTCAATATTTGCGTGTCGAAGGACCTTGAGCCTCGACTGGTTTCGGAATTAAGGAACGCGCTGATCTCTCTGGGTGAAGGGAAACCGGAAGACGCCACGATATTGAAGTCGATAAACGTCAGTTACACGGGGTTCGCCCCGGCGTCCGACGAAGACTATGACAACATCAGGAAGATGATGTCGAAAATAGGACTGGCTTGAGGCAGATGTCCGGAGCGGAATGGAAGGAGGATCGTATGAAACCGAAGGAGGCTTTTGTGACCGCGGAGCTCATAAAATGATATTAAGGAAATCCTTGAATACAAAATTTCTGGCAGCCCTGTTTGCGGTACTTCTCATAGGGCAGTCGATAGGAAGTGCCATAGGGTTCTTTTATATGCGGTCGGCACTGCTTGAGTCATTGCAGAAAAGGATGAGCAGGTCAGCATCGATCACGGCGGATGGAAGCGCCGGGCCCCTTCTCAGTTATGACTATGCGCCTATCGATGCCTATCTCGACGAGATCATGAAGGACGGTGACATCCTGTCCGTCCAGGTCAGCGACAGCGAGGGAAAGGTCGTGAAGGAGAGGTCCAGGAAGACGGACTATGAGGCGTCGGCGTTCAATCCCTTTCTAATTAAGAAGGCCATGTCGCTCAGGGTTCCGGTAATGTCTTCCGGATCAAAAGTGGGCGAGGTGGCCATCGGCTATAACGCCCGCAGCATCAATAGCGATATGTCGGCCAGCCTTTTCAGCATTTCTCTCTATCAGATAGTTATGTTGCTGGCGGTTGGTATCACCATGCTCTTTCTCTTCAACAGGAATATCAGGAAGCCGGTGTCGGAGATCAACAGCGCGATAGAAAAGATAACTAGGGGTGAACTCTCAACGGGTGTGCCCGATCTCGGAGAAAATGAGATAGGGAGCATGGCCAAAGGCATAGCATATCTCGCAGAGAGTCTCTCCGCAACGGTCTCGAAGCTTAATTCTACGGCTGTAAATGTTTCGATGGCGATCAAACAGGTCGACGTCACTTATAATAATGTCATAGGCAGCACCAGGAAACAGTCGGACTCCATAAAGGGGATCATTAAGTCCATTCAGGGAGCTGACAAGGCCCGGTCGGAGATAAACGAGAAGGCCGAGAAGCTTTCCGGCGTGTCCACGGAAAATGTATCGTCGCTTATACAGATGAAGGCCACGGCCGAGGAAATAGCCGTAAACACGCAGAGACTGTTCAAAGCTACGGAGGATTCCTATTCGGTTGTCGCAGAATTGGCCCACACCGCCAAGGCGATTTCAAAGCACTCCAACGAGGCGTTGTCGGCGGTGGAAGAGACATCGGCTTCCGTCGAAGAGATAGGGGCTTCCGTCCGGGAGGTGGAGGAGCACGCCAGGGAGTCCTCAAGGATGGCCGAGAAGGTCAAAGAGATAACCTCGGAGACCGGCATGATGACGATAGTGAATGCCGTAGAGGGCATGGAAAACATCTCCCTTGAGGTGAATAAGTCGTCCGAAATAGTACAACATCTGGGTGCCCGGTCCTCGGACATCGAAAAGGTGCTTTCGGTGATCAGGGACGTTACGGAACAGACGAACCTTCTGAGTCTCAACGCCGCCATCCTGGCTGCCCAGGCGGGCGAACACGGAAAGAGTTTTTCCGTCGTTGCCGACGAAATACGGGCCCTTTCCGAGAGGACGGCGAGTTCCACCCGTGAGATAGGCGGCATCGTCAAGACCATTCAGAATGACATACGGGATGCCGTGTTTTCGATAGACTCCGCTAAAGTCAAGGTAGAGGAAGGAAACACTCTTGTGCTCAGGGTCGGGGATGCGCTGAGGGAAATTCTTACAGCATCGGAACATTCGACGGAAATGACTAAGTCTATTGAAAGGGCGACGGAGGAGCAGTCACTCGGTCTCGGGCAGATAACGGCTGCCATAGAAGACATCAGGAAGATGATGCACAATATAGCCAAATCGACGGGTGAAGAGGATAATGCACTCAGCTACCTCCTCGAAGGGGTGGGAGAGGTCAAGGAAGTTGCCGATCTCAGCAAGAGGGGAACTGAAGAGCAGGCGGTAGGCATGAGAGGCATATCCAAGAACCTCGAACTTGCGAATGACGTTCTAAACGGGATCAGCGAAGCCGTTCTGCGTCAAAAACATGTGAACGACAGCATTGTCGGGGCGATGGAGCATATCGACGGACTCGGAATTGCAACCGTGAAGGACATGGAGGACGTCTCCATGTCTCTCAATACCCTCTCCGGAGAGATAGATACGCTTAAGAAGGAGATGGAGGTTTTTAAGACCGCCCAATGAACAAGTTCGCTGTCTTCAGGATAGCCGATGAGATATTCGGTATCGGGATCAGCCGGGTCGTGGAGATCATCACCCCGCAGCAGGTGTTTTCTATCCCGGGCCTGCCCGAATTCCTCTCGGGGGTCATAAGCGTGAGGGGTTCCGTTGTTCCCCTTATAGATTTGCGGAGGCGGTTCGGTACGAAACCTGCCGGGAGAAAAGAGCGGGTGATCATAGTGCGTTTCCAGAAGGAGAAAGCCGGTTTTCTTGTGGACGAAATCAGGGAGATCCTTGCCTTGTCATCAGAGGAGATATCGCCTCCGCCGTCTTTGTTCAAGGGTTTTAAGACCGAATATCTCAACGGCATCGGTAAGAAGGACGGCAAGATCGTTATAATCTTGAATGTCGACAACCTGCTGACCTCCGAGGAGAAGATAAGACTTGAGGAATCGGTCGGAATGATAGAGGAGAGAAGTGGAGAGACTGAAGCGGCAGATCAACGACAGTAATGCGGACGTGAGGCGGGAAGCCGTGGAGAGTATCAGGGGAATAAAGCAGGACGTCTGCATACCCCTGTTGCTCAAGGCGATGGAAGACGTCAGCTGGCGAGTCAGGAAGAGCGCCGTGGAGGTGCTCTTCGACGATTATCCGATGGAAGCATACATCCCCGGTCTTATAGGCCTTCTCTATATTGAAGATAATGCCGGGGCGAGAAATTCCGCGATAGAAGCGCTGATCCGCCTTGGCCGGAAAGCGACGACATTTCTCATTGACGCTTTTCAGACGCCCAACCGTGATGTCAGAAAATTCGTGATCGATGTCCTTGGAGAACACAGGGACCCCAGGTCGCTCCCTCTGATGCTCGAAGCCCTCAAGGACGAAGATGAGAACGTCAGGGCTACGGCTGTCGAACACCTGGGCAAGGTGGGAGAGATTTCTGTCGTGGACGCACTCATTGAAATAATCGGGAGCGGTGACCTCTGGACCGCTTATCCTGCCGCAGATGCGCTCGGCAGGATAGGGAACAGGAAGGCGGTGCCTCACCTGCTTCGTGCCCTCGGAACCAAGCCCTTGAGAGAGCCTGTGCTGAAGGCGCTCGGCCGCCTGGCCGAACCCTCATCC
This sequence comes from Thermodesulfovibrionales bacterium, assembly GCA_046706685.1. GTDB lineage: Bacteria > Nitrospirota > Thermodesulfovibrionia > Thermodesulfovibrionales > UBA6898 > JARRRD01. The sequence goes on along the minus strand of JBJKPE010000230.1, from coordinate 39,693 downwards.
CTGGCCAGCATAGTGCCGCTCCTCGAAGACCCATCGATAAATATCCAGGAGCGGACGCTGAAGACGATAGCGAAATTCTACCACAGGGGGGTCGACGCCGATATTATCACGCGGGAAATTAAGGGTGCCCTGGACGATAGGGCGATGAAGCTTCTTATAAAGCACGCATGGTCAAAGAAGCGGGAGGCGAGGATTTCGGCTATTCTCCTGCTCGGGCTCATGAAGGACGAGGCCGCTTACGGACCGCTCCTTGAGATTTCGCAGGAAGACGAGTTCGCGGATGATATCAAGAAGGCCCTCATATTCATCGGCAGAGACAAGCCCGCGTCGCTTCTCAAGCTGTTCGATGCCGACAGTCCGCACCAGAGGCGCTTTATCTGCGAAGTCACATCGGAGATCGTTTCGCCGGTCTATTACGACATCCTCGAAGAGATGCTGACCGATGAAGACGGGCACGTCCGTTCCGCGGCCGCGGTCAGCATAGCAAAGCTGGAGGACCCCCGCGCGGTGGAGAAATTGAAAGAGCTCCTGAGTGATCCTTACGAGGATGTCCAGGAGTCAGCCGTTCTTGCGCTGTCGAATCTCGGCGCCGCGCTGAAGCAAGAGGAGATTATCGGCATGCTCAGAAGCGAAGACCCCGTGCTCAGGAGGCATGCGGCTCAACTTCTCGGGAATATAAGGGTTTCGGCCTCCGTGGAGGAACTGGGATTTGCCCTGAAGGACGAGGATGTGAGGGTTAGGAAATCTGTTGTGGGAGCGCTGGCGTCCATCGGAACGGAAGAGGCGGTGAAGTATCTAACCTTTGCTCTTACCGACGAAAATCCCGACTTGAGGATTTCTGCCGTGCTGAGCCTGGGTGTGACACGTGGTGAAGGCGTGCTGGATTCGCTGCTTATTCTCACCTCCGACAAGGACAGATATGTGAGGGTGGCCGCTGCAAAATCCCTCGGCATGATTGGGGAGGAAAGAGCTGTCGGCCACCTCATAAGTCTTCTGGAGGACGGCTGGGGGTTTGTCGTTGCGACCGCGATAGAGTCGTTGGGCCAGATCGGGGGGGACGAAGCCAGACGGGCAATCACGGGCATGCTCTCCTCTTCCGACGAGGAAATAAAGAGGACCGCTATAATGGCGCTTTCGTCGTTTGAAAGCACCGAAAACGACCTCATCCCCTTTCTGAGTGATCCCGACTGGGCGACCAGAATAGCTTCAGTGAAGGCACTGGGGAAAAACGCAAAAGGGGAAGTGAGGAAAGAACTGGAAAAGCTCCTTGACATCGAGGAAGATCCTACTGTGCTCAAGACGGTTGAAGAGATCCTGAGTGTTTGAGAAAGAAGATATAATACCTTTATCTGAAGATGTCTTCAGGTTGATAAGGGACGTCATACGGGAGCACTGCGGGCTTTTTTTCGAGGACGGGTCGCGGTATCTTCTCGAAAAACGGCTGACGCGCCGCGTGAGAAGTCATCATCTGGCTGACTTCAGGGATTATTACCGGCTGCTTCGCTACGACAGAAACTCAGAATCGGAACTGGCGGCTATCATCGACGTGCTTACCGTCAATGAAACATATTTTTTCAGGGAACAGAACCAGCTGAGGGCCTTCAGTACAGAAATACTGGAGGAGGTGAAGGAGGTTAAGAGAGACAGCCGGACGCTCAGGATATGGTCTGCGGGCTGCTCGACGGGGGAGGAGCCCTATACCATTGCGATGCTTATCGCGGAGATGCGAAACTTCAACGACTGGGATATCGAGATCCACGGAAGTGACATAAACCAACGGGTATTGCAGACCGCGCGTAAAGGGATATACAGGAAGAACTCCTTTCGTACAATAGAGCCTTATTTTGTCAGCAAGTATTTTCACGATGAGGACGGTTTATTCAAGATCCGGGACGTAGTCAAAAAAAACGTGAACTTCAGCTGCCTTAACCTGCTGGATCCTTATAAGACCAGGTTCCTGGGCAAGATGGATGTAATATTTTGCAGGAATGTTTTAATATATTTCGACAGCTTATCAAGAAGAAAGGTAATAGATATATTTTACGACAGGCTTTTTGACGGTGGTTATCTCCTGCTGGGTCACGCGGAATCTCTTATCAATATTTCGACAGCTTTTACCTTGAAGCATCTGAAAAACGATATGGTTTACCAGAAGCCTGGGAAAAGATAGACCGGAGCATCCGCTGAGCAGGGCTGGCCGCAGGGAAATTCATTTCCTGAAGATGTAAGTCCGCAGAATTCCTCAAGAGGTGTATCGCATTGACGACAAAGATACTCATAGTAGACGACTCCGCCTATACCAGGCAGATAATCAGGGAGATACTGGAAAAGGACGCCGCGCTCGAAGTAGTGGGCATCGCCTCTAACGGCAAGGATGCGATGGCCAAGACACTCAGGCTGGAACCGGACATTATTACACTGGACTTTGAAATGCCCGAGATGGACGGCTTTGGCTTCCTGCGGTGGCTGATGCTGAACAGGCCCACCCCTGTCATCATGGTCAGCTCCCACAATGATTCAAAGACGGTCTTCAAGACCCTGGAACTCGGTGCTGTCGATTTTATCGCCAAACCCACCAGGCGCGCATCTATCGAGCTGCAGAGCATAGAGAAGGACCTCGTGCAGAAGGTCAGGGGAATAAAGAATATACGCATGGATATTCTCAGCCGGAACCTCCAGTTGCTGGGGAAGGGGGGGGCGCCGCTCAATTTGGGTCAGGAAGCGCGTGCCATACAGGTCGTCGCCGTGGGGTCATCCACCGGGGGGCCTGCTGCGCTCCAGATCATATTGACCAGACTCGGCGCTGACTTTCAGGCGGCGATGCTGATCAGCCAGCATATGCCCAAGGGGTTCACAGGGCCTCTCTCTGAAAGATTGAATAAATTGTCTCCTTTGAAGATCAAAGAGGCGGAAGAGGGCGATCTTGTTGAAGCCGGGACGGTTTTGATCTGCCCCGGGGGATATCACCTCAGCCTTGAGGCGAGGGGGCAGAGGAAGGTGGTGCTCCTTAAGGAGGGAAAGCTCAGCGACAAGTATGTGCCGTCCGTTGACCATATGATGAAGTCGGTCGCCGACACTTTCGGCTCCAAGTCCATGGGTGTTATCCTCACCGGCATGGGGAATGACGGAAGAAAGGGGATGCTGGAAATTAAAACAAAAGGCGGTTATACTATAGCAGAATCGGAGCAGAGCGCCGTTGTTTTCGGTATGCCGGGAGAGGCGATAAAGGCAGGTGCAGTGGAATCAGTCCTTCCGCTGTCTGATATTCCCGCCGAGATAATGCGGTTGGTCAATAAGGAGAGGGAGTAGTGGAAAAAGATACGGGACACATCAACAGGGCCGATGAATTCCTGCAGATGTTCAGGAAAGGTGAGGAATTCACGAAGGACCTCTTAAAGGAGAATGAAAAGCTCCGGTACAGGGTCGCCCAACTTGAGGAATCCGTTGAGAGGTCCGGCGATGAAACGAGGACCAAGCTCTATGAAGAGAGGATAAGGATGCTGGAGGATGAGCTGAACTCTCTCAAAGAGAGGTTCAGGCAGGTGGAGGAGGAAAACAAGGATTTTGTTTCCAAATACATCGAAGTTGAAGCGGAAAACAACAACCTTGCAAATCTCTACGTCGCCAGTTATCAACTCCATTCAACCCTGGATTTCTCGGAGGTCCTCAGGATCGTTATGGAGATCGTGATAAATCTGATAGGCGCAGAGAAGTTTGCGATACTTCTCATGGATGACAAGGCTAACGAGCTTATCCCCGTGAGCTCGGAGGGGATGGCGCTGGCGGAGGCGCCAAAGGTAAAATTCGGCGACGGTACGATAGGGGCCGTTGCGAAGGGCGGCGAAAGTTTTTTTGCAGATAACCTCGACGGCGGCAGGGACATCAATCCGCGTGAACCCATCGTCTGCATCCCATTAAAGATAAAGGAACATGTAATAGGCGTTATCTCAATTTATAAGCTGCTGACACAGAAAGAGGGGTTTACAAATGTGGACTACGAGCTGTTTAGCCTGCTTGCCGGGCATGCCGCCACTGCCATATTCTCATCGAGAATGTATACCCAGTCGGAAAGAAAACTGACAACGATACAGAGTTTCCTCGATCTTCTTAAAGAGAAACCGAAGAAATAGGAGAGCGTGAAATGCCGAACATTCTGGTTGTTGAAGATTCGCCGACAATGAGACAGCTCATCAGTTTTGCGGTAAAGAGGATACCTAATTCCCGGGTGATCGAAGCATCGGACGGGGTGGATGCCCTCAAGAAACTGTCATCGGAGAAGGTGGATCTTATCCTTGCAGATATAAACATGCCCGTGATGGACGGGCTGAAACTTGTCAGCCTGGTGAGGGGCAACCCCGCTTTCAAGCATATCCCGGTCATAATTGTAACCACTGAGGGCGCAGAGGAAGACCGGAAACGGGCTCTGTCCATCGGCGCAAACGCGTATCTCCCCAAACCCATCCAGACCCAGGAGCTCCTCAAGCTCGTAAATACATACCTGACCGCTTAGGTGTGCTCGCGGACGCGAGAGTCCGGTTGTTTCAACTGTCGAATACAGGATTAATTACAGAGTAAACATTAATGTTGCGTTCCCTTTTGGCGGTCTTCATGCGAGTGCTCCGCATTTTGGATGATCGGGTCTTTGAACCTGCCGGCTTGTGTGGTAAGCTTGAAAGAAGTGGTCATAATATGCATGCTGAGCCAGGCGTTCCGGAGGAGAAGGAGTTGAAAATTAAACCATTGGCGCTCGGGCTGGCCCTGGGAATCGTATGGGGAGGTGTTTTGTTCGTGACAACCCTTTTGTCATATTTTACCGGCTACGCCAGAAGTTTTCTTGAGGCCATCGCCGGTTCAGTTTATCCGGGTTATACCATTTCGCCCTTGGGCAGTGTGCTGGCATTTTTCTACGGGTTTGCCGATCTTGGGCTGGGCGGCGTGATTGTGGGATGGCTGTATAACAGGTTTGCCAAGGGGTGAGGATATGGAAGAGCGGATTACCGTTATAGGGGCCGGACCGGCGGGCCTGAGCGCGGCTATCGTTCTTGCGAAACACGGATACGGAGTGACGGTATATGACAAGTCACCGGATGTGGGACATCGGCTGAACGGAGATTTTCAGGGGCTCGAAAACTGGAGTTCCGAACAGGATGTGACGCAGTTCCTCAGGGATGTCGGCATCGACCTGAACTTTCTGTGTGTTCCCTATCGGGGCGGTGTAGTGTTTGCCCCGGGCATGCAGCCTTCCCGACTTCTCTCTGACCGGCCCATCTTTTATCTTGTGAGAAGAGGGTCGATGGCGGGCACACTGGATACCGGTTTGAAGGAGCAGGCCCTCTCTCTCGGGGTGGATATCCGGTTCAATCAACGTGTCGACATAGACGCCTTCGTCGGAAAAGCTATTATAGCTACGGGCCCGCGGGGTTTTAATGCGGTCGCGGCTGGAGCGACCTTTGAAACGGACATGGACGACGGCGCCGCAGTGGTCCTCAGTGACGGGATCGCCCCGAAGGGCTATTCCTATCTCCTGACAAACGCGGGACATGGAACAGTGGTAGCTGTTCTTTACAGGGAATACAGCAGGGCAAACGAATGTTTTGGGAAGACGGTGAAGTTTTTCAGGGAGAATCTCGGTCTGAACATAAGGAATGAAAAACGGTTCGGCAGCTGCGGCAATTTCTCGCTCAGCGATTCGCAGATCAGGGGCGGTAAGTTATATGTCGGCGAGGCAGCCGGCTTTCAGGACTGTCTCTGGGGTTTCGGCATGCGCTACGCTATTTTGTCGGGACAACTGGCGGCAAAAAGTATTATGGACGGTTCGGATTATGACTGTCTCTGGAAGAGGGACTTAAAGCTTATGCTGGAGACCTCTCTTGTGAATAGATATCTCTTCGAAAAATGCGGACATGCAGGCTACCGGTTTCTGGTAAAGAAGCTTGCGGGCGGCAATCCGTGCGGGTTTCTCAGGGGACAGTATGGCCATTCCTTTTTCAAACATCTGCTTCTCCCTTTCGCCGGCAGGGAGTACGAGCGGAGAAAGGACCGGCGATGCTCACCGGCCAAGGCCGCATTGAGGAGTAACGAACGGGAAAATTCTCATCCGCTGCGTTCGTAGCCGGGTGGGCAGTGTTCGGGCTGTATGCAGCATCGCGCACGCATCTATCAGTGCTGCCGGTGAAGAATGTCCGTGCCCGGGAATGAGTGGTGCCGGCATGTGCCGCCTTGCGTCACGACCATTATTGGCCGATTGATGAAATACGGGGGTTAATAGTCGCTGTCTCTCCCCCTTCCGTGATAGCCGCGTTCCCGGCCACCGTATTCGTTGTATTCCCTGCCTTTTTCCCTGTTGCGCCTCGCCTCATGTCTGTCCCAATGCCTTTCCCTTTCCCATGTTCTCCAGTTTCTTTCCATCTGGCCGTATGGGATGGATCTGTAGGAGTGTCCGGCTCGCCTGTAATCGGGGGGAAGCTGCAGTATGGCGGCAGGCACCCCCCGGGGGGAAATATGATGCCACGGACCGTTGTAGCCTCCTCCCCTGTACCAGCGCCCCTCATAAGGCCGGTACCAGTGGCCGCGATAAAAAAGAATGTCCATCTGGATGCCGGGCACAAAGTATACATAGGAGCCGGGCACTACGACAACAGGCGGGGGTTCGTTAATGACGTAGGCGGGTGGGGCCAGGTTTATCCCGATGTTTACATCTACCCCTGCCCGCGCATTCGACGGTATCGACAGCCCCGCTGTCAAGAACAAGTACGCTACAATCCAAAACCCAAGATTCTTTGACCTCATCCGATTCTCCTTTTATACGGGAAAGAAATTATAGACGCATCTATGATCGCACAAAAATAATTTTAAGCCAAGTTAAGTTTTCTTCACAATAATCGGGGAGCGGCCGCATCTACTGCAGAAAATCGGTTTGGAAGTTCGTGATTCCCGGGGCCTGCGATCAGTCTGTTCAGTAAATTTCATGCCTTAAACCCAGGAAAGTAATTTATGTACCAGTTGACTATAGGAAAATGTTACCGAAGGCTCAGTTCTCTCGCTTTAAAGGACAAGGCGAGGCAGCTCTGCCTTCGTGCTCTTGACACCGCCAGCCTCATTGTTTACAATTTGCTGCTATTTGTTTATACTAGAACATAACTTTTGGAGTTAAGAAACCTCAGAGACTTTGAAAGCTCTGGGGTTTTTATTTTTCTCCATGAAAAGAGGAGACTAACTATGGGCAAAAAGATTTATGTCGGCAACATTTCATTCAAAGCAACGGAAGAGGATATCAGGGAACTCTTTTCACGGAGTGGAGAGGTCGAATCGGTAAAAATGATAACCGACCCTCATACCGGAAATGCCAAGGGCTTCGGGTTTGTTGAAATGGCTAGCGATGATGATGCTGCAAAAGCCATTTCCGAATTGAACGGCACGGCATTCCTGGACAGGACGATTACCGTTGCCGAGGCAAGGCCGCAGCAGCCGAGGGAAGGCCGCGGTTTCGGAGGCGGTAGAGGCGGTTTTGGCGGTGGTAGAGGACAGGGAAGAGGACGGAGATAGCTATCTTGGACATAAAAGTTCACGGAAACGATTTAGAAAAAGCGCTGAAATTACTCAAACGCCAGCTTCAGAAGGAAGGTCTGTTCAGAGAGGTCAAACAGAGAAGTTTCTATGAGAAGCCTTCCGTGAAGGAGAAGCGGAAACGCAGAGAGGCGATGAGGAAAAGGCTGAAGGCACAGAGGTTCAAGAGGAGCAACGGGGCCTGATTACCGGCCTGGGTCCGGGGGGGGCGATGTCCTTGCTCTCTTTGTTGAACTCTATAATTACGTAGCAGGCGATCTTTGGATGTCTGCTGCCGGGCGCGCGTTTTTTCCGCGGCAGGCGTTCCCTTTTGCCCGGCTATTATTACTTGCCTTGATCATCGAAATGATTGTGCCTTCTGAGGTGAACTAGACCAGCGGAGCTCCTCCCCATACAATCGTCCTGTTTTTACCGCTGACTTTTGCTTTGTACAGCGCCTTGTCAGCACGTCTTATCAGGGTGGCAGCGTCTTTACCGTCCGAGGGGAAGGATGAGATGCCTATGCTTACGGTGATGTTCCCGGGAGGAAAATTCTCCCAACGGCCGGACATAACTTCCCCGATGTTTTTTCTGGTTCTTTCGGCCACCGTAAAAGCTTCTTCTCGTTCAGTCTCGGGCATTATGACGGCGAATTCTTCGCCGCCATATCTCGCTATGACATCGATAGATCTGAGGGATTCTCTGGCGATATGCCGGATTGCTTTGAGTACTTCGTCGCCGGCGAGGTGCCCCTCAGTATCGTTGAAGAGCTTGAAGTCATCGATATCAAGAATGGCAAGGGAGAAGAAGGAATTGTAGCGTGTCCCGCGATGTAATTCTTCGCAGAGCCGCTCATCGAAATATCTTCTGTTAAAGAGTCCGGTCAGACCGTCAGTCACGGAAAGTGTTTTCAGTTCCTCAAACCTGCTGCAACAATTTGCTCCTCTGACAGCTATTGAGGCGAAGTATGCAAGGTTCTGAAGAAATTTCATATCGCCTTCTGAAAAAGCCTGACCGTCCATCTTGTCCGTAAGGTTGAGAACCCCGATTGTCTCATCGCCCAATTTCAGGGGCATACTGACAAAAGACACCGTGCGGTAGTTAGATTTGTTTTGTGCCGGGAGGCCACTTTCTTTCCCAGTGACGATCTGAGGTTTTCCTTCCTTATATACTCTTCCGGAGACCCCCGTGCCGACCTTCATCCTGATTTTTTTTGCATCGCCTTTGTCGATACCCTTGACGCCCTTAATGCGAAGGAATCCGTGCTCCGGAAGCATAAGAGATACCCTTTCAGTCCTCGTGAGGATAGAGGAAAACTCCACAATGGAGTCGTACAGCCTGTCAGGATCCTCAAATGCCGGAGCCCCGGCGTCGGCAAGTTCCGGCGCGGAGATATGGCTGATTTGTTTCGTTCTTGTCTTCCGGGAGTGCCCGTAGTCCATTTTCAAGGTGGCGCGGCTTCCGGCGACGTGCATATTTACATGTTCGACAATCCTGACTGACATTCTTCCGTTTCTCCGGTATATGTATGAAAACGTATCTACTTGACGTTGCAAGGAATACGTCGGGTCCTTCAAGCCCCGCTGCTATTCAACAGTCACGCTCTTTGCAAGGTTCCTCGGCTGATCAACATCGCAACCCCTCATTACGGATATATGATATGCAAGCAGCTGCAGGGGCATGACCTCAACAAAGGGGAAAAGCATGTGATGAGTGGTCGGAACCTCCAACAGATCGTCCGCCTTTCCCTCAAGACTTGCAGGACTGTCGGTTACCGCTATTACCCTGCCGCCCCGTGCCTTCACTTCCTCTATATTTGAAAATATCTTTTCAAAGAGGTCGTCCTTGGGCGCGACGACAACCACAGGTAATCCTTCTTCGATCAGTGCGATAGGCCCGTGCTTCATTTCCCCCGCGGCATACCCTTCCGCATGAACATAGGATATCTCTTTAAGCTTCAGTGCCCCTTCTAGGGCCACTGGATAGTTGATTCCTCTTCCCATATACAGAAAATTTCCTGCGTTGATGAGGGTGCCGGCGAGTTCCTGTATTTTCTCGTCCTTCTTCAGTGTGTCCTTCAGCAGGTCGGGTATTTTCAGAAGATGGGATATGAGGGTACTCTCTTCCTTATGATTAAGCTTGCCGCGCGCGGCCGCAAGCGCGACGGCGAAAAGGTAAAGAGCCGTAACCTGTGCGGTGAATGCCTTTGTCGACGCGACACCTATTTCAGGTCCCGCCCGGGTATAGAGAACAAAGTCTGCCTCTCTCGATGAACTGCTTCCCAAAACGTTGCAGATAGTGAGGGTTGTTGCCCCCATCTGCTTGACCTCTCTCTGTGCCGCAAGGGTATCGGCTGTCTCTCCTGACTGAGTGATGGAGATAAAAAAGGTTCCTCTCTCAACAATGGGTTTCTTATACCTGTATTCGGAGGCGATCTCGACTGCGACCGGGACGCGCGCTATTCCCTCTATTAGGTATTTCCCGATCAGTCCAGCATGGTAGGAAGTGCCGCATGCCACGATGTGCACCCGCCGGAGACCAAGTATCACTTCCGGAGTAAGCCCCGCTTCTTCAAGAAGTTTTCTGGGATCCTTTACCCACTCCGCGAAAGTGTCGGAAACCGTTCGTGGCTGTTCATAGATCTCTTTAAGCATGAAATGGTCGAAACCGTCCTTTTCGGCCAGGGAAGGGCTCCAGGCAATGTCGGTAACCCTTTCATCCACTGGTATGCCTCTCCCTGTATCCATGCAGTGAAGATCCGGGCCTTCCGTCGAAATCCTGCATATCTGCCTGTCCTCAAGGAAGATGAACTTTCTGGAGTAGGGAAGAATCGCGGGAATATCGGAGGCAAAGAAGAATTCTCCTTCTCCCATGGAGACCACGAGGGGACTTCCCTTTCTCACTGCAAAGAGGGTATGGGGATGGGCTTCGCTCATGATCCCCAGGGCAAATGTGCCTCGCAGGAGGGCCAGGGCACCTTCTATGGCTTCTTTGAGAGGCAGACCCCTCAACAGGTTTCTTGAGATCAGGTGAGGTATTACTTCCGTATCCGTATCCGAAGACAGTTGGCACCCTTCCCCGATCAGCTGTGATCTGAGTTCCCGATAATTTTCGATGATCCCGTTGTGTACGACTGCGACGCCTCCGGCAACATGAGGATGGGCGTTCCTCGTGGAGGGCTCTCCATGGGTAGCCCACCTCGTGTGCCCCAGTCCCACTCTGATTTCAGAATGAGTGTTTGGAAGAATCTGCTGAAGGTCCTTTATTTTGCCCCTGGTCTTGCATATCTCCAGCCCTTTTCCGTTCTGATAGGCAATGCCTGCGGAGTCATATCCTCTATATTCAAGTCTCTTGAGACTGTCAACAAGCAGGGAGATGGCGTCTCTCTTGCCTATATAACCTACTATGCCGCACATATTGACCTCCTGCGCGCCCTGCGCTTCTCAAAAAAATACATAAACCACTATACTCCTGAATAAGCAAGAGATATGCCAATCAGCCTTTATCTTCAGGCGCGAATCTTAGGGCCTGACCCTGGCTTGACATTCGAGGCACTCCTACTAAACTGAAGATAAGGAAGGCAATCACATGGAAACAATCAGATTGGTTTCGACTTCTCGATGGCGGTGGAGTTGGCGGCCTCTATAGCCGACTCTCCCGGATGAGACAATTATGGCGTATGTATTTTCTGCCGACAAAGAGTTATGCATTACTTTCTGGAGTGAAGACCTTGTCAAACTTACAGGGAGGGAAGCGACTCACGTTCGGGGGAAAAAGTACTTTGAGGTCCTGCCCCCTTTTTTATCAAATGGCAAAGACGCCCTTTCGACGGCTTTAGAGGAGAACAGGACTATCGTGCTGAAGGGCTATGTCTTTGGTTGCCTGCTTGATCACATGAGCGGAGACATACGTATAAGTCCCCTGAAGACCGCCGGGAAGGTTAAGGCAGTCAAGGTTACGCTTCCGCACCTTTCACCCTGCTCCGTAGCCATCAGTTTCCGCAACTCACAGCGGCTTATAGATATCGGAAAGAATGCTTCGACGCTGGCTCATGGAGTGAGAAATCCCTTAAATGCCATCAAGGGCGCTGTGGTATATCTGAGTGAAAAATATGCAGCCGAGCCCGCCCTCGTTGAGTTCGCAACGATAATGAACGAGGAGATCGCACGGCTTGATAATTTTATATCACAATTTCTCAGCACCTCAATTTCAGACGCGGGATTTGTTTTGACGGACATAAACGCGTTAATGAAAAGGCTGCAGGCCTTTACGTCTCTTCAGGCTCATGTCCGCAACATAAAACCGGTTTATGAGTATGGCGGCGACCTCCCGCCGGTCATGCTGAACGCGTTTCAGATTGAACAGGCGATCCTCAGCGTATTGAACAACGCGATAGATGCCATGAGCTCAGGCGGCCGGCTCACGGTAAGAACGAGAAGGGAAAGCCGTTCAGGAAATTTTGTAACGATCGAGATTTCCGACACGGGTTCCGGAATGGCCGGGAGGGCCGTTGACTCCTCATCAATCCCCCGGGGGGCCAAAGGCAAGGGGTTCGGTCTGGTTATCACCCGCGAAGTCCTTCAGTACCACGGCGGTCACCTTGAAATCGTGAGCGATAAAGGAAAGGGAACAACAGTAAGACTCTGTCTGCCGATGAAGGGTGACGATTCAGCATCGAGGGGAAAACGAATGATCGATCGTCGCCGGGAAGACCTCTGAGAAAAGCCTTCGAATGAAGGTTCCATACGAGATGGCTCAGGACAGTGTAGCTATCGGATTCAAAAGGTTTCCATGCACTGTAACCGATGTTTCTTTTTGACACAGAGCCGGATTATGTGGGATTAGAAGGTGCGCCTCAATTTGTCTGAAAACGCTTTAGCAAAGTGATCCGGCGCGGATAAATCATGGATTTCAGGGCCGTGGCCGCGGCCATGAAGGAAATAGTTATCCGGCTCATACCAGTGATCTTGTCTGTAGTAGAAGTTCCGACCAGGAAATTCATTGCGGCATCAAACTTGCTTTCAGTCGTGTAAGCTATGCAAAGCAAAAGAATTCTCATATTCGACGAATGCCCGTTTGCTCGTGTGTGTTCGGCACTCCTTGAGGTCGGAGGCTTTGAAGCCGAGACCGTTTCCGCTGTCGGCGACGTCCCGTCAGCCCGGGACATCAGGAGATTCGGTCTGATTATAACAAGTTATCCCTTCTGCACCCCACGCGTCGAGGAGATAAAGAAGTGTGGTATTTCAACGATAATTCTTTCCGACGACATTGATGAGAGCCTCCTCTCGATTCTGAAGGATTTCAGAAATTCCTATTGCATGATGAAGCCCCTGGATTATGAAAAATTCAGATCTCTTGTCAGGCTGGTGATGAGCAGGGAGAAAACTACTCACGGAGGATCTCACTATCTTGTATAAGAAAGTATGCGATTCCGGACAGACGTTTTCCTTCTTTCCTGTCCTTGTCAAGGAGGATAGATGCTTGATTTAAGTGCCGTGCCGTGCCGGAATGGAGCAGCGGAAAGACTACCTCTGAGAAGTATCGTTAAAGAGGCGGGGCTCAGACTTCCCGAAATCGTGGCGTTGGGTGGCGGTACGGGCCTGCCGGCGGTTTTGAGATGCCTCAAGGCCAGACTCTATCCCGGACCGGTTCATCAAGCAGGCTCGGAAGACCTCAACAGGAAGCGGCTTACCGCCATAGTAACGGTAACCGATGATGGAGGGAGTTCAGGAAGGTTGAGGAGGGATTTTAACATCCTCCCTCCCGGAGATATCCGCAACTGCCTGTCTGCTCTCTCCGATAAGAGTGCTTTATCTCCAGGCCTGCTTCAATATCGGTTCAAAAAGGGGAACGGTCTGGCCGGACATAACATTGGGAACCTCCTTCTGGCAGCCCTGACAGACCTGCAGGGAGATTTCATGGAAGCCGTCGAGTGTTGCAGCAGGATGCTGAACGTACAGGGACAGATAATTCCTTCCACTCCATCGGATGTTTCACTTTTTGCCAGGTTCATGGATGGAAGAGTTGTAAGGGGGGAATCGGCAATCGTAAAATACGGAGGTCAAATAAAGCGGGTTTTTCTGTACCCAAGACATACAGATACGCATCCATCGGCCATAAGAGCAATTGAAAGGGCGGATGCTATTGTTGTGGGGCCCGGGAGTCTCTTCACAAGCGTTATCCCCAACCTGCTGATAAAGGATATATTTTCAGCGATCAAGGCGTCGAGGGCGAAAAAAATCTACATCTGCAACCTGATGACGGAGCCGGGAGAGACTGATGGCTATACCGCATCCGACCACATGCGCGCCATCTTTGACCATACGGAATATGGTTTTTTTCAGTATGCAATCCTGAATAAAGGAAAGGTTCCGCATGGTCTGCAGAAGAAGTATGCATCCGATGGGTTTTATCCCGTTCGGCTGGATAGAGAGGAGATCAGGAAGCTTAACCTCACCGCGGTGGTGGCGGACGTGATATCGGGAGAGGGAGGAAAAATCGGACATGACGAGGACAAACTGGGACGTCTCCTGATGGAGTTGATTTAAGTCTTCCGCCGCACATGTGAGCTTCTCTATGACTTGACGGGCGAAAAGTGCTGCAGATTGTCAGGAGGGCTCTGCAAGAACGACAGGTTTAAATTCTTCCGTCAACATTGCGAATTCTGCTTTTAGAATTATTAAAGTTGCCACTTGACATTTCCCCGGGCCGCAATATAATGGAATCAAATAGCTGAGATGGGACTTCGGAATCCCGGGCTTTTAACTGCGAGATGCCTTAGCACCGGGCAGGGACTATTTAAGACGTGGAGGGGGGCAGCAATACTTCACGGAGAAAAAAGGAGAGCCAAGCAACTTATTAACAGCATGTAAAGAAAGATTTGTTTCGGGTAGTACGGGGGAACAGGAAGAAAAAACTCTCTGGTATCAGGAAAATCCGGAGGTGGGTGATGGCTAGCAAGGGGGATATTTTAGTTGTAGACGACGAGCCGAATGCGGTCAGAGTTCTGTCTTCGATACTTAAACAGGACGGATATGACGTCCACGGCACGGGGGACGCGGAGAGTGCGACGCGACTGATACACAAAGTCAATGTCGATGCGATAATCACTGATCTGCGCATGCCGGGCAAGGACGGCATGGACTTGTTTGGGTATGTCAAGGACAACCACCCGCAAATTCCGGTAATTTTTCTTACCGCCTACGGGACGGTGGAGTCAGCTATCAGTGCACTGCAAAGAGGCGCATATTATTATTTCGTGAAGCCGCCCGACTATGCGCAGCTAAAGGCCACGCTTGCAAGGGCCGTGCAGGACAGGCGACTGAAAAGAGAGATCGAAATCAGGGAGGACTCCACCAACGAAAATAATGGTTGCAGCATCATGGCACAGACGCCACAGATGTTCGAAATATTCAGAACGATGGGCGCAGTCAAGAACTCCGGAAGCAGCGTTCTTATCTGTGGCGAGACAGGAACAGGGAAGGAGCTTGTCGCCAAGTGGCTCCATTACAGGAGTGTGAGAGAAGACAAACCCTTTGTAGCCGTCAACTGTGCCGCAATACCGAAGGAACTTATGGAGTCGGAACTCTGCGGCCACGAAAGGGGAGCCTTCACGGGCGCTCTTTGCCGGAGGATAGGCCGAATTGAGGAGGCCTCGGGCGGAACGCTGTTCCTTGACGAGATCGGCGAACTCGATTTGCCCCTGCAGGCAAAGTTACTCAGGATTCTGCAGGAAAAAGAGATCGTACGACTTGGGAGCAATAAGACGATAAAGGTGGACTTCAGGCTGGTATGCTCGACCAACCGCGATCTCAGGACCGAGATAGAGGAGAAGGGTTTTAGAGAAGACCTTTTCTACCGCATAAACGTGATTACCATACAGTTGCCTCCGCTGAGGGAAAGGAGAGACGACATTCCCTTGCTGGTGCGGGAGTTTCTGAAGGAATTCAGCATCAGGGAGAATAAGAGGGTGGGGGCTTCGGAGGAGGCCATGAGCGCGTTGTATGAATATCCGTGGCCC
Source organism: Thermodesulfovibrionales bacterium (assembly GCA_046706685.1). GTDB lineage: Bacteria > Nitrospirota > Thermodesulfovibrionia > Thermodesulfovibrionales > UBA6898 > JARRRD01. Next base: position 24,128 of record JBJKPE010000230.1, on the reverse strand, counting down.
GGAAATATAAGACAATTGAGAAATGTCATTGAACGGGCGGTTGTGCTGGCAAGTGGCGAAAATATCACCCCGGCGGAACTTCCCAAGGAGTTATGTCCGAAGGCCGGGGCAACGCAAAAAACGAGTCCGAAAACGACACTGAAGGAGATGGAACTGCAGGCTATAAAGGATGCACTCGATCAGTATAACGGGAATAAGTCAAAAGTGGCCAAGGTGCTGGGGATATCGAGAAAGGCATTATATAAGAGACTGAATTGCGAAAAATACCTTATGCCGTTAGTTTTGTTCGGTGTAGCAGCAAGTTCTTATCCGGTTGTATTTTAGGTTGCCAGTATAGCGTCTGAGAATGACTGAATTGGATTCCGGGATTTCGCCAACCAGCCTCCGGCATTGGAGGCTGGCCAATGCCTGTTTTATCTGTGTTCCTCTGTAGCCAATCGCTTTTTATAGGATGAATTACCAGGACTGAGCGCCGGTTTCCGTCAATGAAGATTCTGGCCTGCCAGCGTATAAGCGATAGACCTGCCCGATAGCGGGCGAAAGATGTATCCAACGAAAACATATCCCGGCCGGTCAATGTATCCTTGAGACACAACTGGCGGATTGAAGATTGTCTCCCCAACGGAGACAGTACCTACCGGTTCCCCGAAATCCCGCCCCCGAGCGACGAATCGCCTATTCTTTTTCGAAGCTTCCGCTTATTAAATCTCAGCTTTGTTGCGTTTTTAAAGTGCAATCCCCTGTTTAATTTTTTTTTAGCGGCATATATTCGACTCTGGCAGAGCTTTTGCTTTATTTCTTGATTAGAGCAGGAGGAAAAATGAACAGCTGGTATGCGGTCTATGTGAAGTCACGACACGAATTTGTGGCCCGCGGAGAGTTAACGAAAAAAGGCATCGAAACATTTTTGCCTGTAGCGAGAAGGGTGAGTCAGTGGAAGGACAGAAAGAAACTTATAGAGTTCCCCCTTTTCCCGAGTTACCTCTTTGTCTATGTTCCGCCGCAGCCGGAAGCCTTCCTTGACGTGCTTAAAACGCGCGGAGCCGTGCAGCTAATCTCTCTTGTACCGGGCAACCCGACACCCGTCTGCTATGAAGAAATAAATTCTCTCAGGCTCCTGATTGAAAGCGGGGAGGAATTCGACGTCTATCCGCATCTCAGAGAGGGAGACAGGGTGAGGGTGAGAAGAGGACCTCTGACAGGCGCTGAAGGCACCCTGGAAGTCAAAAATGATCAGTATAGGTTTCTGGTCAACATTGAGCTTTTGGGCAGAAGTATAGGCGTCAATATTTATGCAGATGATATCGAGGCCGCATGAAAACCTTGGTCTCGTGTAACTGATTTTGTCATAACGCCACTCCCGCACCATTCGGGGTGAGGCGTGAGGACGGCAATAACAGAGTTGACCGAACCCGAACGAATGTAACCGGGAAGGCGGAGCATTGAAATTAGGAGATATGGAATGATAACCAAGTCGTCCAGGCCGATGACAAGGGAGGACCTGCTGCAGTCCGACCTTAATGATGGGTGTGTGCTCTATGATAAGAGCAGGGAAACGGCATACACGTTGAATATTATGGCTTCTCTTATATGGTCTTATCTGGACGGCGCCATTTCCTTGGAAGAGATCGCGAGGGAACTCTCTTCCATTTGCGGTTCCGGTACAAACACCGTTTTACCGGACATAGTCAGGACAGTCACCTTTTTCCAAGACAACGGACTGCTGGAGCAGAAGGCGGTTTAGGGCCGTGTCTGTGTTTCGACGTTATTGTCGGATCCATTCATTCCGCTTCTCGTTAGCAACTCACTGTGAGGAAGTGGAACCGGGCCTCGCGTCGCTCTATCCCGCCCTCTCAACGACATCCGGGAAATGTTGCGTAGAATGGTCAATCGAGGGCAGCTGGAGCAAAACAATCGGTGCCCGCTCATATGTTTCTTATGAAGACGGAAACATTATCCGCGAGACGCAACTAATCGATGATGCGCTGGACTACCTCGAATGGAGAATCACAACGAGAATTCTTGAGGAGCTGACACGGTTTATCCAGCTACATGCGGCCGGCCTTACGATGTCGGGAAGAACTCTCCTTTTGGTCGGCCCTCCGGGTGCTGGCAAGAGTTGTCTGGCCCTTTGCCTGCTCCGGCAGGGATGGAAGTGCATGTCCGACGAGATAATTCTTCTTGATGCCGCCTCAGGAACCGTCTGTCCTTTTCCCCGCAGTTTGCATGTAGACTTCAATACGATGGAAATGTTTCCGGAATTCATTGTGAAACAGCGTGGGGCGGCATATATCGATTCCAAGGGAAAGATAAGGTTTGATCCGTCACCCGCTCTGGGAGACTGGGTCGCCGAACCCTCTCCGCCGGGATGGCTCGTATTTCCGTGTTATAAGCCCGGTTACGGCGGCGAGTTGGAGCCCCTGGGAGAAACCGAAGCCGTCAGTCTTATGCTGAGTCAGGCGATCAACCTTGCCGAACACGGCAAAGGAGGGTTGGATGCCCTCGTGGGTCTCGTTAGGCGTTTTCAATGTTTCCGGCTGATTACCGGCGACTTGCATACCGCAACCTCTCTGTTGGCGGGTTTGACGCAGAAGGTTCGGAAAAGAAGTCGATTTGCAGGTCAGCCCAGTCGTCAGGAAGTGGTTTGACTGGAGTGGCGTATCAACAGCAGTAGCAGGAGGTGTAGCCATGAGCGAAGACAAAAGCAGTCAGGTGTCGTCGAGACGTGAATTTCTGAAAAAAACCTGCAGGACAACGGGTTATGCGATCCCCCTGGTCATGGTTCTCAAGTTCGGGTCCGCCAGTGCGTGGGCCGATAGCTACGGAAGGAGTTCGGATAATGGTTTGGGAAAGAATCACGATGGATTCTTTGACCAGTTGGGCCGCTTTTTCGCAAACCTTTTTAACCATTAGTTTCCCAGGCGGACAAAGACGGTCATTCCCGTTCGTTATGCGGGCCGGCCATTGAGATGGCTGACGGTCTGTTAATAGCGCTCGTGGCTGGGCTACTCGCTAAAAGGGGGATCTAATCTGATGAGAAAACAAATATATTGCCAGACGGTTAACGGCGGCGAAAAAGATCGCCGATGACAATGAAGATCTTCTCTAAGCTAATATTCATCTCCGTATTATTGTTGACTCCGATGTTCATCTGGAGAATGGTCATTTCCAGAACCTCAATATTCGATAATATCCATAAGTCGACAGAATCAACTGGTCTATTGTTGGCAAGCCTTGGTATAGGTATTACGGTATATCTTCTTGGAAAGAAATTTGATCATAAATAAACCGCTCAATTATATGCTATGAACGCTGTCGGCTTCCTAAAAAGATATTATTCGATGAGAATCGCAGTTTACACAACGGGCAATTGTGTCCTGGTGGTCTCCGCCGTCCTTCTGGCAGTAGTGGTACGCTCTGGAGGTACGGCCCATTTAATGAGCGACTGGCGGATCTTTTTTGCCAAAGCTTTGGTGGTGCTTGGCGTGTTTCAGGTAAGCCTTCACTATGCTGACTTCTATGACAGTAAGGTAGCAGAATGTCCGTGGCGGCTTGGGCAGAGCCTCCTGCGGGCCTTCGGAATTTCCTGCTTGCTGTTATCGCTGATGTACTATCTGCTTCCGCAGCTGATAATCGGCCGGGGTATAGTGTTCATAGGGTTGACTCTTACCGTGTGCTTTGTCTTTGCCTGGTACTACCTGATCTTTCAGACAATGCAGCGAAAAAAATGGCAGCAAAAGGTCCTCATAGTGGGGAGCGGCACGGTTGCGAAGCAAACTGCCCAGGCAATTCTTGACAGGAAAGGTTCGACTCTTGAAGTGCTCGGCTTTATCGACAAAGACCCTTCAAGGATCGGGGAGCGCATCCTGAATCCCGGAATAATAGGAGCATACGATCAACTCTGCCAGATAGTCGAACGGGAACGCCCCGTTATTCTTGTGGTGGCCCTTGACGACAAAAGAAACGGTTTCCCCGTCAATGATCTTTTGAACTGTAAAATGAAGGGCGTAACGATTGAAGATCATACCACTTTTTTGAAAAAGCTCACCGGTAAGTTGATGATTGAAAGTCTAAGTCCGAGTCACCTGATTTTTTCCGACGGATTTAGAAAGTCAAAATTCACTCTCATTGTCAAGAGAACTGTGGAGACCGTCCTGTCTCTGATAGCCCTGATTGTCCTGTCGCCCCTTTTCCTTTTGGTGGCTATTCTCACAAAGGCAGATTCTCCTGGCCCCGTTTTTTTCAGACAGGAACGGGTGGGGGGAAACGGAAGGCCCTTTATCATATACAAATTCAGGTCCATGAGAAGTGACGCAGAAAAAAATTCAGGGCCGGTATGGGCCAAGCAAGAGGATGATCGTGTCACCCGGGTCGGGAAGTATATGCGAAAATTGAGGATAGATGAACTGCCGCAGTTGTGGAACGTTCTGAGAGGCGACATAAGCCTCGTTGGGCCCAGGCCGGAGAGGCCCCAATTCGTAAAGGAACTTGAGCAGAAAATTCCATATTATGCCTTACGTCATTCAGTTCGGCCGGGTATTACGGGATGGGCTCAAGTCAGCTTTCCATATGGGGCCTCCGTCGAAGATGCGGCGGAAAAGTTACGTTATGATCTTTTCTATGTCGAGAACCTATCCATTCTGTTCGATTTTATGATTCTTCTTAAAACGATAAAAATCGTGATTCTGGGCAAGGGTGCCCGATGACTGACTCTTGCCGCGCGGCATTTACGGATATCCTCCACAGCAACGTCTCGGTGGGGGGAACTCGGACGGCGTCTGGTCGAGGCCGGCCCTGTGGCGCATGACGGAGAAGGGGGTTGGAGTCCGGACGGCGGAAGCCGTGGCGGGGCGTACTGAGCAGATCGTGAGCATGATCAGCAAAGGCAGAATACTTGTCGTCGATGATCAGCCTGATTCTTTCAGAGACCTGTCGGCGGTTCTCTCGGGTGACGGGTATGATATCGTTCCATCGGGAACCGTTGAGCATGCCAGCGCGACCGTCGACAGCGACGATATTGACGCAGTCCTCACGAGCCTGGGATTTTCCAATGGCGACGGCATGAGATTGTTGGAATACCTCACAGCGGCTAGTCCGGGTATTCCCGTCATCTTTCTGACGGCCTGCGAAACCATCGAGCTCGCCGCTGCGGCCATGACACGCGGAGCCTTCTATTATTTTGTCAATCCACCGGACTATCCGCAGCTGAAGGGCATACTGGCACGGGCTGTGGAACAGCGCAAGCTGAAAAGGGAGATCGAACTTCTGAAGGACAGACTGTCTGAAGTAATGCCGGAGTATCGTATTGTCGGCAACGCTCCGGCAATGCAGAAAATTCTTGAGGTCATAGGAGCGGTCAAAGAATCGACGAGCAGTGTACTCATTTCCGGCGAGACCGGGACCGGGAAGGAACTTATCGCGAGAATGTTGCATTACCGCAGCACGAGAAAGAATGCGCCCTTCATCGCGATAAATTGTGCCGCCATACCGGGGGAGTTTATGGAAGCCGAACTATTCGGGTGCGAAAAGAGGGCGTTCACCGGCGACTCTAATCGGAGACGGGGCAAGATTGGGGAGGCCGGAAACGGCGTTATTTTCCTGGATGAGATTGACCAACTCGGGCCGCTCACGCAGGCCCGGCTTCTCCAGCTTATGCGCGACGGCCATATGTCGGGAATCGGCCACGACGAGAAGTTCGACGTCCGTTTTCGTCTTATATCAACCACTATCGGCGATATAAGGGAGGGAGTGAGAAGGGACAGTTTCAGCGGGGAACTTTACCGCTTGATAAATGAGGTAGAGATTAAAGTGCCGCCTCTCAGGGAGAGGAAGGATGATATACCTCTCCTCGCAGCGGCATTTGTCGATGAACTGTGTATGAGACAGAAAAGAAGAATCAGGCTGTCAAGTGAGGTGCTGGCGGCGTTCCAATATCATGACTGGCCCGGAAACGTCAGGCAGTTGAGAAATGTCGTCGAGCGTGCGGCCGTCCTCGCACGGGGGAACAGGATCACACTGCGTGAGCTGCCCGCAGAATTTCTGGCTCCGAAGAATCGGAATCCTAACGGGGCGCACATGAGGACATTGAAAGAGTTGGAAATGCAGGCAATCAGGGAGACGCTCACCAAGTGTAACGGCAACAAATCGAGAACGGCAAGAATGCTGGGCATATCGCGAAAAGCCTTTTATAAGCGCCTGCGGGAGGCGGACCAATTTCGCAGGGCTTAAATTTGAAGACCTTCCCTCTTATGACTGTATCTATAAGAAACAGAAAAATTAGCGCTTGATGTAGCTTCAGGATACAGTATTAGCCCGTAAATCCCGCTGGTTACCGTTAAACCCCTTTCCTTTGTACAGCTGTTACATGCGGCATATTATTTGCAACAGACTGGCTGTGATCTACCTGCTTGTTACGACGGATGTAACTAAGCAGGCGGAGCAGTGTTCCTGATCGGGAAAACCTTCGTATTGTCTCCAAAAGAAAAGGAGTATCCATATGAAAGCGGTTATTCTGGCAGGCGGTTTTGGCACAAGATTGGCGGAGGAAACGATATGGCGGCCTAAGCCCATGATAGAAATCGGGGGGAAACCCATTCTGTGGCATATCATGAACTGCTATGCCGCTCACGGTGTAACCGAATTCATTATCGCCGCCGGGTACAAGGCAGAAGTAATCAAGGAGTACTTCCTCAATTTTTATGCGATCAATAATGACATCACGGTCGACCTGTCTACGGGACAAACCATTATCCATGACGGGAAGCAGCCCAACTGGAAAATCCACGTTGTGGATACGGGTGTGGGTACGCAAACCGGCGGACGCCTCAAGCGACTGAAAAAATGGCTTGAAGCAGAAGAGGTATTTATGTTCACATATGGCGACGGGGTGGCGGATGTTGATATCAATGCACTGCTTGAATACCACAAATCTCACGGCAAACTTGCCACTATTACCACAGTTCGCTCCCCGGCCCGCTTTGGAAGGATCGCATTTAATGGGAACCAGATCACCAAGTTTTATGAAAAGCCCGAGTCAGCCGAAGGCTGGATCAACGGAGGTTATTTTGTACTGAGCCCGAAAGTAATTGATTATATCGACGATGACGACACTGTTTGGGAGCGAAGCCCTGTGGAGCGTCTGGCCCGCGACGGGCAGTTGATCGGCTACAGGCACTACGGTTTTTGGTCATGCATGGACACCTTGAAGGAAAAGAACTTCCTGGAAGAATTATGGAACTCGATGAAGGCGCCCTGGAAGGTCTGGTAGAGAACATGGACGCTGACATTACGATAATAGGCGCAGGAATAATCGGTCTGGCCGTCGCCTCGGAAGTGGCGGACGGCGGGAAAGAAATCTACATCCTGGAGAAGAACGAATCTCACGGCATGGGCATCAGCTCCAGGAACAGCGAAGTGGTCCATGCGGGCATATACTATCCGGCCGGATCATTAAAGGCAACGTTATGCATTGAGGGCCGGGAATTGCTATATGAGACCTGCGCTAAGAACAAGATCCCCCATAAAAGGCTTGGCAAACTAATTATTGCAATGACCGACCAGGAGATGGATGAGATTGAGCGGCTTATGGAGAACGCGATAAGGAACGGCGTTTACTCTGTCTCTTTACTGGATGCGGCCGGGATTAAAAGGATAGAACCCAACATAAATGCTGTCGGCGCCCTCTGTTCCCCTGATACCGGGATTCTCGATGTTCATTCGCTTATGGACTATTATCTTCATTCTGCCAGAACGAGGGGGACCGAAGTAGTCTACTCTACTCAGGTGTCTGGAATAGAAAAAGCCTCTGAAGGATACAGGATCTGTACGCGAAACAGCGCCGGGGAATATTTCGAATTTACGTCGGAAAAGGTGGTGAATGCTGCGGGGCTGCATTCCGATACCATTGCCGGGATGATCGGGAGAGAATACACGCTTCATTACAGCAAAGGCGATTACTTCAGCATTGGCAACGTAAAAAAGGGGATGGTCAACCGGCTGATTTACCCGGTCCCGGAGAAAGATTACGCCGGGCTGGGTGTTCATCTTACGCTTGACCTGAATGGCCGCATGAAACTCGGACCTGACGCCGCGTACATAGACAGGACTGAAGACTATCGTGTGCAGGCGTCGAAAAGCGGGCAATTCTATGAATCTGCCGTAAGGTTTCTTCCCTTCATCAGAAGGGAAGACATTGTACCGGATATGTCCGGTATCAGACCGAAACTTCAGGGGCCGGGGGACGGCTTCCGGGACTTTATCATCAGTGAAGATTTGCCGGGCTTCATCAACCTTGTCGGGATAGAATCACCGGGGCTCACCGCTGCGCCGGCTATTGCCAGATATGTAAAGAAACTTCTGGCAGGCAGCATTCTGAATTAAGCATACGACTTTCATACAGATTACCATCATGACGCTTCTGTCACAAAGGAGAAAACCATGAAAATATTGATTACCGGCAACATGGGATACCTGGGCCCCTGTCTGGCAATACACCTGCGCAAGACCGTCACTCCACTGACCTTGATCGGTCTTGATATCGGTTATTTCGCCGATTGCCTGACCGGCGCCCGGATATTTCCCGAATGCAGGTTCGACATTCAACATTTTGGCGATGTGCGTAAGTTTGACGCGAACCTGCTCAGGAAGGTGGATGCAGTGGTGCATCTGGCGGCGATATCGAATGACCCGATGGGCAACACCTTTGAGAAGGTGACCTATAACATCAATTTTGGAGCGAGTATCAGCCTGGCCGAAAAAGCCAGAGAGGCGGGCGTGAAGTCATTTGTGTATGCCTCAAGTTGCAGCATGTACGGATTTGCAGAAGACGGGTGGAGGACCGAAGGGTCTCCGCTTAATCCTCTCACCGCATATTCAAAGTCCAAAGTCCTTACCGAACAGGGTCTCGAAAAGCTTGCGGACAGTAACTTCACAGTGACAAGCCTCAGATTTTCGACGGCCTGCGGAATGAGTGAACGCCTGAGACTGGATCTCGTGCTGAATGATTTTGTGGCCGCAGCCGTCGCCTCGGGTAAGATCACTATCCTCAGTGACGGCTCGCCCTGGAGACCTCTGATAAATGTAAAGGATATGGCGCGTGCCATTGAGTGGGCCATACTCAGGGAACGGGCAGTCGGAGGGGCTTTCCTTGCGGTGAACGTGGGCAGTGATTCGTGGAATTACCAGGTAAGAGACCTGGCCGAAGCAGTAGCCGGGATAATCCCGGACGTCGACATCTCGATAAACAAGGACGCACTGCCCGACAAACGGTCCTACAGGGTCAGTTTCGACCTGTTCAGGAAACTGGCCCCCGATCACCAGCCCGAAGTCGACCTGACATCCACTGTAAAGGAGTTGAGAGACGGGCTGGAAGACATGGGTTTCGCCAACGGAGATTTCCGCAACTCCAGATTCATGAGGCTGAAGGTACTCACCCATCTGAGAAACAGCAATCTGCTTACCGAAAACCTGGAATGGACCGACAAGCTGCCGGCCAGGCTGTCATTGGTGGAGACGCCGGCCGGCATACGGGCCTGAAATCACCGGACGACCGGACTATTTGGAGGGGAGATCATGAACACAGGAAATAAATGCCGCTTTTGCAGGGCGGCACTGGAGCATACTTTTGCCGATCTGGGTTCTTCGCCCCTGGCAAACTCCTATCTTACGGCAGAACAACTCGATAAAATGGAGCCTTTCTATCCCCTCCACGTTTATGTGTGTCCGGCCTGCCGCCTCGTTCAGCTGCCGCTGTGCCGGACAGCGGAGGACATATTCAGCGACTACGCCTATTTCTCATCATATTCGGATTCGTGGCTCAATCATGCCCGCAACTACACCCACATGATGGTCGAACGGTTCCGCTTTGGTCCGGCAAGCAGCATCATCGAGATCGCCAGCAACGACGGTTATCTCCTCCGCAATTTCAGGGAACTGGGCATCCCGATTCTGGGCATCGAGCCCGCCGGCAACGTGGCGACGGCTGCACAGAATGCCGGCATTCCTACCCTGGTAAAATTCTTCGGGACACAGACTGCTCGGGAATTGTCGGCTTCAGGTCGTAACGCCGACCTTCTGATCGGAAACAACGTGCTCGCTCATGTGCCCGACATAAACGACTTCGTAAGAGGGATGAAGATCATCCTGAAGCCGGAAGGCATCATAACCATGGAGTTTCCACACCTGATGAGGCTCATGAATGAGACCCAGTTCGATACGATCTATCACGAGCATTTCTCCTATTTTTCCTTTATCACGGTCGAGACCATTTTTGCGGCCCATGGACTCACCATCTTCGACGTCGAAGAGCTTCCGACTCATGGCGGATCCCTCAGGATTTATGCCTCTCACACGGAAGATTCTACAAAGACGATCGGCAGGCGCGTCGTAGACCTGAGGAACTGCGAAAAGGCGGCCGGATTTGAGCGTATGGAGCACTATCTTTTGTTTTCTGAAAAGGTAAAGGAGACGAAGAGGAGAATCCTGGCCTTCCTGATAGAGGCAAAGCGAAAAGGTAAATCCATAGCGGGATACGGAGCCCCTGCGAAGGGCAATACCCTGCTGAATTACTGCGGTATTCGCTCCGACCTGATCGATTATACGGTTGACAGGAGTCCTCACAAACAAGGCCACTATCTGCCGGGTGTCCATATACCCATCCACAGTCCGGAAAAGATTAAAGATACGCGCCCGGATTACCTGGTCATTCTCCCCTGGAATCTCAGGGAAGAGGTCATGGAGCAGATGTCGCACATACGCTCCTGGGGCGGTAAATTTGTGGTGTTCATTCCGGAAGTAGAGGTGTATTCGTGATCTTCAGGGAGACAGACCTTCCAGGTGTGTACACGATAGAGCAGGAAAGACTGAGGGATGAACGCGGCTTTTTTGCGCGGACCTACTGCAGCCGGGAGTTCAAAGAGCGCGGACTCAATCCGGTATTTGTTCAGTGCAATACCTCGTTCAACTCGACAAAGGGAACACTCCGCGGAATGCACTATCAGGCCGCTCCTTATGAAGAGGCCAAATTGGTCAGGTGCACAATGGGTGCCATCTATGACGTGATAGTAGATCTCAGGACCGATTCCGGGACTTTTAAAAAATGGATATCCGTTGAGCTCAATGACATGACGGGAACGATGCTCTACATCCCGGGGGGGGTTGCCCATGGATTTCTGACGCTGAAGGACAATACCGAGGTCTTTTACCAGATGTCGGAATTTTATATGCCCCTCTATGCGAAAGGCGTCAGATGGAGCGATCCGGCCTTTGACATAAAGTGGCCGATGGAAGTACAGATGATCTCCGAAAGGGACAGAACATATCCGGACTTCGATACTTAACCCGGATGCACGGCTGATCATTGTAACCATGGAAAATGTTTCAAAAAAGATGGTAGGACACGCGGAGGCGGGCGTTGGCGGGGAGATGTACCGGTTGATGGCCGAGCTTTTTCCTATATGCAGGAGCATTACAGGTGACGGGGTCCGCAGAACACTGGAAATCATGAAGCATCATATTCCGCTGCGCGTAACCGAAATCCCAAGCGGGACAAAAGTTTTCGACTGGTCTATACCGAATGAATGGAATATAAAGGACGCCTTTGTGAAGAATTCAGATGGAAAAAAAATAATCGATTTCATGGAGAGCAATCTGCACGTTCTGAACTACAGTATTCCTGTCAGAAAAAAGGTTTCCCTGTCGGAGTTGAAAGAACATCTCTTTACTCTTCCGGAACACCCGGAGTGGATTCCTTACAGGACCGCTTACTACTCCGAAAACTGGGGCTTTTGTATCAGTTACAAGCAGTATTTGCAACTTCGGGAGGACGAGTATGAAGTCGTCGTCGATTCTTCTCTGGATCCTGGCTCGCTCTCGTATGGGGAGTATCATATCAGGGGCGAGACGGACAGGGAAATATTGATATCGGCCCATATCTGCCATCCTTCCTTATGCAATGACAATCTGTCCGGTGCAGTCCTGGCGGTTTTTCTTGCGAAAAGCCTGAGCCGGTTGCGATTGAAATACTCCTACAGATTTCTCTTTATCCCCGGGACGATCGGTTCGATAACATGGCTTTCCCTGAACGAGCAGAACGCTTCAAAAATCGAACACGGCCTGGTTGCCGCATGTCTCGGGGATTCAGGGCGATTTACCTATAAGAAAAGCCGCCGGGGCAATGCTGAGATAGACAGGGCGGTCCTCAATGTCTTGAGAAATTCGGGTGATGCCTACGAGGTGACGGATTTCATCCCATTCGGCTATGACGAGAGGCAGTATTGCTCCCCCGGGTTCAATCTGCCTGTTGGCTGTCTCATGAGAACGCCCCACGGCTGTTATCCGGAGTACCACACCTCCGCCGATAATCTGGACTTTGTCCGTCCAGAACAGTTGGAGGAATCACTGTCGACATACATGGCGGTTATGAATATCCTGGAAAACGACAGGAAATACATGAACCAGAATCCAAAATGTGAGCCTCAGCTGGGCAAAAGGGGCCTCTATCAGAGCATAGGCGGGCAAAAGGACGGAAAGTCGAGAGAAATTGCTATGCTCTGGGTCCTGAATCTCTCGGACGGAAATCAGACTTTATTGGATATATCTGACAAATCGGGGATCAGGTTCGCGTTGATCAACGAAGTGGCGGACCTGCTGGTTCAAAACGGTCTGTTGAGGGAATGCGGGGCATAGAGGCATATGCGGCAGTTTAAGGACAACGTTGCGGTAATTACCGGAGCGGGAGCCGGCATAGGGATGGCGATTTCAAAGGCCCTTGCGGCGGAGGGAGCCTCTGTCTGCCTCATAGGACGCAATCCCGCATCCCTTGAGACCGCAGCAGGGGAGATTGGAGGCCGCGCCTCATCAGTCAAGACCTACCGCACTGACCTGACGGCCGATGCCGATATTCATTCACTAAAGGCTTGCCTGTCCGCGGACTTCGGGCATGTTGACATACTCATCCATAGCGCCGGGATTTACTCGATGGGAAGGATCGAGGATTCCCCCGTTGAACAGTTCGATATTCAATACAGAACAAATGTGCGCGCCCCGTATCTGCTTACCCAGGCACTGCTGCCAATGATAAGATCGCGCAAGGGGCAGATTGTATTCATCAATTCGAGCGCCGGGCTGAATGCAAAGGCCAATGTAGGCCAGTATTCGGCAACAAAGCACGGCTTGAAGGCCCTGGCGGACAGCCTGCGGGAGGAAGTTAATGAAGAAGGCATCCGTGTGCTCAGCATATATCCGGGCAGAACCGCCACCGCAATGCAGGCCCGCGTCCATGAGATGGAAGGAAAAGAATACTTTCCCGAATTCTTTTTGCAGCCCGCGGACATTGCCGAGGTTATCATCACCGCCCTCTCACTTCCCCGCAGTGCAGAAGTGACCGACATTCAGATAAGGCCATTGGTAAAACATGGGTAATAAAGAAACTACTCTTATCCGCCGTATCGGCGGGCCGCGGGAGGTGTCGTATAAGGCGGACGTTCCCGTCTTCAGAATCGAACCTTCAAAAGGATGGGTGTCTCTGAAGCTCCGTGAGTTATGGCAGTACCGGGAATTGATATACTTCCAGGTCTGGCGGGATATCAAGGTCAGGTACAAGCAGACCGTGCTCGGCGCGGCTTGGGCCATTATTCAGCCCTTCTTCACCATGGTGGTCTTCAGCCTGTTCTTCGGCAAACTCGCAAAGGTCCCCTCGGACGGTATCCCTTATCCCATCTTCAGCTTTGCCGCCCTCGTCCCGTGGACCTTTTTCGCAAACGGGATGAGCAAGGCATCGAACAGCCTGGTCAGCAGCTCCAATCTGATCAAAAAGGTCTACTTCCCCCGGCTTTCCATACCGCTTGCCGCGGTCCTGTCGGGCGTCGTAGATTTTGCGCTTTCCTTTGTCGTATTGGTAGGCATGATGAAGTATTACCACCTGGCGCCTACTGGCAACGTGATCTGGCTGCCCCTTCTATTGGCGTTGTCGTTTACCACCGCCCTGGGTGTTGCGCTCTGGCTCTCCGCAATGAACGTCCAGTTTCGCGACGTACAGTACATCATCCCTTTCCTGACTCAGTTCTGGATGTTTACTACCCCCATTGCGTATCCGAGCAGCCTGCTGTCGGAGCCATGGAGGACATTTTATGCAATAAATCCCATGGTGGGAGTCGTCGAGGGCTTTCGCTGGGCGCTGCTCGGCACAGACACCGCCCCGGGTCCCGTCGTGATCGTATCCTCGGCGGTATCGCTTGTTCTTCTGCTGGGCGGCGCGCTGTATTTCCGGCGCATGGAAAAGACCTTTGCGGACGTTATATAGGGACACGGGATGAGTGACATCGCGATACGAGTCGAAGGTTTCAGCAAGATGTATCAGATCGGCAGAAGGCAGAACAGCTACCGGACCCTCCGCGATACCATGGCCGACACATTCCTCTCGCCTTTTCGCAGGGCGGGGAAACTGCTGCGCGGACAGCCGGCCGGTGCATCGGAACTTGATGAGTCGATATGGGCGCTCAGGGACGTGTCCTTCCAGGTCACAAAGGGCGAAGTGGTCGGTTTTGTCGGACGGAACGGCGCCGGCAAGAGTACACTCCTGAAAATATTGTCGCGCATAACCGAACCGACCAGCGGATTTGCCGAAATACGGGGGCGGATAGGTTCTCTCCTGGAAGTCGGCACCGGGTTCCACCCGGAGTTGACTGGCCGGGAGAATGTTTACCTCAATGGCGCGATCCTTGGCATGAAACGATTCGAGATAGAAAAGAAATTCGATGCAATAATTTCGTTTGCGGAAGTCGAACAGTTTGTCGACACGCCGGTCAAACACTATTCGAGCGGCATGTATCTCAGACTTGCTTTTGCAGTTGCGGCTCATTTGGAACCGGAGATACTGCTTGTCGATGAAGTACTGGCTGTTGGCGACATGGCCTTCCAGCAAAAGTGTCTTGGTAAGATGCAGGATGTTGCAGGGGAAGGGCGGACGGTGTTGTTCGTGAGCCACAATATGCCTGCCGTCCAATCGCTGTGCACGAAGGCCATCTTGCTGAAAGACGGCAGGGTGGACTATGAAGGGTCGGCGGAACAAACGGTTACGAAGTATTGTGCGTTAATGGAAAACCTATATGAGCAGCCGATTTATTCGCGCAATGACGGTGCTCGTGGTGATCTTTTCCGTTTCGCCAGCGTCGAATTCCTGAACCCGGACGATATGAAACCATGGAGCAGACTCATTTCCGGCCAACCCGTCATCATAAGGATCGGTTATATCAGCGCTGCAAAGACCCGGCTGGAAGACGTGGGAATCGGCATTACTTTTTCGACGACGACAAACACCCATCTGTTCGCCTGCAAAAGCCGCTCCGTCGGCATAAGCCTTGATATTCCGCCGGGGGAGGGGCACACGGACTGCCTGCTTGCCCGATGGCCCCTTAAGGCCGGGCGCTATTCCTACAGTCTCTTTGCCGAAAAGAAAAACAGTCCTATTGACTGGCTCAGCAACGCGGGTGCGTGCGACGTTGAGGCCGGCGATTACTACGGCTTTGGTATTCTTCCGGCCCCTAACCTGCCAGGTGTCCTCGTCGATTTTGCATGGCGACAAGAGGGATGAGAGGGAATGCATATGCAGCTCAATAATATTTTGCGGTTGATGAAAGATGGCATGAAGCATCTGCTGAAAAGATGGCATCTTTATGCGCCTGTAAGGAGCCTGCTCTACCTGTCAGGATTCCAACGTTCCGGGAGATTAAAGACAGTACCGATTGAGAGGCTTCTGTGCGGCGGAGAAAAGGGACTTACAGCCGCGCAGTACTCGCGCCATACCGGGAACTTTCTCCGCCCGTCGACCCCTTTTGCTCGGTCTCCCTATGTCCAGTTTCTTGAACAATATCTGCAAATAGACGATGAGATTTTTAGTCCCGAGATATTCCGTAAGACAAGTTACTTTATTAATGCCGCAGAGTGCATTAACGCGGTGGGCAGTTTCTATGACTGCACACGGGAGGACGACGTCGAACGGATTGCCAGGCATTTCACAGGGCATTTCAAAAATCCCGGGACTCCGGGGCATGCGTCAGCTGCGGAGTCTCCCCTTCCTCTGTGGGATTCACCTCTGTGCGTCCGTCCCATCCGGTACTCGGACTGTTACGAGCTGGTAGAGGGCGCCCATGGCGCCGCAGCTGCCTATGTCAGGGGTGAAAAAACATGCCCTGCCATCGTAGCCCCGGAACCCGCGATTACACCTCTGCAACAACTGCTGCTGGACCACGCGTTTACCTGCGACGGCAGACCCAGACTCTACCAGCCTGTTGACAGCCCGGAAGTGAAGAAATGGCAGCTGATCAGGCGCTGCAACGACCGTTTTGAAATGATCAGCAGATTTCTGCAGGACCACGACCTAATGCCGCCGAAGTACAGCCGATATCTGGATATCGCGTGTAACTACGGCTGGTTTGTAAAGGCGTTTGAAGGATTGGGATTCAGCGTCAGGGGCGTGGAGATGGATTGGGCGGCAGTTGAACTCGGTAAGTCGGTCTATGGCTTGAAACCGGACCAGATTATACGATCTGAGGCGGTTCATTTCCTGCGAGACGATTCACGCGGCTATGATATTACTTCGTGCTTCAGCCTCCTGCATCATTTCATTCTCGGCAGGGCTGCAGTTTCCGGCGAGGAGATGCTCGGCCTTATCGACAGGGTAACACGCACGGTATTTTTTTTCGATATGGGACAATGCCACGAGGAATGGTTCCGCAAAAGCCTCGCCGGCTGGGACGAAGAACGGATTGAGCAGTGGATTTTAAGAAATTCCAGCTTCACGAAAATCTATCGTATCGGTAAGGACCGTGACAGTGTTGAGCCTTACGAAAAGAATTACGGCCGCACCCTTTTTGCGTGCCTGCGGCAGGACATCTGACAGAATCGAACCACAGGAGATGTCAGCTCCCAATCGAGCCCATGTATAAAGTTTACGAGGCCAGTACGGATGCGAAACCGGGACCTGCAGGAGTGCGCATGCCACGGCAGCTTCTGCCTGAAGTCGTGCGCAGCGAATTCGAGAGACTCTATGCCTTTCCCACTATTGACATGCCACGGTTGATGAACGGCGGCATGGAAAGTGCCGCCTGGCATTTCAAAACGGACCGGGGAGACCTGGTTGCAAAGATCTATGCCGCGGGCCCCGGACGATTCGAAAGGGTTGCCGAGGAGCCTGTGCTTTATGAGTATCTCAATCAACGGGGAATCCGCACTCCAAAAGTCTTGCGGAGCAAACGCTCTCAACTTGTGGAAGAACTGCGTGCAGGTATGCGGGGATATCCGGTTATAGTAATGGAAATGGAAGATTTGCGGTTTGCCGGACCTGCCTCGGTGCAGAAGGAGGACCTCGAATCAATTGTACGAACCGTTGCGCGAATGCATCAGTGTCTGAGACTTTACCGCTTTAATGATGATCCCCCGCCAAAAGGCATAGCGCAGCATCACAGGGTAATTACTAATGCCGCTAAACACCTTGTCAGATCGGCGGCGCGGATCTATCAGCCCTTCAGAAAGTCTTCACAGTCTCTCCGTTTCACTATCAGACCTGGACTTGTCGGATATGATTTCCTCGTTGTTTCCCCCGGCGCACGTTTATTTACTCGTGACGACCTCGATGGTATCCGTATTCTGGACATGGAGATGAAAGCCTACCTGGGCGAACAGTCTGTTTCATCTCCCCTTAGCGAGTCCCTTATCCATGGAGACCTGGCCTTGCAACATATGCCTTTTCTTCCAAACGGGGATGTCTATCTTTTTGATTTCGGCGACCGTTCCAGAGGAACGGTTGCCGAAGAACTCGCCGGAATGTTTGTAAGCTTTTATATAGATGACGCAATAACCTTTGACCGTTGGGAGAGACTGAAGGAATGGACCTTGAATGGGTACAACTCGCAATTTCCGTTAACGCGGGGAGATGTTGTCGCAATAATGCCTTTTATCATGCGGCGGCTGCTGCTTGGCATCACCTACAGCTGCGAAATGCCGGGGGAAATGCAGGGAGAGGGCTGGTGCCGCAGCATAGGCAGAAGATACCAGCTCGCAAGTTACCTGCTAGGGTCGAAAGATCTTCCCGGTCAGCTCTGGTGTTATAGGAGTTTATGAGGGGCATGAGATGAAGATCCTGCAGACCTGTGAAGAACTGACGGGTGACGGCGGCTCCATTGCAGTACAGCGCCTTCATTTCGGCCTGAGGCGGGCCGGAGTGGACTCAAGAGTGTTATGCGTCATCAAGAATATCGAATCGCCGGACATAAGGGAACTGCGGTCTTCAAGAATGCAGAAGAGAATGGATTATATGCTCCGGCAGTTGTCAGCGGCGGCCGGTCTGAACAGGCTCCTTGATGTGACATCCTTCACGATCGCAAAACACAAAGATGTGCTCGATACTGATATCCTTATCCTTAATGCCCCTTCCTACGCCTTCTGTTCCTTTCTGGGTTATCCGCTTCTGACCAGGGGGCGTCCCACCATTTTCCCCGTCAAGGACATGTGGAGCTTCACGGGACACTGCTACCACAGCCTGGACTGCGAGAGATGGAAGACAGGGTGTGGAAAGTGTCCCTACCCTGAGCTTTATCCCCCCATCAGACGTGACAACACGCGGCTTGAGTGGAGACTCAAGGATTGGGCATACAGCCGTTCCAGCCTGACCGTCGTAGTCCCGTGCAGCTGGATGATGGAGCTGGCCAAGCAGAGCATGCTCAGCAGATTCCCGATCCATCTTATCCCAAATGGCGTCGATACGGACGCTTATCGCCCTCTGGCCAGCGAAGAGTGCAGGTCGCTGCTCGGGATTCCCAGGGGTAAGAAGGTCCTTATGTTCATGGCTGCGGACCTCAGCAACCGCATGAAGGGAAGCGACATCGTGATAAAGGCGTTGCAGGGCTTGCCGGCGTCTCTCAAGGCTGACACGGTCATACTGCTTCTGGGACATAAGGGCGGGGCCTTTGCCGATGCCCTGGATATCCCCACTATCAATCTGGGATACATAGGTGGCGACCACGACAAGGCCGTCTGTTATTCAGCCGCTGATCTCTTCCTTCACCCGACACGCGCGGACGTCTTTCCATATGTATTGCTGGAGAGCATGGCCTGCGGAACACCGGTCGTCTCATTCCGGGTCGGCGGGGTTCCGGACGCCGTCAGGCAGGGAATAACAGGCTGCCTGGCAGAGCCGGGAAGTACAGAAGAATTCAGCGCTTTCATCGTTCAACTGCTCGAAGATGAATCGCTTCGCACTAACATGGGCAGGAGGAGCCGTGAGATCGCCCTGGATGAATACTCTCTGGATCTGCAGGTGAGGAGATACATAGATTTATGCAACACGCTGAAACACTGAGTTGCAGCTCCCCAATTAAGCTGAGCGTAATAATCGCCTGTTTGAATGTGGCCGACACAATAGCCGGGCAGCTCGAAGCCCTTGCTGTGCAACAGTGGGACGAACCATGGGAGGTCATCGTCGCCGACAACGGGTGCACCGATGAAACGGTCGCAATAGCGAAACAATATGCGGACCGCCTGCCGAATCTCCGTATCGTGGATGCATCGGCGAAACGCGGTAAGTCATTTGCCCTCAACACAGCCGCAAAGGCGGCGCGCGGCGAATCCCTTGCCTTCTGCGATGCGGATGATGAGGTGGCACCCGGGTGGACAGCCGCCATGGGTACGGCACTTTCCGGACACGACTTTGTCGCCTGCCGCATGGACATTGAAAAACTGAACGCTCCCTGGGTTAAAAGGACTCACAGAAATCCGCAGGGCGAAGATATCCAGAAGTACACCGATCCCCCCTTTCTTCCTCATGCAGGAGGCAGCACGCTGGGAGTCAGGCATTGGCTCCATAACGCAGTGGGTGGATTCGACGAAACAATGACAAGACTCCAGGATACCGATTACTGCTGGAGGATCCAGCTGAAGGGATTCGAACTTCGTTTCGTCCCCGACGCAGTCCTGCATGTGAGGTTCAGAGACAGCATCGCCGGAATTTTCAGGCAGGCGCGCGGCTGCGGCGAGTATAACGCCAAAATCTGCCGAAAGTACCGGCCCCTGGGAATGCCGGGATCCTCGTTGACGGCAGGAATACGGTCATGGCTTCATCTCCCCAGACACTTCTTAAGTATCCGCAGCAAGGGGGACATGGCAGGCTTTGTATGGGAAGCCGGCTATCGCACCGGTCGTCTGAAGGGCAGCATCAAATACAGGATCGTCGCGCTGTAATTTTATCGATCATAGACAGGTCATTTATCTAAGATGAACATGACTGACATGACAGGCAAACTTTGGTTAATCGGTGCTGCTCTCACAGCAAGGGTCGGGGGCACTATCACGCATGTGAAGACTTCGGAAGCGGTTGCCGCTCTTACATTCGACGACGGGCCTCACCCTGAATTTACACCTCGCGTCCTTGACCTGCTGGAAAAACATCGGGCCCGTGCCACGTTTTTCATGATCGGAAAGGCTGCAGAGCGCCACCCCGAGCTGGTCAGAAGGGCTGCGGAGGCCGGCAACGCAATAGGCGTTCATTCCTGGGACCATCCTTCTTTCCCCTCTATTACAGCCAGGGAAAGGCACAAACAGATTCTTGCATGTGAGAAAGCCATCTCACCGTACGGCTGCAGGCTATTCCGACCGCCCTATGCGCATCAGACGGTGATGACCCTTATTGATACCCTGTTGCTCGGATACAAAGTCATCATGTATAACTCGCATGCACTCGACTGGGAAAAGCATGACCCGGGCTGGACCGCGCGGGAACTTGAGAACCGGCTGGAGCCGGGAGGCATTACTCTGCTCCATGACTCTCTGTGGAACCCTTCTGTGAGAGGAGCTGAAGACCGGCTTCCCATGATTGAGGCACTCGATATTTTTTTTGAGAAAGTTAGCGGCCGCTTCAGCTTTGTGACTGTTCCGGAGTTGTTGAGGCTGGGCCGCGCCCAGAGGCGCAACTGGTACGTGAGGGATCACAACGACTGGTGATGCGCTTTTTTCATCGCTTGCAATGACTGTCGCCGATTTGACATATCTGCTGATCGGATTCACATGCGGGATTCTGATCCGAAGAAGAAGCATCCCTTTCTTTCAAAAGAAGGATTTCAGATGGTCTATCGGGATTTATGCGGGTGATTCCCCTTTAAGTCTTTCCTCCCCTGAAGGGCTAAGAAATCCCGTCCTTACAGCGGGGGATGTCACAGATATACCTGCCGACTTTGTCGCAGACCCGTTTATGGTCCGGACCCGCGAAAAGTGGCATATGTTCTTCGAAGCTATGAATAGCCGGACAGGGAAGGGAGAAATAGGGCTCGCGGAAAGCGATAATGGACTGAACTGGAGATACAGGCGGATTGTATTGAATGAGCCCTTCCACCTGTCCTACCCCTATGTGTTTGAATGGGAAAATGAGTACTATATGATCCCGGAGGCCCATGAGACAAATTCAGTAAGATTGTACAGGGCGATTGATTTTCCCAACGAGTGGAAAATGTGCGGTACGCTGCTGAAAGGATTTCCGTTTATCGATTCGTCGGTAATTCACGTTGACGACAAATGGTGGATGTTTACCGGGGTGACTGATGACACTCTCCATCTCTATTTTGCGGACTCGCTGTTCGGCCCGTGGACACTACATCCCCAGAGTCCTCTGGTGATGGGAGATTGCGGAAAGGCCAGACCCGGAGGAAGGGTCATCGCTCTTCAGAACAAGATCCTCAGGTTTGCCCAGGATTCCGATCTGTGCTACGGACATAGGGTGCGGGCATTTGAAGTTACCCGGCTTACCACTGCGAAATATAGCGAAAGAGAAGTCCAGGACAACCCGGTCATAAAGGCGCACGGCTCAGGCTGGAACGCAAAAGGGATGCACACAATAGACCCGCACCAAACGGCCGGAAAACACTGGGTGGCCTGCGTAGACGGCTACAGAGAAGGTCTGGTGTTCGGATTTCAATACTGACTCTTATTACGAAGGAGTCATTGTGTCGGAAAAGATGGTCACAATCGGACCTCGGAACGTCGGTTTCAGTCCATAAAAGGCAGTTTCGGCCGCCTGGGGGTGTTGTCCGGGATCAGCTGAAATCCATGTACTTCCATGTCCGAGTTAAACGTGCCGGCAGGCCTTTAAAAAGAGAATAATACTTCTTCAGCCGGCCCAAGAAAGATAAATGAGTATCAAAGCAAGGAAGGGGACGAAGATGTTCGGCAAGATCTGTGAAATGAAGAAATTTGTTCTGTCTGCGACAGTAATCATCTCTTTAAGTTTCCTTGGTGCGGCCGATAACGCCGCTCTGGCTCAGGCACCTCCCGGCTGTCCCGAGAATATAACAAATTACTGGACGTTCAACGAGACCGGAGGTACTACGTTTGCCGACATCGCAGGTGGTGTGGAGGCAGGCTGTACCGGGGACTCCTGTCCGGCTACTGCAGCGGGCAGGATCAGCAATGGCCTCCTCTTTGACGGGATAAACGACGGCGTAACTGTGCCTGCAGCTCAGCCATTCGATTGGGGCATTACCAACAGCTTCTCAGTCGAGTTCTGGATGAAAGCCGACACTGCAAACGCCTGCTCCGGCGGTCAAGTCATTGCGGGCAGGACCGACAGTACTACAAAGCTTCACTGGTGGGTGGGGTGCAAGGACGGCGGCGAGGCTACCTTTGTGTTACAGGACAAAGCCGGAAGCATAGCTATTCTTTCGGGAGCAACCGATGTAACGGATGGTTTCTGGCACCACATTGCGGCAGTAAGAGACGCAGGTACAAACGAGCTCCGCCTCTATGTCGACAAGGGAATAGAGGCATCTACGGTCCAAGCGTATACCAGCGGTTTTGACTCGGCCACGGCCGCGCTGGACATAGGCTGGCTGAACCTTGATGCAGGATATCACTTTGCCGGGACAATAGATGAGGTGGCGCTGTACAACATTGCGCTTCCGGAAGCCGTCATCACCCAGCACTATTACGACGGGTCTGTCGGCTTGCGGCTGGGCTACTGCGGCTGCGGTTCAGCAGTAAGGATCATGCCGCTGGGCGATTCGATCACCCTCGGGAAAAATGATCCGGCTCTGGAAATAAACGGGCCTTACGAGCCGCCGTCAAATGCCTTTACCGGGTATCGTCAGTCTCTTTATCTGGCCTTGGAGAGTGCCGGCTACGATATTGATTTTGTCGGAGGGCGAAAATCGGGGTCTCTGGCATCCCCTCCCTTCGATGTGGACCATCAGGGAGAACTCACAGAAGCCGGCTACACGGCCCAGGATCTTGCAGGTGATGTATATAATTTCCTTATGGCCAATCCAGCCGATGTCATTCTGCTGCACATCGGCACCAACAACGTTGACACACCGCCCTATGACACGAGCACCACTATGCTCAGCACCATTCTGGACCAGATCTACAGCTACAACCCGGATATCACGGTCATCCTGGCCCTTATCATTAACACCAGAACCGCCGGTACGGCTGCCCACACGGCGATCACCCAGTATAACAACAACGTCAATACCATGGCGATGGCCCGTATCGCCAACGGCGACAAGATCATTGTCGTGGACCAGGAAGATGCTCTTATTTATCCGGATGACCTCTACGATGAGTGGCATCCCACCACCGTCGGCTACGGCAAAATGTCAAATGTCTGGTTTCACGCCCTCAGCAGCTTCCTGCCTGTATGCAACCAGGTCGCACCGACGATCATTTCGGCTCCAGTCACGGCCGCTTTCACAGGTAAGCCTTACAGATACTATGTCGACGCGATGGCCAACCCGGCTCCTGCCTACAGCCTTATTACTTATCCGACCGGTATGTCGATCGACGGCACAACGGGATTGATCCAGTGGACGCCTTCGGCCACTGGCAATTTCGACGTCGATGTTCAGGCCAGTAACGGCATAGATCCACAGGCCGGACAGAGTTTTACCATATCGGTTGTTGCGCCACCGCCCTGCCCCTCAAAGATGATCCACTATTGGCCATTCGATGAGACAGGCGGCACCCATTATATGGACCTTTACGGAACCGATGATGCGACCTGTGTAAACTGTCCATCCCCGGCAACGGGTATCATCGGCGGCGCCCAGGAGTTCACTGGGCCTGATCAGGTGAATGCCGCTGCCGATGGTACT
>JBJKPE010000229.1:0-11269 GCA_046706685.1 Thermodesulfovibrionales bacterium | reverse complement strand
GGAGGGATTCGAACCCCCGACAGGGTGGTTAATCCCGAAAGCCTTCGGGACTCTGCCGGCTGATGAGTTTCTCGACGTAGACTCTGCTTTTTCTTGACTTGATCTGCCTTTCTCTATACATAGCTTGTGAGCGAGTATCATATTGCTCGGAGTAAAGACAGATCCAGGGTCCTTTGTTCCTCTTTGTATGTAAAGACCCATGATAGTCCGGATCATTATGCTGGACGGTCCTTCTACGGATGTCGTCCGTATGGCCGACGTAATAGTGGCCGGTACTTTAACTGCGCAGGATGTAGACGAAGAAGGGCACTGATTGAAGACCCCCCGAAAAGTTGGCTCCCGGGGAGGGATTCGAACCCCCGACAGGGTGGTTAACAGCCACCTGCTCTGCCGGCTGAGCTACCCGGGAACATTACAACAACTATCTTCGATTCCCGACCCAGTGGTTAATCCCGAAAGCCTTCGGGACTCTGCCGGCTGAGCTACCGGGAAGCATACTTACTATTATGCATGAAGCAACCAATTTTTATATCAAAAATCGTGTGGTTTTGTCAATTATTCTGCCTCGTTCGGCATTATAAAATAATATTTCCAGCATTTGAGTATAATTTATATTATGAAAAAGGGAATCTTCCTGACCCTTCCTGTGGTCTTCATTGCCGTTCTTTTATCATTTTCTCATTCAGCGGTCCGCAGCGACAAAGTGCTCGTCATCAGGGTTAGCGGGGTGATTAACCCTGTTGCGGCCGAATTCATCGACAGGAGCCTCGCTGAGGCGAATGAAAGGCGTGACGCTGCCCTTGTGATAGAATTGGATACCCCGGGCGGGCTGGACACATCCATGAGGAGCATAGTCAAGGAGATCATAGGCAGTTCCACTCCCGTTATAGTATACATAGCTCCCAGCGGGGCGCGGGCCGCCTCGGCAGGTGTCTTTATCACACTTGCAGCTGACGTTGCCGCCATGGCGCCCGGCACTAACATCGGCGCTGCCCATCCTGTTGGTATGGGAGGCGGGGAGCTGAACAAGACTATGGAAAAGAAGGTTGTGAATGACGCGGCGGCTTACATCAGGTCCCTTGCCGAGAGAAACGGGAGAAACGCGGAGTGGGCTGAAGACTCTGTCAGAAAAAGCGTTTCCGTTGCCGCGGAAGAGGCGCTAAAAGAACATGTGGTCGACATTGTGAGCCCCGATCTGAATTCCCTGCTGAGATCCGTGGACGGTTGGAAGGTGAAAACGGGCATGGGAGAGATTACACTGAAGACGACGGATGCGGTGATAGTCAGAAAGGAGATGGGGTGGAGGTATAAGATACTGGATTTCATATCCGATCCAAGCGTCGCGTACATACTCATGCTCCTCGGTTTCTATGGGCTGTTCTTCGAGTTCACAAACCCCGGAACGATTTTCCCCGGCGTTACGGGAGCGATTTTCCTGATACTTGCCTTTTATTCTTTCCAGACTCTGCCTGTCAACTACGCCGGACTCCTGCTCATAATCCTCGGCCTCGTTCTCTTCATTCTGGAAATCAAGATCGTGTCTCACGGCATACTCACGATCGGGGGCATCATCTCAATGGTACTGGGTTCGCTTATGCTCTTTGAGTCTCCCGCCCCTTTCTTCAGGCTTTCTCTCTACCTGATCCTTCCGGCAGTTGTCTTCACGGCTCTTTTCTTCACAATTACGTTCAGCCTCGCTTACCGGGCCTTCAGGAGAAAGCCGATAACGGGCAGAGAAGGTATCGTAGGGATGGAGGGCGCAGCAAAAACAGACATAACCGGGGAGGGCGGAATGGTCCTGGTCCAGGGGGAGCTCTGGTCCGCCTACGCTGATGATTTTATTCCAAAGGGGGCCGGGATCGTGGTCCAGTCGGTTACGGACTTGAAGCTGAAAGTCACTAAATCAAAAGGAGGATAGAAATGGATTTGACGCCGTCGTTTATCGGGTTCTTTTTTGTATTGATTCTCGCTCTTTACTTTCTTTCGAGTGCAATCAGGATACTGAAGGAGTATGAAAGGGGGGTAGTTTTCAGGCTCGGAAGGATCATACCCGTGAAAGGCCCCGGGCTTGTGCTCATCTGGCCGGTCATTGACAAGCTCGTGAGGGTGAGCCTGAGGACCGTTACGTTCGATGTGCCCTCGCAGGACATCATTACCCGTGACAACATTACGGTCAAGGTGAACGCCGTCGTTTATTTCAGGGTGATGGACCCTGAAAAGGCCATCACCGCCGTCGAGGACTTCTTCTACGCCACTTCCCAGATAGCCCAGACTACCCTGAGGTCGATTCTCGGCCAGAGCCAGCTGGATGAGCTGCTTGCAAAGAGGGAAGACCTTAATTCGGAGCTCCAGAAGGTCATTGACCTTCAGACCGAACCCTGGGGCGTAAAGGTGACTGCGGTGGAGGTGAAGAACGTCGACCTTCCGGAAAACATGCAGAGGGTGATCGCCAGACAGGCGGAGGCCGAAAGGGAGCGGAGGGCCAAGATTATCCATGCCGACGGCGATTTCCAGGCGTCGCAGAAGCTTGCCGATGCGGCAAAAATCATGGCCACGGAGCCTTTGGCGATCCAGCTGAGATTCCTCGGGACCCTGACGGAGATTGCAACTGAAAAGAATTCTACGATCATATTCCCGGTGCCGATAGATCTGATCAAGACGGTCATGGAAAGAGTGTCGGGCAAGGGTGAAAAATAGAAAACCCAACGGTCGGTAAGAAGAACAGCCACATCTGGCTCAGGGTATCACTTCTTCTTTTTTTCCTGGGACTGGTTTTGATCCTGTACAAGACGGGGACGTTCCGGTTCTTCATGGACAAAAAGAGGATTATGTCCTTTCTTGGTTCGCTTGGGCCGGTCTCCTTCCTCGGCTTTATCTTCCTCCAGACGCTGCAGGTGGTTGCTGCGCCGATCCCGGGGGAAGTGACCGGATTCATAGGAGGGTACGTATACGGACCGGTCCTCGGTATTTTTCTTTCCACTGTAGGGCTGACGCTCGGTTCATGGGGCGCCTTTACACTCTCGCGGATATTCGGAAGGCCCTTTGTCGAGAGGTTTGTAAGAAAGGAGACCCTGGACAAATACGACTACCTCCTGCATCACAAGGGGGCGTTTCTCGTATTCCTCCTGTTTCTGATTCCGGGCATGCCCAAGGACCTCCTCTGCTACATCCTGGGTCTCGGACACCTCAGCACAAAAGAATTTCTCGTCATCAGCACTGTGGGTAGGTTTCTCGGCACTGTTCTGATCACTCTTGGTGGTTCATATGTCCGGCACCATCAGTATTACCGGTTTTTTGTCCTCTTCGGGATAGGAGTGGTGATCATATTCTTTTCGATGGTATATAAAGACAGGCTGAACAGGCTGTTCCGGATATGGCATGTCAGGTCGGTGCGGAAAAACAGGAAGAAATGATCAGGCTACCATCTGATCAAAGAAGAGGCCCAGGTCAGTCCCCCTCCGAATGCTTCAAGCAGGATGTAATCCCCGTCTTTTATCCGGTTTGACGCGACCGCCTCGTCCAGTGCGATTGCTATTGATGCGGCAGAGGTATTGCCGTATTTTTCTATGTTGACAAAGACCTTTTCCGCCGGCAGGTTCAGGCGTCTTGCCGTCGCCTGAATAATTCTAAGGTTGGCCTGATGAGGGATAAGGAGGGAGAGTTGTGAAGGATCTACTTTATGGTCTTCAAGTGTTTTCGCAGCAAGTTCTTCAAGCGTCCTCACTGCGACCTTGAAGGTTTCATTGCCCTTCATCTTGATGAAATGGAGCCGCTTGAGAAGCGTATCGGTTGAACTCGGATATCGGGACCCGCCGCCCGGCAGGGCGATCAGGTCGGACAAATTCCCGTCCGAGTATATATGCGTAGAATAAATGCCCCTTTTCCCGGTGGTCGCCTCGATTACTACCGCACCGGCGCCGTCGCCGAAAAGGACGCAGGTGGACCTGTCCTGCCAGTCCGTCACTTTCGTGAGGGATTCCGCCCCGGCCAGGAGAATCCTCTTGTGCATTCCGGATTTTATAAGGCCGTTTGCGACATGCAGGCCGTAAATAAAACCGGAGCACGCAGCATTGATATCGAACGCAGCGGCGTTTTTCGCCCCCAGCTTGCTCTGAAGAAAGCAGGCCGTCGAAGGGAAGGGCATGTCACCGGTGATCGTTGCGACAATAATAAGGTCGAGGTCTTTGGGTTTGATGTTGCCCCTCTTCAGCGCTGAACTGGCGGCCTCGAAGGCCAGATCAGAGGACGCCTGATCAGCGTTCACCGCCCTGCGCTCTCTTATGCCGGTCCGTTCCATTATCCACTCGTCGGAGGTATCGACGATCTTTTCGATATCATGATTTGTGATGATATTTTCCGGGACATACGAACCGGTGGATATTATCCTTCCCTTCAACATCTTATCTCCCCGTTGTCTCCTGCAGATTGTCGGCGATGTCGGCCGAGATCGCCTGCGGCACCTTCTTGGCGGCGAAATCAGCGGCGACACGGAGGGCGTTCTTGATGGCCTTCGCCGAGGACCTGCCGTGGCTTATTATGGATACACCGTTTATGCCCAGCAGCGGCGCGCCTCCGTATTCATCGTAGTCCGTCCTCCTCTTGAAATTACGTATGGCCGGCTTCATCAGGAGGTAGCCGACCCGCCCGGTGGATACGGAGGTTATTTCTCTTTTGAGCATTTTGAGCACCGTTTCCGCCAGCCCCTCGCTTATCTTTAAGGCGATATTCCCGATAAAGCCGTCGCAGACCACAACGTCGGCTCGGCCGGTAAAAATATCCTTTCCCTCGATGTTCCCTATAAAGTTTATCTTCGTTCTCCTGATGAGCTTGAACGCCTCTTTTGTGAGTTCGTTCCCCTTGGTATCTTCTTCCCCGATGCTTAGGAGGGCGACCCTGGGTTCTGACCGGCCGAGTACGAGTTTGCAGTAAGTATTCCCCATCAGCGCGAACTCCAGGAGGTTTTCTGGCTTGCAGTCTACATTCGCCCCTGCGTCAAGAAGTACGAAGGTATCTTTTATCGTAGGCATTATCGTAGCGATTGCCGGTCTGTCCACACCGGGTGCGGTGCGGAGCAGCAGCAGGGATGTGGCCATGATGACGCCCGAGTGACCTGCGCTGACGAAGGCGTCCGCCCTTCCTGATTTGACGAGTTCGATCCCGATGCGGATGGAGGAATCCTTCTTTCTCCGTATAGCCGTGGTAGGAGATTCGTTCATCTCGACTACCTGGGAGGCATGCTCCAGCAAAATGCGGTTCTCGGGGAAACGCTTGTTGCCGAGTTCCTTCTTTATAAGTTCGGAATTACCGACAAGGGTAACGTCGATGTCGTCATGTTCCTTTACGGTCTCAACCGCCCCCTCAACATTTACAGATGGAGCATGGTCTCCCCCCATAGCGTCAAGAGCGACTCTCATCTTTATTTTTCGATTATCTCAAGAACCTTGTGGCTGTTATAGGTCCCGCAGCCCGGGCAGGCCCTGTGCGACAGTTTCATTTCCTTGCATTCCGGACATGCGGTAAGGTTCGGCTGCTGGCCCTTCCAGTTTGCCCTTCTCTTGTCCCGTCTTGTCCTCGAATGTCTATGCGTGGGATTTGCCAATTTTTCTACTCCTTTCTTTTTTCGAAAAAATTCTTCAGAACTTCAAGTCTGGGATCAATCTCCTTTGTGATGCAACTGCAAGTTTCCGTATTTAAATCAGCTCCGCACCTGGGACAGAGCCCCTTGCAGGATTCCCGGCACAGGGATTTCATCTGTATATTGAGGAGTATCTGTTCCCTGACGAGCTCCTGCAGATCAAGTTCCTCCCCCCTGTAAAAGCCGGTATCCATTTCATCGTCCCTCAGTGAGTGGCGCCCCGCTGAAATGTCTTCAATCGGGTGGTATACGGCGCTCACAGGGATGTCGACTCTCCGGTCAAAGTCCTTTAGACACCTGCTGCACCGGAGTCCGAGTTCAGCATGCAGACCGCCTCTGACTACGATTTCATTCCCCGTCTTGTTTACCTCAAGATGCCCCGCCACAGGAGAAAACAGAGTGACATCCTCTATGTCCATTTTCTCCTCCAAGTCTATATCCAGACCTTCGTCCGGGATATCCTCTATCAGTATCTTCATGTCGATAAAACCGGGGAATACCTTACAGTATAAAGATATTTTCGGAAATAAGTCAAGAAATCACGCGGCCGGAATTTCAAGGTTGAACTTTCATGACCCGATATTATTTAATAGGTGTAATGTCCGATCTTACACCCTTGATGAAGCAGTATTTTGGGATAAAAGAGAGATACCCTGACGCCGTTGTCCTCTTCAGGTGCGGAGACTTTTACGAGATGTTCGGCGAGGACGCGGAAAAGGCGTCGAAGATACTTCAGATCGCCCTTACTACTCGGGAAAAAGCGAGAGACAATCCGATACCGATGTGCGGTGTACCCTATTTTGCATCCGAGTCCTACATCGCGCGTCTGATCAAGGCAGGTCAGAAGGTCGCCATATGCGAACAGATGGAGGACCCGAAGGAAGCTAAAGGCATCGTGGCCAGGGAGGTGGTGAGGGTGATCACCCCCGGGACGCACACTCCGGAGAACCCGAAAGAGAACAGTTTCATCGTCAGCATCCTTCCAGCGGGAGAAAAACATGGCATTGCGGCGGCGGATATTTCGACCGGTGAATTCATACTTTTTGAAACCGGTGAAGCCATAGAAGACGAGGTGAGCAGGTTCGAACCCAGGGAGATACTTCTTCCGGAGAGCATTAAGGAAAATATTCATTACAGGGAGGCCCTGTCGGGATTTTTTGTGTCCGCCGTCGAGGACTGGTATTTCGACTATCCCGAGGCGTACAGGACGCTCCTCCGCCATTTTCGCGTATCCTCTCTCGACGGGTACGGCTGTGAGGGGCTGACATCGGCAATTTCCTCCGCAGGCGCGCTTCTTGGTTACCTGGAGAACACTCAGAAGGAAGCCCTTGCATTTAAGAAGATCAGCACTCTCAGAGAGTCCTCATGCATGTTTATCGATGCCGCCGCCCAGCGTAATCTTGAGTTGACCCGCAGCCTGAAGGACGGTTCCAGGGAGGGCACGTTTATCGGGGTCATGGACGAAACGCTGACGCCGATGGGCGGCAGGTTCCTGAGGTCTGCGCTGCTCAGGCCCCTCATAGACGCTTCCGAAATCAGAAACAGACATGAGGCGGTGGACTATTTTGTATATGACTTTGAACTGCTCGAAGCGCTGCGGACATCCCTCAGAAAGATCCAGGACATCGAGAGGCTTTCATCGCGCGTGTCTTCGGGGAGCGCCAATGCAAGGGACCTCGCGGCGATAAGAAACTCTCTTTCGGAACTTCCCAGGATCAAGGCGGCCCTTTCCTCCGCCCGTGAAACCGGACTAAAAGCCCTGCAGGAGGAGATTCCGGATCTTTCGCTGCTTGGAGACCTCATCGGAAGAAGTATCGTGGACAGCCCGCCCTTCGGCGTGAGGGAGGGCGGCATTATCAGGGAGAGATATAACGGTGAAGTCGACGAACTTAGAAATATGTCGACCCAGAGCAGGGACGTTATCGCGGCGATGGAGCTGAGGGAGAGGAAGAGGACAGGTATATCTTCTCTGAAGGTCGGTTATAACAGGGTCTTCGGCTACTACATCGAGATAACTAAGACAAACATCGACATGGTCCCTGACGACTATATCAGGAAGCAGACCCTTGTCAGCAGCGAGAGGTTCACCACGCCGGAACTCAAGGAATATGAAAATAAGGTGCTCGGTGCCGAGGAGAGGCTGAAAAACCTGGAGTATGATGTGTTCCAGCAGATTCTTGGATCGGTGAGGGAGGAGACAGGGAGGCTTTCAACGGCATCTAATGTACTGGCAGCTGTCGATTTTCTTGCGTCTCTGGCCGTGGTTGCAAAACGCCATAATTATGTGCGGCCCGTGGTCACGGAGGAAGGGGCCATCGAAATCACTGACGGCCGGCATCCCGTCCTCGAACGCGTTCTGGCCGGCGAACGGTTTATACCAAACAGCACGCTCATCGACAATCAGGACAACATGCTCCATGTGCTCACCGGTCCCAATATGGCCGGGAAGTCAACTTATATGAGGCAGGTGGCGCTTATCGTTTTGATGGCCCAGATGGGCGGTTTTGTTCCTGCCGCATCCGCGACCGTAGGGATTGTGGACCGCATATTTACCAGGATAGGTGCATCCGACTTTTTGTCACAGGGACAGAGCACTTTCATGGTGGAGATGATTGAGGCGGCAAACATCGTCCACAACGCCACATCGAAGAGCCTGATACTCCTCGATGAAGTGGGCAGGGGCACGAGCACCTTTGACGGGATCAGCATCGCCTGGGCACTGGCTGAATACATTGTGAACGTCACCAGGGCGCGCACTCTCTTTGCCACCCATTATAACGAGCTGACGGAGCTTGCTCTGACCCTTGACGGCGTGAGGAACTACAACGTATCGGTGCGGGAATGGGGAGACGAGATAATTTTTCTCAGGAAGATAGAAGAAGGCCCAGCCGACAAGAGTTACGGCATCCAGGTGGCGCGGCTTGCGGGCATTCCCGACAGTATAATTGCCAGGGCCAAGGAAGTGCTGCACAACCTGGAGAACGAGGAGCTGAACGAGACGGGAACTCCGAAGCTGGCGAGGAAAAAGACCAGAAAACGGAAGCAGCAACTGGATCTGTTCTCGTCGGTGAACGATTCCGTGGCCAACGAAATAATGGAGCTCGACATGGATAACCTCAAACCCGAAGACGCACTTCGGAAGATCATCGAACTCAGGGAAAAAATAAAATTTTGATTTCTCCCTCCGGAGTTTAATGATATAGTTATACTAGTCGCGCCGGTCCGTAGAGGAAAGGCGTTTCGTCTCTCATGCGGCCCGCGGTGTGCAGCCGCGCTGACCTTTCTTGACAGACAGGAAAAGGCTTTGATAATAAAACAAAAACTCAATAGTGCATAAAGGAGGATATATCAATGAATCCTGATGATGTCAAATACCACAAAGAGCACACATGGGTGAGGATCGCCGGGAATAAGGGGACAATCGGGATCACGGATTACGCCCAGGACGCACTGGGAGATATAGTCTACATCGACCTGCCCGAGGTCGGCTCCTCGGCTGATGCCGACCGTGAGGTGTCGGAGATAGAGTCCACTAAAGCGACCTCCTCTGTTATTTCGCCTGTGAGCGGAAAGGTCGTGAAGGTCAACGAGGATCTGTCGGAATCTCCGGAGGTCATAAATGAAGATCCGTATGGAAAAGGATGGGTTGCCGTCATAGAACTCGATAATCCATCTGAAGTGGATGACCTGATGGATGCCTCGGATTATGACAAATATATCGAAGAAGAATCGAAATGAGGCTTGCGATTGTTGGAGCAGGCCCCGGCGGGTACGTAGCCGCCATTAAAGCGGCCCGACTTGGTGCCCGGGTAACGGTCATCGAAGACGACGAGGTGGGCGGGACATGCCTTAACTGGGGATGTATCCCGACAAAGACCATGATCGGTTCCTGCGAGGTGCTTGCGAAGGTCAAGGAGCTCGAAAAATTCGGGATGCAGCTGAAGGGCGAGATTGTGGCCAGCCTTCCGAAGATAATGGAAAGAAAAGACAAGGTGGTCGGAATCCAGGTGAAGGGGATAAAGGGGCTCTTCAAGAGCTGGGGCATCGATCTCCGGATGGGAAGAGGCACTCTCACATCTCCAACAAGTGTTGAGGTGAAGAGGAAGGACGGCGGCAGCGAGACTGTCGAGGCGGACAGGATCATTATCTCTACGGGATCGCGGCCGGCGCGTATCCCTGTTTTACCCTTCGACGGCGAGAGGATCATATCATCGAGCGACGCACTGAAGCTTATGGAGATTCCGGAAAGTCTCCTTATTATAGGTGCGGGCGTGATAGGGTCCGAATTTGCCTGCATCTACCGGGAGCTGGGGACTGAGATTACGATGGTCGAGATGATGCCGAGGGCGGTCAGCACTGAAGACGGGGAGATCTCGGAACTTCTCGAAAGGGAATTCAGGAAGAAGAAGATAAAACTGATCACCGGCGTCAAGATCGAAAAGGTGGAAGTCGGGGACGACGGCGTGCATGCTTTCCTTTCGGACGGAAAGGAGCTGTCGGCCGAGAAGGCGCTCGTTTCCATCGGGAGGGCTTTTAACAGCGAAAACATGGGACTGGAGACGGTCGGCGTGAAGAAAGGGGAGAGAGGGAACATTCTTGTAAATAGCAGGATGGAGACCAACATTCCCGGAATCTATGCCGTCGGCGACGTTATCGGAGGGATGCTTCTGGCACATGTGGCATCGGCTGAGGGGATCGTGGCTGTAAAGAATGCCATGGGACAGGAGTCCGAAATGGACTACAGTGTCGTGCCGGCGGCGATTTTTACTTCCCCGGAGATCGCATCGGTAGGTCTGAGGGAGCACCAGGCCGCCGAAAAGGGTATTGCTTATAAGACCGGCCATTTTCAGTTCAGGGCGCTCGGCAAGGCCCACGCCATAGGAGAGATTTCGGGCTTCATAAAGTTCATATCGGAAGAGAATTCCGACAAGGTCCTCGGTGTCCATATCATAGGGCCGCACGCTTCGGACCTCATTCACGAAGCTGCAGTTGCGATGCGTGCCGGCCTCACGACCAGGGACATTGCCGGCACCATACATACCCATCCCACCCTTTCGGAGGGGATGATGGAGGCCGCGGAAGACGTTCACGGCGAGGCGATACATGTTCCGGGAAAATGAGCGGGTGATACTGTTGCGATGGTCCTGAGAGAAGGCGGAGGAGATACAGAGAACTGGATTTCGGCATCGAAGAAGGTCAATGGGGAGCTCTTCTCCGAAGTGGATGTGCTGCTCCGGGCGATGGAACGTTTTTTTAGCATTGAAAACGTCCGCCCCCCTCAGGAAGATCTTGCTATTGCCAACTTTTCGGATGATCTGGTTATCGTGAGAGACACGATTCTGCGCCTGCTGGGGATACTTGAGGTCATTATACCGGACAGCAGAAAAAACGCTTACTGGTTCCAGAAGTTTGCAGAGACAAAACTCCTTACTGCCGCCAGGCGTGATATGTTCCGGGAGAACCTTTACAGGCAGGATACGCCCGAAAAAGGGCTTTGTCTTTTGTACGATATGTGTATAAACCTGAAAGGGATTGTATCGGACCTTCTGCAGGCGGGAAACATTTCCTATCTCAGTTTCATGAACATGGGCCGTCTCATAAGCAAAGAGATAAGGGAAAACAGGTTCTTTAATC
>JBJKPE010000228.1:0-21587 GCA_046706685.1 Thermodesulfovibrionales bacterium | reverse complement strand
ACGGCCTCTGGTGAAGCTGTCTTCCAGAAGGCCTCTCAGGAATGCTAAACTCATACGCATTTGGAATAGATTTTCTTGTGAGGCAACGAATTCCATTTCGTGTAGATTTTTACGTGAGGCAACAGGGCGGGCGAACTTCGGAGGATGGCGGCTGCCAGTTTTGGTCTGATAGCGAACATTGTCGGGAAGGCTGCGAACGTCGATTGTGATGTGAGGACCGGGCCGGAGCCCCCCGGTCGGCAGCGGGAAACCCTATCCGATGTCTTCTCCCCGTATTATTTTCAAGGGGTTGCGGGTGAACAGCCTCTCCGCAATCTCACCGCCGAGCTTCCTCGAAATCATTTTGTGCGCTGCAGAGAGGATCGGCGGTCTTTTCCGGGCGTCATGGGCATCGGACGCAACAACATGGATATAACCCTTCCTGATCATATTCAGCGCGGACCTCCGCATGACGCTGTCAGTTACGCTCATTGCGGTCATCTGAAAAAGTGCCCCGCATTTTATCAGTTTTTCCATAATCGACAAATCCTTCATGATCGGCACATTCCTTTCAGGGTGGGCGAATATGGGGCTTATCTGCCTGTTTCTCAGGCCTCTTACGATAATTTCCAGCTCGCGCAGCGGCGGAATGACGTAGGTCGGCAATTCCAAAAGAATAAAATTGTTGTTGTTTATTAGGGGCAGTTCCCTGCTGTCGATCCGCGCCGCAAGGTCCCTGCCTATCCGTATCTCGGCTCCCGTAAAAATCTCGACACGGTTTGCCGACACTTTCAGCTCAGCGATCGCCCTCTCAATGATTTCCTTCGTATTGTCGTAAATACCGCTAATGATGTGCGGTGTCGCCACTATTCCGGAAATGCCGTCGTCAGAGGCCAGGTGAAGCATTTTTATGGACTCTTCCACCGTCAGGGGTCCCTCATCCAGCTGCGGGAGGATGTGGCAGTGTATGTCAAAAAATCCGCACGCGGGCTGTCGATCCCACATTTTATACGGACGTTCTGCGGGCATCCGGAGACTTCCTGTTTCGCACGTCACCGGCTCATCTTCGGAGAGAGGGCCGGATTCGGAGAACGGCAAACATTTATATGTAATTAGCGCCATCTTTAGCCCGCGTAAATAAAAAGCAATATGGAAATAATGGCTACTAAAAGAGAAGAAACCAATATGACGGCCGGCAGATGTCTCAGGTATTTATAGGCCCGTGACGTTTCCTTCCCTGAGAGCCGCCCTGCTATCTCGTCATTGAGAGATACATAATCCGCGTTTCTCTTGATAATATTGCGCAGGGCCTCATCGACATGAAAGCCTTCTCCCGTCTTTTGTATCGTTTCATAGGTTTCATTGATCCTCTTGGCCCTTTCTTCATATTCCCGGCGGCCGGGGTATTTGTCGGGGTGATAAGAGACGATCAGGCGCTTCCATCTTCTGTTAATCTGCTCCTCACTGGCATACCGGGGCAGACACAGGGACATGTAAGGATCGTTCGCGGCGTTAAACAGAAGAAGATCGATTATGGTCTGCACTGACTGCTTTACGGCTTCGGCGGGGCTGTTAATCATCGCCGATATCTTTTCGGCGGTGGCGGGATCTTCGAGTATATCCAGTAAGACATCGAAACATTTCAGGGCCTTTTCATAAACTTCCGGGGGAGAGTTCTGTCGAAATCCGCAAATGAGTCCTGCCGCCACAAGTGAATTGAACTCGCGGTCTCCGTCGCTGTGAGCACCCTTATAGAAGTCGGCCATAGATCGCCATCTCCGTCTGCAACCTGTGCGGTTGTGTGAACGCGGAAATCTGCTCACTTGGCAGATACGCGCTACTCTTTGAAATAAGAAGAATAATACTGAGAATAAGAGCCGTATTTGAGGTCATTCTTCTTTACTCCGTTTAACACGACCCCTAACAAATTGCCGTTAACGCTCTGAAATATCTGTTTGGCGGCTGTTACCGCGTTGCGCGGCGTCTCACCGGCTTTTGCAACCAGAATAGTGCCGTCGACCATACTGCTGAGCAGGACGCTGTCTGGCATTCCCATCAAAGGGGGAGCGTCGATAAGAATAAAGTTATAGAGAGCATACAGTGCCTCAATCAGGTCTTTCATCCTCGTGGAGTGAAGCAGCTGGGATGGATTAAGCGGAGGAGGTCCGGATGTTATGATGCTTAGTTCTTTAAAGGATGTGGGTCTGATCAATCTGCTGTCTGCGCCGTCAAACTCGATGTTGCCGGCAAGGCAGTTTGAGAGGCCCGTTTTGTTATCCAATCCGAAGCAGTAGTGAAGTCTGGGCTTTCTCATATCCGCATCGATAATAATTCCCTTTCCCAGTGACTCTGCGAGCGCAGATGCAACATTCATGCATACGGTCGTTTTCCCCTCTTTTTCTCCCGGACTCGTTACGAGAATCGTCTTCGGAGGTTTTATGGAGGACGACAACACGATAAAGGTGCTTATGGAACGGAAAGCCTCGGCCACCGGGCTTCTGAAGTCCGAGGCAAACGCCATTGGCCTCGTCCCCTGAGGCAGCTGAGACTGAAAGGGAATCATTCCCAGGGAAGGGATGTGCATCCTTTTTTCGATCTCATCCGTGTCCTTCACGCTGGCATCGAAGTAGTCCACCAGGAAGGCCACACCGACTCCGCCGAACAGTCCGAAAAAGACCGATAACAGGAAATTAAGCGGCTTGTCGGGCTTATACGGTGTCCTTGGGTATAGAGCTTTGTCCACGATCTGGATATTAGTTGCTTTACTGACCGCAGCCACTCCCACTTCGTTAAACCGCTGGAGTAAATTATTATGCAGTGCCACGTTGACGTCAGCCTCTCTTTTCAAGGTCTGATATTGGGCTGCCCTTCCCTGAAAATCAAGGACTTTCTTCTCCTGCGAGTTCAACGCGGCCCTAAGATATTCTTCTTTTTTCAGAGCAGCGTCATAATCGGATTGGACGGATTTCGTGAGGTTGGACTTCTCCATCTCAATGCTGTTTCGCAGTGAATCCAACTGGCTCTTGAGGTTCTTCATCTTCGGATAATCGGGGGTAAAGGTCCTCGACAGGTTGAGGTATTCGGATTCAAGAGTCGCGTACTGGCTCTTGAGGCCCTGAATAAGGGAATTATTGAGAATGGCGGGATTGTTTGTGCCCGACTCCCTGATCTGTCTATAGAGCGCCTCCTTCTGCATTCTGTCAGTGGTCGCCGCGCTCAGGGCAGAGGAGATCTCGGAAAGTTTGGTTGTGAGTACGCTCAATTTGTCGCTGTCGAGATATATGATCCCGTTTTGTGAGGCATAATTGTTAAGCAGCCTTTCGGACGCTTCCACTTTTGCCTTTGCGTCTTCAATCTGTTTCCCCAGAAACTCCTTTGCCTCCCTGCCCGCGTTGACCCGGCTGTCGAGATCATAGCTTATGTATTCATCAGCCACGGCATTGGCAACGCTCACTGCTATTTCCGGGTCCTGTGACGAGAAGCTCACTTTGACAAGCTCCGAGTTCTTCACGGGTGTAACTTCCAGCCTGCTGATGAGGGAGTTGCTGAGGTATACGGGTATCTGCGGGTTGTCGGGAAGGACCTTTCCGTTCCTTCCCGCGCCGCGGTTAGACGGCGACCCTGAAGGCATCAGGCTCGCTATCGCGCTTCTTATCGGAGCGGTGATCATGCCGATCATCGCGGCAAGTTTGCCGGGGGGGGGCATGAAGGCCTCTGTTTTGTCCAGATGGAGCCTCCGGATCACCCTCTCGGCGAGGGCCCGGCTTTTGAGTATCTCCTGCTGAGTCTCATAATAGTCCGAACCTTCTGTCTGCGTCACACCCTTGAAAGAAAGAACATTCGGGGTCTGTTGATCAATCTTTATTACCACGGTGGACCTGTACTGAGGGACCATCAGCGCAGTAAAGACAAGAGTGGTGACAACGACGGATACCAGGAAGGACAGGATAATCCATTTTCTTTTTAAGACCACGCCAATATAATCTTTCAGATGAACCTCTTCCCGCGGTTCATAATAGGCGTATCCGACCTGAGGAGAAGGCGGAAGGTGCGCCTCGTAGGGCCTGATAGGGTACTGCATGTCCGGATTATTCCGGCGGTCGTGACTGTTGTCAGGCATTCTATACTCCTTAATAGAGCGCTCCCTTTCCAAGACTGAAACCACCCAGGTTGAGAACACCGGAGAAATTTTGCAGGAAGCTTTTAAAGCCGTTTACGGATACCAGGACGATATCCTTATCCTTAATGACGCAGTCACGGCTCTTTCCCTCCAGGATGTCATCATAGTTCAGGGTTATCATTTCCCTCTCGGCCTTACCGGTGTCTCTGTAAATCCTGATATTCGAACGGGAGGCCTCAAAGCTGAAGCCTTTTGCTATGCTGATGGCTTCCGTGAGAGTCGTCTTGCCGTTTATAGGAAATTCACCGGGGTTTTTGACGGCCCCGTCGACAAAAAATATACCCTTTTTGGGGACTTGAATAACATCGCCGGCGTATACAGGGATGTTCAGGGCGGCCCTCCCGTTCTTTAATAGTTCGTCAAGATCTATAACCGTCTTTGCCCCGGGCCCACTTTCAGGAGACGCGGTCAACGCTGCCTGAATTATGCAGATGCTGCCTGCTTCCTGCGTCAGACCGCCGGCCAGAGAGAGCATGTCCAGGAGATATTTCTGCCCGGAGACGTAGTAGGCGCGAGGGTCTTTAACCGCCCCCAAAACCGATATCTGCTGACTCCTGTATTCTTTGACGAACACGCTTACCTGGGGCTCCTTTACGTACTTAGCCAACTTTTCTGCTATCAGGGTTTCGAGTTCCACGACCGTGCGGCCGGATGCCTCGACGTTGCCGATGAGTGCAAGCCTTATGTACCCTTTTGCGCTGACCCTTTCCACAGCCTTCAAGTCCGGGACTTGAAAGACGTCGATTTCAAGCAGGTCTTCAGCACCTATCTTGTAATCGGAGGAAGAGATGGTCTTTTTCAGCTCCACATTCTTCATGGCGATCTCGGTGTTCAGCTTATCGGTGCCTGAGGTCGAGGCAGCAGCCTCGTGCTGTGCAAGCAACGCCTGAGTTCGGGTCTCATTACCGGCGCAGGACGTTAACAGCAGGAGGACAAAAACAAGCAAAACGATAACGCTCCGGAAAAGGTCGTTTGTCAGGATTACTTTTGCTTTTTGTCTCATAACCACGGCATCGGACAGGTCAATCCGTGCGCACCTCCTAGTTATGTCAGATAGTGCAAAACCTGTGCCACGGCCGGGGGGGGAGTGCCGACGGGAAGAAAGGCCCTTCCTGCTTTCGTTCCGGAGGTTTGGGGCCGGGGGGAGATTTCATCTTATATTTTCTGTATCTTTTGGATACTGCCGGATATTCGGGCTGTTTCCTTCGGATACATTCTGAATATCCCGAAAAGACCCGATTGACGGCTGTTTCCGGCCTTGGCCTAGGCTCCGGCCAGTCCTCTGGGGATGTTAATCGTGATGTGGAGATAACCGTTGTCGTTTTCGGCCGTAATTTCCCATCCGAGCAGTACTGATAGCTTTCCCGCGAGATAGAGCTTCAGTTCCTCCTCCTCGGATTCTGAAAAAAAGAAAGGTCCGGAGCTGAAGAGGAACGGCTGCATAAAAGCGGAAGACCTTCCGGGGATTGTCAATGTTACCTTGACTATTTTGCCTTCAGTCACTGTGATACGCATTCCGTCGCCGGCTTTAAGGTAGTGACTGAGCGCCTCTATAAGATAGATGAAAAGCTGGATGGCCCTGATACGGTCCGCGTAAACTTCAGCTTTGCACCCCTGCGTATCAAGAACCAGCGTCAGATTTTTTCGTGCCAGCGCGCTCTTCACGAACCTCTGGTCCGAGGCCTCAGTCAATATTTCTACCAGACTGATCATGGATTTTCTGACGAAGCCGATTTCGTCCTCTTTCCTGACGAAATCGGTAAGCTTTTCAACTGTTTCGATCAGTAAGCTCGTCTCCTGCGAGATGATCTCATAGAATTCTCTCTGTTCCGGTTTGCTGTCTTTCTCATATACCTGGAGATAGTAAATGGAACCCTTTATTGAGTTGAGAGGTGTGCGGAGGTCGTGGGAGATCCGGGTTATAAATTCGGTCTTCACAACGTCACTCTCGATTAGCATTCTGTTAATCTGCTGAAGTTCTGCTGCCCTGGCCTTTAACTGGCTCACGAGAAAGGTGTTTTCGATAACTATCGCCGCCTGGTTCGCAATGGTCTGGAGGAGGATTAGTTCATCCTCGGAGAAGGAACTCCCGTTTTTTTTATCATTAATATTGAGGACTCCGAGCAGTTTCTCTTTGTTCAAGATCGGACAGGAGATGAAGGATTTCGTCTTGTAATGGCCTCTCTTTTTCCCTTTAAAGCGCTCGTCGGTATCGATATCAGCCACCACGGCGGCTTGCCGGTTCTCGGCCACGGTACCCGCAATCCCTTCGCCTATTCTTTCCCGGTAAGTCCCGGCGAGACCGGCGTCTATTCCCCTCGCGGCAAAGACGTAGAGTTCCTCGCTGCCGTTTGCCAGCATGAGGGACCCATTTTCTGCGCCGGTGTGGCTGATTGCGAGATCCAGCATAAGGTTGGCGATCGCTGCGGTATCTTCAGATGCAATGATGGCGTTAGAGATTTCTTTAAGAATGGAAAATTTTTTCTCGGAGATCTCGGATGTCCCCATCAATTGGGTATTATAGAGCATTTCAATGGGAATGTACATACTGAAGGCGAATCACTTCGAGCCTTTTTCGGCTTTCCGGTTGTGATGCCCTCCTACTGCTATAAAAGGCCGAAATACGGCATCATGGGCATGGGAACGCTCTTGTCGCAGCGGGTGAGTTGGTATGAGTCTTGCAAAACATATATGTATATCTATTGTATTCGGCGGCCCTGGTGTACATTGCAGAGCCGTGCGGGATATAGATCTTTTTCCGGTCGGCCGCCCTTTTTTGGGTTGATTTATGCAACTGTAAGGTGAAACAGCCAATGACATTTAAAACAACTGAAGGGACAGTCGGCGAATATGAAGACTTTGCCGGTCTGTCGAGGGAAAACATGCTGCTGCTTCACTGCTCGCGGGCCGGTGTTTCCCCAAAAAATGCCGCGGAACTCGACGACCTTCTTTCAAGCCCGCTGAACTGGGGATTCATTTCTGAAGCCGCCCGTTCCCACAATATTCTTCAACTTTTATATCACAACCTGAAGGGACTGTCCAACCTCAGCCTTATCCCTCCCAGTGTTATGGAAGACTCAAAGAGGGTCTACCATGAGACGATCGCCAGAAATATGTGTCTTTATGCTGAACTGCAGACTATCCTGGATGCCTTCGACAGAGCCGGATTACAGGCCATCACCCTGAAGGGTGCGGCCCTGGCGGGCGGTGTCTATCCTGATATCGGGCTGAGGCCCATGCTTGATATCGATCTTCTCGTAAAGGAAGATGAATTGATTCTGGCTGACAGAGTCATGACCGACCTGGATTATTCAGGGGCAGACGGCTTGAAATCGCGGCGGTGGTTTATGGAGAACCACTTTCACCTGCCGCCCTATCGGCATGTCCGGAAGCCGGCGATAGTGGAAATCCATTGGCATATTACCGCCAATTCTCGCTGTACGGATATCCGGAAATGGTGGGAAAGGGCCGCGCGCAGGAATATTATGGGACGCCTGACTCTTGTACCTTCTCCCGAAGATATGCTGATCCATCTCTCCGTTCACCTGTTTGACCACGGCTATGACAATCGCTTTGTTCTAAAATGCCTGTGTGACATTTTCGAAACTTTGCGGCGCTATGGGGATGAAATCGACTGGAACTTGCTGCAGGACGAGATAAGAGAACACGGTATAGAAAAGCAGGTTCACTCCACTCTGCATCTGGCAAGGAAGTTTTACGCCCCCCGGGATGACTCTTTCGTCCCGATTACTCTGGATCATGCAGACCACCGTTTTCTCCGGGTGCTGGAAGACAGTCTTTTCAGCAACAACGGGAATACTCCGATAAACCCGCATCTTCTGAAGTCCCTGATGTTTGATAACTTTTCAAAGAAGATGAGATACCTTCTGCCCGCGATATTTCCATCCCGGCAGCAGATGGCCGAGAGATATCCTGCTTCACGTTACCCGATGATGGCGTTTCTTTATTACCTGGCGCGTCCTTTCAACCTCCTGGCGAGATATGGAATGTCCGTCGCCAGAATTTACGGGATGGGAAGAAACGGGGGAAAATAGGCCGGGAGCGGAACCTTCACTTTTTTCCCTCGCGGAGCAGACGATCTCTGAAAGCTTTCCCGACAGCCAACCCGATTACAGTTCCGATGATAGCGCCCGCAAAAAAATCAGAAAACCAGTGGATAGTCATTGAAACGCCGACACCTACGTACAGAGCATAGAGAAGGGCGGTGCATCGGGTCACTTTGCTGTCCGGATATAGCCTCCATATTGCTGCCGCCATCGCGAATGAGACGGTGGTATGTGAAGACGGCCAGCCGAAAAAGACGCCTCCCCGGAGGAACCCGAAGCGAAACTCCCTGCTGGTATCTGCCATCCGGACCGATGCGTGTCTGAGGCCGGGTCTTCCGGTGAATGCCTTGTAGAACGACGAGACGAGGAGGCCGATGACGGCCGCCTGCGCTGCTGAATACGCGGCGTAAATAAGCCGCCGGTTCTGACGAATGGCGCCGGCTATATAAGAGACGACCGGAAATACCACCGGTACCAGCCAGCCAAGGAAAACAGCAGAAAAGAGATAGCGGGCAAACGGCCTGGTCTCTTCGAAGTAGAACCAGTCAAAGCCCGAACTGACGATGAGCCACGTGGCGGCTATGGCAAGAATATGCCATAGCAAGTTACGCCCCCAAAAGGACCTGAGAATATTGCGCGGCAGCGTATAGAGGAAGTCCTGCCCAGGGCCGGGCATTACAGCATTCCTCTCAGGCGCACGCTGCAAAACAGGAATATAGAGATTGAGTCATGGTTTGTTCCCATATTCCTCCACGTGTATATTATGCCGCTTGCATGACCGGATTGAAAACTTTGGGAAGGCCTTCCCGGGTCAGCAGACTGCAGAGGCAGCGCTTCGGCTATGCGGCTCCTGAGGTCTTCAGAGGTCCAAGGGGCTTAGTTAAGGCGGTAAAAAGCACCTGCTTCAATGTCAGTAGTGCAGCAGGATTTCTCACTGCCTGTCGAGTACCTCCCTGATCTTTATCAGGAGATCCTTTGGCGACACTGGCTTCAGTACGAAATCCGAGAATCCGTCCAGCAGGCTGTCTTGACC
Organism: Thermodesulfovibrionales bacterium; assembly: GCA_046706685.1. Classification (GTDB taxonomy): domain Bacteria; phylum Nitrospirota; class Thermodesulfovibrionia; order Thermodesulfovibrionales; family UBA6898; genus JARRRD01. The sequence continues at coordinate 12,328 of JBJKPE010000228.1, read as the reverse complement.
GCTTATCTTGTCGGCTGTGTATCCGGTGGCAAGAAGGACTTTGATATCAGGCCTGATTTTTTTTATCTCTTCGTACGCCTCTTTCCCACCCTTTTTCGGCATTATCATATCAAGGAGCAGCAGTTGAACGGCATCCTTATTATCAACAAATTTGTTCACGGCGTCTTCACCGTTTTCAGCGAGGATAACATTGTATCCATATTCTTTGAGTACAATTTCGGCGAGTTTCCTCAACTTACTGTCATCCTCGGCAACAAGTACAGTTTCATTGCCTCCCCGGATAACGGAGTCGACAGGGTTTTCCACAAAAACTTCTTCCCCGGATCTGATCAACGGCAGGTAGATCCTGAAAGTCGTACCGTTACCCGGTTCGCTGTAAACGTTGATAAAGCCGTCATGTTGTTTGATAATGCCATATACCATGGAGAGGCCCAGTCCCGTCCCTTTCCCCGGTCCTTTAGTGGTAAAAAAAGGTTCAAATATCTTCGTCGTTGTATCTTTTGACATGCCCACACCTGTGTCAGACACTGTAATAAACGCAAAATCGCCGGGAGATCCGTATCCATGGTTCCTGACAAAGGAGTCATCGATCACGGATATGCCGGTGGTGAAGGCGAGAATACCACCGCCAGTCATCGCGTCTCTCGCGTTGGTCGCCAGGTTCATAAGCATCTGGTTTAGCTGGCTGGCGTCCGCCATTATGCAAATATCTCTATCCGCAAGAGTTGTCCTTATCTCGATATCCTCGCCGATAATCCTGTAAAGCAGTTTCTCAAATCGTTTTATCATGTCATTTATCCTGATCAGGGTGGGTCTTATCATCTGCTTTCTGCTGAAGGCAAGAAGGCTATGGGTGACCTCGGCCCCCTTTTCGGCCGATTCAATTATTTGCTCTGCGTTCACCAGCAGAGGGTCCTCGGCCAGCTTGTCGCGGAGAAGATGAGCATACCCAATTATTGCAGAGAGGATATTATTGAAGTCATGGGCAATACCTCCAGCCAACTGTCCCACTGCTTCCATCTTCTGTGCCTGCAGGAGTTGTTCTTCCAGTTTTTTTCTATCGCTGATGTTTCTCATTATAAAGCTGTAACTGGTAACATTCTGTCTCTCGTCTTTCAACGACAGTGCCGTGATTTCCACGGGCACCCGCGTTCCGTCCCTGGCAATTCTAATAGATTCATACCCCGTGAAAAAGCCCGCTGTATTTAAAATGTTCATGCAGTGTCCCATTTCCTTCCGAGCCAGCTCTTCCGGGATGGTGGCCGTGACATGCTTCCCCAATATTTCTTCCTTCGTGTACCCCAGCATCTTTTCGGCGGCTTCATTCCAGGAGAAGATATTCCCGTCCGGGTCAAAGGAACATACAGAATCGGGCATATTCCTGACGATTGAAGCAAGGAAGTAGATCCCCTTTTCCGCCCGCCTCCTCTCCTCCATTTCGGCTTTTAAAGAAGCCGTTTTTTCGTTGATCCTTTCTTCGAGCTGCGTATTCAGCTCTTCCAACTCCTTCTGCGCCAGCCCGAGTTCCTGGCTTCTGGAGACGGCAGCCTCATAAGAGGCAAGGAGGAGATCGAGGATCTGCTGTCTCTCGGCTGTGATGAAATGTTTTTTCCCTCTGAAGAATATCTCCACGCCCAGCTGCATCTTGGACTCTTTGCGAAGCTCGGAATTGATGAGGATATGGTGGATCCTGGTGAGAAGAGAATGCTCATCGTATGGCTTTGTGATGAAATTGTCCGCCCCGCACTCAAGCCCCTTGAGGACATCTTCAGGATCAGAAAGTGAGGTCAGGAGGATAACAGGTATATCTTTAAGGTTTTCATTGTCCTTCAGCCTCTTGCACAGCCTAAACCCGTCCATTTCTGGCATTACGATATCAGTGACAATGACTGTTGGCTTGAGCCGGTCCAGAAGTTCGAGTGCCTCTTTCCCGTTTCTTGCAGCGGTTACCTTATAGCCATTCTGTTCCAGGGTATAGACAAGTTGTTCAGCCTGGGTGGGGCTGTCCTCGATAATCAAGATCTCATGCATTGTCATCAAGTGCACTCTTCCTTAGGGACCGGACAACCCTCTCCGGCAGACAGCGCTTATCACCTTAAGATTTCCCATTAAATTATGAATTCCATTTTTACTTCAGTCTTCCCCGAGTTAATATCGGAGTCCGGAGCCCCCCAAGCCGTATTCCGGAACATTATTAAAAAAGCTTATCACTGTCTGACACATATATCAAGTGAAGGACAAGCCTAAGGAATATAAGGAAAGGCTCTTTTTGTTTTTCGGTTGAGAAAGAGCCCGCCAAAGGGATATAATGCATCTATTGTGGGGGTATCGGATACATGAAAAATCCCGGCAGACTCCTGGTTTTTACAATTGACGGGCGGAGATATGCTCTCTCTCTTTCTTCAGTGAAGAGGGTCGTCCATACCGTCGAAATTACTCCCTTGCCGAAGGCGCCCGACATCGTTATGGGGATCATCAACATAATGGGGCATGTCATCCCAGTCTTCAATGTCAGAAGAAGATTCCATCTGCCGGAGAGGCAAATTGCACTGGGCGACCACATGATTATCGCCTTCACATCCAGGTATACGGTATCGTTGGCGGTGGAGCAGGTAGAGGGGGTCATGGAGGAATACCAGGGGAAGCCCGTCCCGTCGGAGGAAATACTCCCGGCAATGGAATATGTTCAGGGCGTCGTCAAACTTGAAGACGGCCTGGTCTTTATCCACGATTTGAACACATTCCTTTCGCTTGAGGAAGAACGGGCGCTGGACAGTGCCCTGGAGGAGAAAGGTGGCGACTAGGGAGGAAATTTCAGCGGGGTTGCTTTCGGAATTGAGCGAATTCGTTGCGCGCCGGACGGGCCTCTATTTTCCCAGGGAACGACGTCGCGACCTTGTGCGGGGTATCTCGTCAGCCGCAGGGGAATTCGGATTCGGGGACGTCAGCTCCTGCGTCAGATGGCTTCTGACATCGCCTCTGACGAGGGAACAGGTCGAAGTCCTTGCGGGTCATCTCACTGTCGGCGAGACCTACTTCTTCCGCGACAGAAAATGCTTCGATATCCTCGAACATGAAATTTTCCCCGAGCTGCTTCGGAAGCGACGCCAGGCCGGCCGGTATCTGAGAATTTGGTCCGTGGGCTGCGCGACGGGGGAGGAGCCCTATTCCGTCGCGATCCTTCTCCACAGGATGATACACGATATTGAGGACTGGAATATCACGATTGTCGCCACCGACATCAACGCCTCTTTCCTCGGGAAAGCTGCCGGAGGCATTTACGGCGGATGGTCTTTCCGCGATGTCCCGTCGTGGGTGAAGAAGGCCTACTTCAAAAAAAACGACAACGGAACTTTCGAACTCTTTCCCTCGATGAGGAAGAGTGTGACGTTTTCATATCACAACCTTGCAGAGGACGCCTATCCTTCCCTTGCGAACAACACCAATGCCATGGACCTGATCTTTTGCCGGAACGTGCTTATGTATTTTTCACGCGAAACCCAGACCAAAGCCATCCGGAAATTCTATCGCTGCATCGTGAATGGAGGCTGGCTGATAGTAAGTCCGACTGAGATATTCTCATCGGTTCAGTCATCGCCTTTCATTCCTGTACAATTTTCTGGATGGACCATTTACAGGAAGGATGTATCGAAAGAAGCCGCTTCAGGATCCCGCCTTCCCGGCTGTCGCGTTGCCGGGTCCATCGACAGTGCGACGACGCCAACTTTCCGACCGGCCGTGGGGTCCGGAGGATATACTGTTTTTCCCCCGCTAACGGAGGGGGACGAAGGGAAGGGTGCCCCAGGTGGTCTAAGCGAACAGTCGGCAGTCGGCCCCTCCATTGCTCCGGAAGAGGCGACGTCTTATCGCGAAGCCCTCAAGCTCTATGAACAGGGTCGTTACTCCGAGGCAGAGGAAAGGATAACTTCTGTGCTGAGCGTCGACAAGGGAAACGGACCCGCATTGGGGCTTCTTTCCCGCATTTATGCAAACAGGGGGCTGCTTCCGGACGCACGCACGCTTTGTGAGAAGGCGATAACAGCCGACAAACTTAACCCGGCTTACTATTACCTCCTTGCCACGATCCTGCTGGAGATGGGATTGGGAGAAGAATCGGAAAAGTGCCTCAAGCGGACCCTGTACCTCGATCAAGGCTTCGCTCTGGCTCATTTTGCTCTTGGCAACTCCGCCAGGCGGAACGGAAGAAAGAAGGAATCCGGGCGGCATTACAAGAACGCGCTCGCGGTTTTGCAAAGGTGCAGGCCTGAAGATATAGTTCCGGAGTCGGAGGGCATTACAACAGAAAGGATGATAGAGGTTATCAATGCGATGCTTATTGAGGAAACTTTGGCATGACTGAGAAGAAAGCCGCGCGTTCCAGGACGCCAGTCGACTGGAATGAGGTCCATGCACGCCTGCAGAAGATCCGGTCCGCGATTGAGCAGGGGTGGATGCCGGGTCCCGAAGAGGAAAAGAAGATACTTCGTCAGAGGGCATATGACCTGGCGAAGGAGCCGGAGAAAGAGGGTCCCGGAGAAGAGATCGAAATCGTTGAATTTCTTCTCGCCCAGGAGCGGTACGGCATAGATGTTTCGCATGTGCGCGAGGTGCACCACTTGACGGATTTGACCGCCGTGCCGTGCACTCCGCCTTTCGTTCTCGGCATTATCAATGTGCGCGGACAGATCGTTTCAGTAATAGACATCAAGAAATTCTTCGAGCTCCCGGATAAGGGCCTGGGTGACCTCAATAAGGTGATCATCCTTAAATCGGACGTGATGGAATTAGGGATCCTGGCTGACGCCGTGCTCGATGTGAACAAAGTGTCACTGAATGAGCTGCAGCCGCCGCTACCCACGCTTACCGGCATGCGGAAAGAATATCTTAAAGGGATCTTGAAGGACCGAACGGTGATCCTGGACGCTGAAAGGCTGCTGGCCGACAGGAAGCTTGTTGTGAATGAAGAGATTTGAGGCGTGTTTGGAAGCTTGAGCAGAAAAGCTACGATAAATTCCTGATGGAGGTTCTGTATGGCGAAAAAGAAAGTAGAAAAAACCGGACTGGAGCCGGTGCGGTCGGGCTATGATGCAGCTTACGCCCGAAGTCTTCTGGAGGCGAGCCTCGACCCCCTGGTGACGATCAGTCCCGAGGGAAAGATCACGGATGTCAATGAGGCTGCTGTGAGAGTGACGGGTGTTTCCCGGGAGATGCTTGTCGGAACCGACTTCTCGAATTATTTTACTGAGCCCGGCAAGGCCCGCGAAGGCTACCGCCAGGTCTTCGAAAAGGGGTTTGTTACGGACTATCCTCTTACGATCAGGCATGTAGGAGGGAAACTGACGCATGTCCTTTATAATGCCTCTGTATATAAAGACGTGGAGGGCAAGGTCATAGGCGTTTTTGCGGCGGCCCGAGACGTTACGGAGCAGAAGCAGGCATCGCAATATGCCCGAAGCCTTCTGGAGGCGAGCCTGGACCCTTTGGTGACGATCAGTCCTGTGGGCAAGATCACGGATGTTAACAAGGCCACTGAAATGGTCACAGGGGTCCCGCGCGAGCGTCTTATAGGAAGCGACTTTTCAGACTATTTTACAGAGCCGGAAAGGGCGAGGGATGGATACCAGCAGGTGATATCCCGCGGGTTTGTGAAGGATTATCCACTGACCGTCCGTCACACCTCAGGGCGCATGACGGACGTCCTTTACAACGCAACGGTTTATATGGACGAAGCCGGCAATATTCAGGGTATTTTCGCCGCCGCTCGCGACATCACGGAACGCAAGCGCACGGAAGAAAAGCTGAGACGTGTGATGCAGGAAGTGCAGAATTCAGTAAATGTGCTGGCTCCGGCCTCCAGCGAAATCTTGGCGACGACTACGCAGGTAGCCTCTTCCGCCATGGAAACGGCAACGGCTGTTAATGAGACGACTACGACGGTTGAAGAGGTGAAACAGACCGCGCTGGTGTCGAACCAGAAGGCGCAGTATGTGGCGGAGACCGCGCAAAAGACGGCGCAGGCATCCCAGGGGGGGAAGAAATCGGTTGAGGAATCCATCGAGCTTATGAACCGCATCAGGGAGCAGATGGAGTCAATAGCGGAAAGCATCGTCAGGCTGAGCGAGCAGAGTCAGACGATCGGTGAAATAATCTCGACCGTTAACGACTTGGCCGCCCAGTCCAACCTGCTCGCCGTTAACGCCGCCATCGAGGCTGCGAGGGCCGGCGAGCAGGGCAAGGGCTTCGGGGTGGTCGCTCAGGAGATAAGGAGCCTTGCTGAACAGTCGAAGCAGGCGACGGCGCAGGTGAGGACCATACTCGGGGACATACAGAAGGCCACCAGCGCTGCGGTTATGGCTACAGAGCAGGGAAGCAAGGCGGTGGAAGTCGGCGTAAAACAGTCTCACCAGGCCGGTGAGTCGATCCGGGTGCTCGCCGAAAGTATTGCGGAGGCGGCGCAGGCGGCGAGCCAGATCGCGGCTTCAAACCAGCAGCAGCTCGTGGGTATGGAGCAGATTATAAGTGCGATGGACAGTATTAAAACCGCGAGCGAGCAGAACGTCGCAGGCACGAGACAGACCGAGTCAGCTGCCCAGAATTTGAACGAACTGGGGCAGAAGCTGAAAGAACTGGTTGCCCAGTATAAGGCATGACAGATAATTAATGGGAAAAAACGATGAATTCTTAAAGAGACTCCTGGCGACATTCATGGTCGAGGCGGCGGAACATATTACGGCTATTTCATCGGGCCTTATCGAACTCGAAAAGTCCCTTCCCCCTGAAAGGCAGGCGGAGATCATCGAGGCTGTCTTCCGCGAATCGCATAGCATGAAAGGCGCAGCCCGGGCTGTGAATCAATCGGTTATCGAAAGCGTCTGCCAGTCTTTCGAGGGTGTCCTTTCAGCGCTGAAGCGCAGGGAGATTGTGCCGTCGCGCGATCTCCTGGACCTTCTTCATCGGTCTGTGAATGTGATTGAGGCGGTTTTATCGAAGGGGGCCGGTTCCAAGGTCGTCATCAGAGACCTTATTTCTGAGCTCGACAAGGCCTCGACAGGGAGCGGTTTAGGAGAGGCGACGAAGTCGGCTGAAATAAAGTCTGCGGATGTCTTATTTCCCGTTTCCGACCAAACGCAGCCTTCGGAGGAACTCGCGGCCCCGGTCCCGGGGGGGACGGCGGAGACAATTAGAATATCCAAGCAGCGGCTTGATTCCATATTGCTTCAGGCGGAAGGACTTCTTTCCGCAAAGCAGTTGATGGCCCAGCGAACTGCCGAGCTGCACGAAGTCATCGCAAAACTGGCGGTACTGAAAAAAGAGTGGGTGAAAATCCGGCCCGTCATGCGTAGGATCGGAGTAGCCGCGGGAAAAAACGACGGCGGTGCGCTGGTGAAGAAGATGCTGGATTTTCTTGATACTCAGGGAGAACACATTGCCAAACTTCACGGCTCCATCGCCGCAATAGGCAAGGCCTCGGAGCACGACAACCGGTCCGTGGCCGCGATGGCTGACGGTCTTCTCGATGACTTGAAGAGCGTCTCGATGCTCCCCTTCTCGTCCATTCTTGAAATGATGCCGAAGGTAGTCCGTGATCTTGCGCACGACCGCGGCAAAGATGCGTCGCTTTTGACTCGCGGCGGGGAGATCGAAATCGACCGGCGCATCCTTGACGAGATGCGGGATCCGCTTATCCATCTCGTCCGGAACTGCATAGACCACGGCATAGAAGCGCCGCGGGAAAGGACCGCTGCGGACAAACCGCCGGCAGGTACCATCTCTATCAATGTCGCACACAGGGAAGGCAAAGCGGTCGAGATCACTGTTTCGGATGACGGCGCAGGGGTGGATACCTCAAAGATCGTGACTTCAGCAATGCGTCTTGGCCTTTTTTCGCCGGAGGAGGCGGATGAGCTGGACGAAGCCCGGCTGCTTTCCCACATATTCCGCTCGGGTGTGACAACAAGCCCGATGATTACCGATATATCGGGCAGGGGTCTCGGGCTGGCTATTGTACAGGAGAAGGTGGAAAGGCTGGGCGGCTCCGTATTCTGCGAAACTTACAGAGGGAAGGGCACGACCTTTCGCATCTTTCTGCCCCTGGCCCTGGCAACTTTCCGGGGAATGCTGGTCCTGATTGACGGCCGTCGTTTTATTATCCCGATCACAGGCATTGACTGCACCGTGAGGGTCGGCAGGAATAAAATAAAGACCGTCGAAAACCGGGAGACTATCAATGTCGGGGATCGGACAATCCCCTTTGTCCCTCTCCGCGCGGTTCTGGAAATGCCGCTCAAGGAGAAGAGGGGGGCAGCCCCGGAGTTTGTGGAGGCGGCAGTGCTGGGAGCAGGGGAGCAGCGGATAGCCTTCGGTGTCGACGATATCGTGAATGAGCAGGAGGTTCTCGTAAAGGACCTCGGAAAGCAGCTTGCCAGGGTTCGGAACGTCGCCGGCGCAACGGTGCTTGGTTCGGGCGAAGTGGTGCTTGTCCTCAGCGTTTCGGACCTGCTGAAATCGGCGGTCAGGGGAGCGGCGGGAGCTGAACCTCGTTTGGTCCCGGTGGAAACGCAGGTAAAGAAGAAGTCCGTCCTTGTCGTTGAGGATTCTATCACCGCGAGGACACTTGTGAAGAACATCCTTGAAGGGGCCGGATATGATGTGCGCACCGCTGTCGACGGGGTCGATGCGCTTACGCTCATCAGGACCGAATCTTTTGACGTCGTCGTCTCCGATGTGGACATGCCGAGGATGAACGGGCTCGATCTTACTGCAAGAATCCGTGCAGACAGGAAAGTTGCTTATCTACCGGTGATACTGGTCACGGCCCTCGAATCCCGCGAGGACAGGGAGAGGGGGATAGATGTTGGCGCAAGTGCATATATCATAAAGAGCAGCTTCGACCAGAGCAACCTCCTCGAAGCGATAAAGAGACTGGTATGACGAGACGATGGTCTGTTCATGTCGCAGCGTCGCTGATTGTCTTTTCCGGGGCGGCCAGGTGATCAAGGTTCTTGTCGTCGAAGACTCTCCTGTTGTGAGGGAGTTCCTCGTCAACATATTAAATTCGGACCCGGGCATCCAGGTAATAGGTACCGCCGCTGACGGTGAGGAGGCGCTCGAATTTGTAGGTCGCGAAAGGCCCGATGTTATCGCGATGGACATGAACATGCCGAGGATGAACGGGATCGAGGCAACGCGAAGGATCATGGAGACGCAGCCGGTGCCGATAGTCATCGTAAGCGGGATCTGGAATCCAAAGGAGGTTGAGACGACTTTCCGCGCAATGGAAGCCGGGGCGCTGGCTGTGGTGCAGAAGCCCCAGGGCATCGGCCACCCTGATCACAAGGCGACTGTGAGCGAAATACTTCAAAAAGTAAAACTCATGTCCGAGATCAAACTGGTAAGACGCTGGCCGAAATGCCGAGACGACGAAGGACGAGGGTCGATAGAAAAAAGCATCAGTTATCCAAACAAGCATGGCGAATGGTCGTCCTTCGTCCCTGCAGCGAAGAGCGTTCCCGGGACGAAGGTCGTGGCCATCGGGGCGTCTACCGGCGGCCCCCCCGTCCTCCAGAGAATCCTGTCAGCCCTGCCCGGGGACTTTCCGGCCCCGCTTCTGATTGTTCAGCATATGGCGCCCGGGTTTATCAAGGGCATGGTAGATTGGATCTCGGCAACATGCAAATTGAATGTAAAGATCGCGGTCGCAGCCGAGACACTCCTTCCGGGACATGCCTATTTCGCGCCGGATGGACAGAATATGGGGATCGGAAGGGACGGAAGGGTACTTCTCAGCGCTGGAGATGAAAACGGAGTCTGTCCCTCCGCTTCTTATTTGTTCCGATCTGTTGCGGGCGTCTATGGGCGCGAAGCGGTCGGTATACTGCTGAGCGGGATGGGGAGTGACGGGGCTCGGGAACTGAAGCTGATGAAGGACGGCGGGGCGGTGACGATCATCCAGGACAGGGAAAGCGCTGTAGTCTACGGGATGCCGGGGGTTGCAGCGGAAATAGGAGCAGCATCGTATGTTCTTTCTCCGGCGAAGATCGCGGCTGCACTCATAGCCATTATTGATATCGAGGGCAAGAGATTGAAGGGAGATGCATGACGGAACAGAACAAGGTGGTGATTCTCATCGTCGAAGACAGTCCGACACAGGCGGAGCAACTTAACTATATACTTCAAAACAACGGCTATCTCACCCATGTTGCCGCTAACGGGAAAGAGGCCCTTGACCTGCTCGGCAGATACAGACCGACCATTATTGTCAGCGACATCGTGATGCCGGAGATGGACGGTTTTGACCTCTGCAGGAGGATAAAAGGGGATGACAGATTTAAGGAGATCCCGGTCATTCTTCTCACTGCCCTCTCAGGCCCCGAAGACATCCTCAAAGGACTGGAGAGCGGGGCGGATAATTTCATTACGAAACCATATGACGAAACGTACCTGCTGACCAGGATTCATCACGTCGTGATCAATGCCGAGATGCGCAAGACATCGACCGTTCAGATGGGAGTCGAAATTTTTTTCAAGGGAGAGAAATATTTCATCGCATCGGCGCGGCAGCAGATACTGGATCTCCTGCTTTCAACTTACGAAACCGCTGTCATGAAGAACCAGCAGCTGAAAGAGGCCCAGGGGGAGCTCACGGCCTTGAACGAATCCCTCGAGAAAAAGGTTGAAGAGAGAACATCTGCCCTGCTTGTCGAAATAGAGGAACGCAAGAGGGCCGAGGCAGAAATCAGGAGACTCAACAACGACCTCGAACGCCGTGTGGCCGAGCGAACGGCTCAACTGGAGGAGGCCAACATGGACCTGCAGAGTTTCAACTATTCCATCTCTCATGACCTCAGGGCGCCGCTGCGAACGATAAGCGGGTTTTCGACGATACTTCTTGAGGACAATGGTGACAAGCTGGATGAAGACAACAGAAAACTTCTCAAGGCGGTGAGCGACAACGCAAAGAAGATGCAGGGCCTGATAGAAGACATGCTCATTTTTTCCCGCGTGAGCGCGAAAGATTTGACATTCATCAATGTTGATATGGACGAGCTTGTCGGATCCGTGGTCGAAGAACTGAAAGATTTTCGACAGGGGCGTAACATCAGGTTCGATGTCGGCAGACTTCCGCCTGCCTATGGAGACCGGTCGGCCATAAAACAGGTCTTTTACAACCTGCTTGCGAATGCTATCAAATTCACTCGCCCGAAGTCGGATGCAAAAATCCAGGTTGGAGCGGAAGAGCGGGGAGACGAGACGGTCTATTATGTGAGGGATAACGGCGTCGGTTTTCACGATACCTACGCCCGTAAACTGTTCGGCCTGTTTCAGCGGCTGCATTCGGCCGAGGAGTTTGAGGGGACCGGTATCGGGCTGGCAATCGTCCAGCGTTATATCAGCAAGCTCGGCGGCAGAGTCTGGGCGGAGGGCAAGAAAGACCAGGGCGCGACTTTTTATTTCACACTGCCGGCAAGAAGTCCAAGGATCGAATCCAGTCCCGCCTGAAGGACTTCTAAATCAAATGGAAATATCTCTTCCCGTCTTTAACGGAACACTTGACTCCGGTCATCGGTCAAAAGGTTATAATAATTAACAGATGAATTACTTTAAGATTGGCCAGGCGGCAATAGAAACTGATTTGAACATCGACACCGCCCTGAATTATGAGAGAAGACATCTGTAATGGGGGAGCCGGCATTATGAATATCGACTGTTATATGTCGAAGGGCTGCGGTTCGGAGAAAGCCCTGCGCCAAAACATTTCCCTTGCATTAGCCGGTGGAGAGGTGGATGCAGTGGTGAACTTTCACCGGATCGATGACGCGAAGGCAGCCGCCCTCGGATTGACCGGTTCTCCATCGGTGTTCATCAACAGTCATGAACTTCAGCCGCAGGCGACGGTGGGTTTTTCCTGAAGGATGTTCAGCGACGAGTCTGGAAGACTCTCCAATGTTCCTGCAGTGGAAACATTAAAGAAGGTGATCAAAGCGGAGCGGGCATCGCAGGCCCGTCCACCTGTCGCATCGAGCGACATTGACCGGGAGGACAATGATGAACAGGATTTCTAGAAAGAGTGTCTGTCTTATTGTTTGTGCCTTGACGCTTTTTACGTTGAGCACGGCCTCGGTGGCATGCCAGGTCGACGTGTTCTTTCTTACGAATGATGGCGGCATAGCTGCCGTGAATAATGAGACGCTGGCTGAGGCTGTCAAATACGCGGAAGCAGGCAGGCAGGATGATCTCTCGGCCCTTGTGAGTAAAGGTCTTGTCAAGAGGCTTAAGGGAGACGAAAAGGTCCAGGTGCTGGAAAGGTCCCTTGAATGGAAGACACTCG
>JBJKPE010000227.1:0-6315 GCA_046706685.1 Thermodesulfovibrionales bacterium | reverse complement strand
ACTTCCGTCCGTCTTCTTTCCCCCCTGACAATGCTTCGCCCGGCAGGCTCTCTTCGGGAGGTCTTTCTATAGATGGCTCATCCTCCGGAGCGGACCTGCCCGGCTCAAGCCCTTTTATTTCCGCGATATCCCCTTTCTCTATACTGAAGGATCCACCTGCCCTGAAACAGGTCAACTGGCGGTCTCTATCTTCGCAACTTTCAGCCGCGATGCTCCTTCCGTTTTTGAGCACTATTCTTACATCGGAGAAGCCTGGAGCAGGCAGCAAAATGCAGGCCGCGAGGGAAACACAGGCAAGTAATTTCTTTCGAAGTATCACTTCGTTGTGTTCTTGCCTTTGCCTGTGTGTTGCAGAATAAGCCCTATCAGTGTCTTCGCGTCCTTCCCCCCCACGAGCACAAAACCGTCAGGCATGATCAGCGTCGGCGTTCCTGTGATGTCAAGCTCCTTCCCGAGTTTGATGTTCTCGTCTATGACCCCCGTATCGCAGTCAGGCGCTGGTATCGGCTTTTTCTCGAAATTTTCTTCCATCAGCTGCAGCGATCTCCTGCATACTATCGACTTTGCCGTTTCATAGGCTCCCTTGTGCATCGGCAGAGGGAACAGCTTCAGCGAAAAAGCGATATCTTTTCTCTCTTCCACAACCTTCTTCATCTCCTGATGAAGTCTTGCGCAGTATGGTCAATCCGGGTCGGTAAAAACAATCACCTTGTAACGGGCTTCACTGCTGCCCAGCACCAGATCGTCTTTCACGGGGATTTTGGAAACATCCACGTACCTTGCGGGCTGGGACATCTGCTCAAGTGTCTGTGCGGTCTTGTTCGATGCGGTAGCGACTTCGAATATAGGCCCTCCCACTACATATTCCTTCGAAAAGCCGACATAGAGGACCCCTTTTTTGCCTTTTTCTTCGACGGTGACCTGCCACAAACCCTTAATAGGACTCATCTTGATATCCAGCACCCTGGCATCCTCGGCATGCAGCTTGGCGAGGATATGCTTCACTTCAGACGCTTCAAGGGAGTGGCATTTCTTGCAGTCCGACTCGCATCCTCCGAAGGCAAAGGCATTCCCACTCAAAAGAATAATTGAGAGGATGGAGACGACAAAAAAGAGTTTTTTCATGATGCTTCTCCTTGCGAACATTTGAAACGGCGGCGATAAAACCACCGTCCGCCCACCGCTTAATTATAAACCATTCACAAGACTATTTTCATGCAAACCTGTCCGAAATACCTTTCGGGACGAACATCCATCTCCTCTTTTTATCTCTTCACCCGGAGGATCCCCTCCATCTGACTTATCTTCTGGATAACCGTATTGAACTGCCGGACGTCCCTGACCTCCACAATGAAAGTGATATGCCCTTTCTTGTCCTGTGTCGACGTTGCTTCAAGGTGGTTGATATTAATATCAACCGATGAAATCAGGGCGCTGAGATTAGCCAGGATCCCGGGTTTATCGATCGTCTCGACAGAGAGCCTAGCGTTGGCGGTCGCTTCGGGGGAAGACTGCCATTCAACATCGACCAGACGGGCATCCTCCACGACAAGTCTCTCCAGATTAGGGCAGCTCTTGCGGTGTATAGTCACCCCTTTGCCCACGGTGACAAAACCCACAAGGCTATCTCCGGGTATGGGATAACAGCACTTCGCAGTGTGATACAACACATTATCGATGCCCCTTATGCTTACGCCCTTCTGCTCTTTGACAGGCTTTTTTAACCTTACCCCTTCCGCCTCTTCCACCGGTTTTTCTGGCATAAGCCTGTTCACTACCTGATGCGGGGAGAGCTTTCCAAACCCAACCGCGACGTGGAGGTCTTCCACAGTATGAATTCCAAGGGCCTTCGCTACATCCTGCATTTCATCACTTTTGAGGAGAGAGGCATTGAGGTTGTGCCGTCTCAGTTCCGCCTCCAAAAGTTTGATCCCCAGCTCACTGCTCTGATTTCTCTCTTCCGCTTTTATCCACTGCTTGATGCGCGTCTTTGCCCTCTGCGTGACCACAAATTTCAGCCAGTCCCTGCTCGGCGTATGGTTGGGAGATGTGATTATCTCTATCGTGTCGCCGTTTTTCAACTTGTATCTCAGCGGCACTATCTTGCCGTTGATCTTCGCCCCCACGCATTTGTGGCCTACCTGGGTATGGATTGAATACGCAAAATCCACCGGGGTCGAGGCAACCGGCATCTCCTTTATCTCGCCCTTGGGTGTAAACACGTAGACGACTTCAGGTACGACCTCTCCCTTCACTGCCTCGAGGAAATCCAGGGCGTCGGGCACCTCCTTCTGCACCTGGACCAAGTCCCGCAGCCATGAGATATACTTGCTGTTCTTTTCGTCGAAGTCTCCCCTCTCCTTATATTTCCAGTGGGACGCTATCCCCTCCTCGGCAATCCTGTGCATCTCCTCCGTCCTTATCTGGAACTCTACCCGCTCACCCTTCGGCCCTATCACTGTAGTGTGGAGAGACTGGTACATGTTAGACTTCGGCACGCCGATATAGTCTTTAAACCTCCCCGGAATGGGGGTCCACAACGAATGTATAAGCCCAAGTATTGCGTAACAGTTGGCCTTGGTGTCGGTCAGGATCCTCAGTCCTATCACATCCGAAACCTGTTCGAAGGTGATCCGCTGTTTCTGCATCTTCTGATAAATACCATAATAATGCTTGATCCGTCCGGACACCTTTCCCGGCAGCCCCTCGGCCTTAAGCTTTCTGGTCACCAGTTCCTTTACTTCCTTCATGTACCCTTCCTGCTCCTCTTTGCGCTTGGCGACCTTTCTGCCCAATTCCTTGTAGAGTTCGGGCATGAGATACTTAAAGCTGAGGTCTTCGAACTCCGCTCTCAGCCAGCCCATGCCGAGGCGGTTGGCCAGCGGGGCATATATTTCGAGGGTTTCCGAGGCGATCCTCAACTGCTTGTGTTCGGGCAGGTGCTGAAGGGTACGCATGTTGTGGAGCCTGTCGGCAAACTTGATGAGTATGACCCTCACGTCCTCGGACATGGCCAGGAGCATCCTGCGGAAATTCTCGGCCTGCGCCTCCTTTTTCGTCTTGAACTCCATCTTGGAGAGCTTTGTGAGCCCCTTGACGATAAAGGCGATTTCTTTGCCGAAAAGCGTCTGGATATTCTCGATCGTAGTGACGGTGTCCTCGATCGTATCATGAAGGAGGCCGGCCGAGATGGAGGCTATGTCCATCTTCATGTCCGCAAGAATATATGCAACGGCAAGGGGGTGCCTTATGTAGGGGGAACCTTCGCTTCTCTTCTGGCTGCAGTGGGCCTCCCTGGAAAATTGATAGGCGTTCTTCAATACCTCCAGGTTTTTTTCATGTGTGTAGACTCTTGCCTTCTCCAGAAGGCCGCTGAGCGTAAAGATCTCCGGCATATCCGTATTATACACCCTGGAAATAGATTGAGGCTCAAAGTCGAGCCCTTCTGCGCGCCTGAAAGCTCCGCATTAGAACGGTCTGGAGAAGGGACGTTATGCCCTTATGTTCTCTGCGCTTTCAGATTCTGTTCTCAGACGCTGGGTCTGAAGGCCTTGAGGAAAAGTTGGAGGTATCTGCTTCCGTTCCATTCGTTGATCCCGGGAGTAAAAACTGCGTCAATGGCGGGGGGGAAATCCAGCTCGTTGTATAGTGCAGCCATTCCGAAGCCTATCGCATCGACCGACTGGGAATGCTTTTTCACCGTGAGCTTAAGGTGTTTGCTGCCGACGACCCTCGGGTTTACGACTGAAAGCTCCCTGGCCCCCAGAAGCGGCTCGGGGTTCCCATAGCCCGTCGGTTCGAGCACCTCCAACTGCCTCACAAGCGCATGGGTGACATCAGCGAGTCTGACTGCCGCATCTATCTCCAGAGGCGGGGCAAGCCTGTCTTCACCCACGTCTCTTCTTACTATACTTCCCATCACTTTCTCAAAATCCGGGATATGTCCGGTTTCCATCGTCAGGCCGGCTGCCTGCTTGTGCCCCCCAAAGGACAGGAGCAGGTCCCTGCAGCCCGCCAAGCCGCGGCATATGTCGAAGGCCGGTATGCTCCTGGCGGAACCCCTGGCAATGCCGTCTTCTATCGCCAATATGAAAGCCGGCCTGCCGTATCTCTCCGCCATACGCGAAGCAACAATCCCGAGCACGCCCTGATGCCATCCCTTCGCCGCCAGGATGATAACGGAATCAGGTTCTGAAGGACCCAGTCTTTCAAGGGCCTCCTGATATACCTGCTCCTCGATCCTCTGCCTTTCTGAATTCAAGCCGTCAAGCCACGCGCTGAGATCCGCCGCCTCCCCCTCAGAATCCGAGAGCAGAAGGCGAACGACGTCGCCGGAGTCCGCTAGCCTGCCAGCCGCATTAATTCTAGGCACCATCGTGAAGGACAGGGATCCGGCCTTCACCGCCTTTGCATCGAGCCCGGAGACTTGCTTTAAAGCCCTGATTCCAGGCCTGTCGCCGTTGCGGATATACCTCAGCCCCTCTTTGAGAATAATCCTGTTTTCGCCGGTCAGGGGGACCACATCGGCGACTGTTCCCAGGGCCGCCAGATCCAGCAGGGAATGGAATGAATCCGGCGGGAAACTTGGAAAGCCCGACATCGCCAGGGCCTGGGCGAACTTGAAAGCGACCCCCGCACCGGCGAGCGCGCTGATTCTTGACTCCCCTGTCATCAGTTTCGGGTTCACCACGGCAACCGCCTCCGGCAGAACGAAGTCATCCTGCCCCCTATTCCCCTGCGACGGTTCCCATGAACCGTCGCGCCCTTCGCGCACCAACGGTTCATGGTGGTCTGTGATGATTACATCAATGCCGCTGGCCTTAGCCGAGGACACCGCATCGAAGGAAGTAATCCCGCAGTCAACCGTAATAATAAGACTTGCGCCGATTTTCTTTGCGAAATCCACCGCACGCGGATGAAAACCGTAGCCGTCGACCATGCGGTTCGGGATGAAATAATGCGGCTCAATCCCGATCTTTCGAAGGGTATATACCATAATCGCCGTAGCTGTCAGACCGTCGGTGTCGTAATCTCCGTGGACCAGAACGCGCTCATTGCGGCGCAGGGCTTCCTTCACCCTTCCAACGGCACCGGTCATGCCGGGAAGATCGAAGGGATCGGAGAGAGTTGTAATTCCGGACGACAAAAAATAGCTTGCGTCTTCTGCCGTTCTTATCCCCCTGTTGATAAGAATCTGGGCGAGGATAGGTGAAACTGAAGCGCTTTTTGACAGATAATCGAGGAACTCCGGGTTCGTCCTGTTTATGAACCAGCGCCTGTGCACATCAGGGTCTCATTTCTTTGCAAAGGGCCGGTTTTTCTTCCAGAGAAGCAGAACGGGACTGGCCACATAAATGGAAGAATAGGTGCCGACGATGATGCCCGCAAGAATCGCAAAGGCAAAATCATGGATGACATCCCCGCCGAAAATAAACAGGGCAAGGGCAGCGAGAAAAGTGGTGAAAGAGGTTATTATGGTCCTTGATAGCACTTCGTTGATGCTCCTGTTGATAACGGCCGCTAAGGAGTCCTTCGATTGTATCCTCAGGTTTTCCCTTATCCTGTCAAAAACGACAACAGTATCGGTGAGGGAATACCCGGCAATCGTAAGAAGAGCCGACACAACAATAAGGTTTATCTCCTTCCCCATGATAAAAAATATACCCAGGACCGCAATGACGTCGTGGAATGTGGCAATGGTAGCCCCGACGCCGAACTGAAATTTAAACCGGAACGCGACGTATATAAGTATGCCGAGTGCCGCCATTATGATGGCCTTGACAGCATCCGACCGGAGTTTGCTGCCCACCTTGGGACCGATGGAGGTCGTCAGGTCAACGACGTATTTTGACTCCGGGAGGTTCTTCGATACGGCATCCGTGATCTCGTGTGCTATCTTGTTAATGTCACCCTCAGAGCGCTTGGTGCTGATTATCACCCTATTTTCGGAGGGAATGTCCTGAAGGGTAACATCCTTCAGGCCTTCCTTGTCGAGGGCGGACCGGACACTCTGAAGCTTCACGGGGTTATTGAACTTGAGTTCGACGGTCGTGCCGCCTGCGAAATCTATCCCGAGGTTGGCCTTCCCCATCGAGATAGCCACAATGGCGATGATTCCAAGGACCATGAGTGAACCGGACACGAGAATCGTGACATATTTTTTGCCTATGAAATCTATATTGGTTTTTTTGAGTAGCTCTAACATTTCGCCCCCTATATACTGACCTTTTTGATGTTGTATCTGCTTGTAATCAGGTCGAAGATCGATTTCGTGCCGACAAGGGCCGTGAACAGGTTAATGGCGACGCCCAGGCT
>JBJKPE010000226.1:0-5137 GCA_046706685.1 Thermodesulfovibrionales bacterium | reverse complement strand
AATATAACGACCTGGTTTGATACCAGGTCAAGAATTGTGTTCAAGGGCGGGGATCACGGCTCTTGTCTCTTTCATCTGCACTGTGCGCTCTGCTCTATGCTCCTTGCGTTTCATGTCAGCGCCGCGTCCCGAGAGGTTTATTGTGACAGCTATAGCAGAACGTTTTGCCTCTCACCCGCCTCAAGTAGTATACTTTCTTCCCCTTGCTGTCTCCGTAATAATCCGAATGAAAGGTATGACAGGTAATGCATGTTATCCTGTCTGAGGAGTCGAGCGGCATGTCGGCCGGTATGGGCATTGAAGGAACTATCTTCGTCGGATGTGCAAATCCGCCTTCGGTGCCGTGATAGCTCTTATGGCATGACAGGCAGATCTTGTACGTATCGTCATAAAAATCAAGATCCCGGTTATTGAAGGGAAGAGATATATGACAATCGAGACAGCGCACGTCTCTCGCTCTGCCGTGGTCTGCGAGTGCGGGGACAAGGAATATAAAGAAAAAGAGAACCGTTAAAATTACTCTCAGCATTCAATCAGCCCCGCCTCTTGAACCCGGCAATCTGCGATTCAAGACTTTCAACCTGTTCCGCCAGCCTTCTCTTCAGTTCCGTTCTTTCCCGCGCTTCCCGCTCGTCCCTGAGATCTCCGACCGTCCTGCTGAGCTTCCTGACATCAGCCCTGATACCGGCGAAACGGTGGGAGAGTTCAACAGCCATCAAGTTCAGTTCATCGGCAAAGTCCTTGAACTCTTCTCCCTCCTGCAGTACGACGCGGGAGCCCAGATCGCCTCTGATAAGCCTGGAAAGGTCCACCCTGATGCGGAAAAGCGAACCGACTATCTTGTTGCGGAGCCCTTCCACAGCATAAACAAGCACCAGAAAAATGAAAGCGAGGGCAATACAGTTTGCCCAGAAGGCCTCCCGAAAAAAGAGACTGCCGGTGCTGGCAGCGGGAAGCCTCATTGAAAAAAGTAAAGAGTCTATTTTGTTCAATGAAAATATGTTGAACAATGCCACTGCGACAACGCTCCCGATAAGGGAGACCACCAGGAACCTCAGTATAAACATGGACTGAAATTTTTTCTTGGTAAAGTAATTCCTTCGCCTATAATGCTTCTTCATGAATCACCTCCGGTCAAGCGCGTGGCATGCAAGACAAAGTTTGCTGCCCCTGTTGCTCATGACCAATTCCTGTTCCACCTTTGAATAGGGATTGTGGCACGAACCACATCCCACTTTTCCATCGAAAAATTTGATTCTGGGATCAACCAGACCTATCGGCACCAGGTCCGTCTTGTCGCGGTGGGCCATCCTGGCGCTCTCGTAATCGACCCCTATAGGGTGGGTCCCCATGTCGTTCCCCACCATGGACTCCTGGTGGACCCACTCGCCGACGTGAACCGTTGCCTGGGGCGCCAGGGAACCGTCATGACATGAAAGGCAGTTTCTGGACATGTCGTCTATTTCACCCACGCCGCTAGTCACAATGTATTTAGATTTAAAATGGGCTTCGCCCAGGATCTCCCTGTGCCCACTCTCCTGTAAAGGTTCTTTATGGCAAGCCTCACAAAAATTCCTCCCTGTTTCATATCTCCTCAGAAAATGGGACCGGGTTCCGTAGGGAGTAAAGTAGGGTGCATGGATATCGTGGCAGGTAGCGCATGTGATTGTTCCCTCCGGGGAAAGCGGCATATCCGGGGGAACTATCGCCTCCCTGGGCGCGACATTGATGGGATGAATATATCCGTCTGATAAGATATCCCGGTGGCATCTCTCACACAGCGTTAGAACCGGCCCGTTCAGCTTCTTTCCCAGTACTTTGCCGGAGGAGTCCCTGGCATGACACCCGCCGCAATCCGAATTCGAGAATTTATGGGGCTCCCTTTCCAGCGCATACACCAGCATCAGTGTGATGAGGACCAGCAGGAATCCGGCAACCGTCCGTTTTCGTTTCATAATTCAGTGGTGCCATGAACCTCGGGAACTCCGGCCCGATTACAATTTAATGACAGAAAGAGCATCCTTGATCTCATCAGCCTCTTCCGAAATGATGCGGATTGAACTCCTGACTTCGGCAGATAATGCCTCCTGCGATTCGGGGAGCGCTGAAATTCGTTTCTTCAACTCTGTTACGTGCAGGTCGAGCACGTTCAATATATCACCGTAAGCTGCGGCCAGATTGTTAAGATCATCCGCCAGAGGATGGATCACATCGTCCTGCCTGAGCTTTACGTTTTCTGTAAGATCTCCTGCGGCGATTTTCCTCGCAGCCATACCGAGCCTGTGTAGTGGACCGGCGACACGATGAGAATAGACAAGCGTAATGAACACGATACCGACTATGATGAAAAAAGAAGTAGAGGCGTATATGATAAGGGACTTATGGAAAAGCTCCTGCCGCAGACCGGAAATAACATTATAGCTTTCGGCATACGATAATCCAGGCTTTTTGTTCAGAGAAAAATAGATGGTGGGCACCGTGATAACAGCGCCCATGAGGATAATAAAAGCGCTCTTTACGACAAGCTTATAGGAATATGATCTTGTTATGGTATCAAACATATTATTTATTACCCTCCCATTTGATTCAAATGGCCGTCTTATAACAATGTTTGCACCCGGCGTACTCGTTGACAATCAGGGATTCCCTTAGATCAAGCTTCGACATTCCTGAGACACCGCAGCAGACGGGAAAAGTCTATGGCCTTTTGCCGAAGCGCCTCGTTGCCTTCCAGAAGGAACGGCTGGCTTTCTTTTTGCGAGAGTTGATCAACCTGTGGACGTAAGTGTAAAAGACGGCATGGCTTAACAAACCTTAATTACTGACAGCCGAGAGGCAGAACAACGGAGCTTAGCTCATTATCGGCGGACAATCTGCCTTTACTGCGGGGTCTTTAACCCGATCACTATCGGGCTAAAGAAAGCGGTTCAAACCTCTGCACCGTCTTAACGTGCAGGCCAAAGATAAAGCAGAACGAATGAACAGCCGGAATGACTACTGACTCTCGCCAACCGGCATCTTTATGGATCCGGCAGGGTGCGTTGGAGACTTCCGGTCGTAAGTCTGCGTCTTATGACATCCCGGAGTGCAGCTTCCGCCGGTGTCGGTTTTCTTGTAATTCAGGGAAAAAGACCACTGGCCGAATGTGATCCTTTCGGCGAGCATTTTCGGCAGCGTCGTTCCATGAGGCGTATGACACGCTATGCAACTCCTTCCCTTTAACTTACGGTTAACGTGCAGATAGTGCAGATTCACGTTGCCGTCTCTGAAATTTGTGGCATAGGTTGTGTCGGGGAAACGAAGCAGGTCCCTGTTGTGGCAGCTGAAACACAACGCAAACTCTTTATCATTGTAAGAGACATAAAAATCAGAAGGGAATTCCTCTTTGAGAAGCTTGGTGAAGAGAGATCCGTGAGGGTTATGGCACGCGGTGCAACCGCCGGCCTTGATCGCTCCGTGGATATCCGTCATCGACTTCGTGATTATATTGGTATGGCAGCCGAGACACAGTTTTTCTCCGGGCCTGATTAAAAGCTTCGCCGAGTCACTCGCATGTGGGGAATGGCAGGAAACACACCCCTTTTCGGACATTACCGGCGGATGCTTCACCTTCGCCTTCTCCACCGTGTCCTGGATGTCCGAGTGGCACTGGAAGCAGACCTTCGCCCCTTCCGCCGGAAGCATCTTCGGATAGGACGAGCCATGAGGGTTATGACATGCCGTACATCCCATGGAAAGTGCGGGATGTACGTCCTTCTTCTTCAGCAGTTCCTGCATGTCCACATGGCATGTCAGGCACAGATCAGGCTGTTGTTTCAGGAGCAGCTTATCATTTGGCGACTCGTGAGGATTATGGCAGGCGGTGCAATCGCCGGCCGAGGTCGGGCCATGGACAACTTTATGGTCAACCTTGTCGGGATGACACATCAGACAAAGGTCCTTCAGCGGCTGAACAAGAAGCTTATCCTGATTGGAAGAGTGTGGATTGTGACAGGTTGTGCACATACCGTCCTTTACAGGAGGATGAACATGAGGCTGTTTTCCAAAGGGCGAGTGGCACATATAACATAACGACGGCACATCCTGCACTAATTTAAATGTCTTCTTGCCCTTCTGGGGATGGGGCTTTGCCGCCTCCTGGTGACAGGTGTCGCAACCCTCGGCAACCGGGTGTACGTCCTTCCCTTTTAAGAGGGCGGAATGGCATTGGCCGGTCACACATCCTTCCGCCGACTCAGCCTTTGTGTTTCTGCCGATGACAAGCCCTGAAACGATAATGGCCAATATGACCAGAAGAAACAGACTCTTTTTTCGCATAGCGCGATATTATAACAAAAACCGGAGAGGTTTTTTCAAGCCGGCCGGCGGCTACTTCTTTGCAGGCAGGAAGTCGTTTACAGTGAAGATGTCGTACACAGGATAACCCAAAGCCTCTATATTCTGTCTCCCGTTTTGTTCACAGCGGTCGACAAGGACAATCACGGCGTCTATGACAAGACCATTTTCTTCAGCGACTTTAATCGCCTTTATTGTAGACCCTCCCGTCGTTACCACATCGTCAATTATGATTACGTGGTCTCCGGGTTTTACATTGCCTTCAATGGGGAGCTTCAACCCGTGTCCTTTCGGCTCCTTTCTTATCACAAATGCCTCGACCGGTTCACCGGCGCCGTAGGAATACATGGCCACGGCATATGCGATGGGGTCCGCCCCCAGCGTAAGACCGCCGATGGCGTCAGGACGGAGCTTGAGTTCCCTCAGCTTTTCAAAAATAATCTTTCCCACCAGGTGCATTCCTTCCGGCGACTGGGTGGTTTTCTTCATGTTGAAATAGAAATTACTGACGGCCCCCGATGCAAGTTTAAATTTCGGTTCGCTGCTGAACTGGTAGGACCTTTCCTTTATGATTTCAATGAGGCGTTCTTTTAAATTCATGGGAGAGATTATACGGGCTTAAAAACATTTTTGCAATTGCTCGCTGCCCCGCTCACCGCCGCAGCCTCTTTTCTCTTTAAAAGGTATGGTGGACGGTAGGGGATTCGAACCCCCGACTTCCACGTTGCGAACGTGGCGCTCTCCCAGCTGAGCTAACCGCCCATCTATGTTCCAGATGAATAGTAAAACAAAATTCGGTCAA
>JBJKPE010000225.1:0-4906 GCA_046706685.1 Thermodesulfovibrionales bacterium | reverse complement strand
TACCATAAAGGAGGGCGGGACCGACATGTGCATAGCTTCCTTCCTTGTCAAAGACGCCGAAGTCTGAACCAACGGTAATCCAGTAGTGGGGCAGCCCCGAAACCTGGTCGGTTATATCCACCTTGTACGAGTCTGCATAGAAGGTAAATGTCCTCTTTATCGAAACGCCGTCCCGGGCATATTCAAATACAACACTCCCGGTCGTGTTCTGTTTATCAAGCCTGAGGTCTCCGCCCGATACGCAGAAATTGGCGTGAGAGAGATCAAAATCCGTATTCGTCCCGATCGCCAGGGCCGGTACGACCCCCGGTTTCCGAAGCAGGATCACCGGCTTGCCCGCGTCGTCGCGATAATCCTTCATCTCCCAGAATTTTATGGTCGCCCCGCTTGTGGAAAGGACTGCAGAATAAAGGCTGTTTTCGACCCGGATCTCTTTTTCTTCCGCCGGTGGAACCGGTGCGACAGCCGGGGGGAGGGCGGGTTTCGACGCTTCTTCCTTCTTTGCCGCCCCCTGAGCCGCTTCCTGAGTCGTTTTCCGGGGTACGGGAGGCAGCTGTTTGGCCGCATAGTACTGGTATCCTATGATGACCGCAATGGACAGGACTATGGCGAGAAGGGTTTTGTTATCCATGGCTATTTAACGGGGTCGAATCCGCCGGGGTGGAAGGGATGGCATCTCAATAAGCGCCGCACGGAGAGATATGATCCCTTGACTGCTCCGTACTTCGCCAGCGCCTCTATGGAATAGTCCGAGCATGTCGGGAAAAACCGGCAGCTTCCCGGCAGAACGGGTGATATCAAATGTTTATATAATCTGACTATTGCTATCAATATCGTTTTCATTGCCGAGACCTGCAAAGACCCTGGCCATCTCTCTGCTAAAGTCGGTTAAAGACGCCTGGACTGAAGCGCTCCTGGCCACAAGAACAAAATCGTAACGAACAGATTTTTCCAGCAGCTGTTTTCTGAAGGCTTCCCTCAAGAGCCGCCTTATCCTGTTTCTCACAACAGCCTTGCCGATTTTTTTGCTGACGGAAAGTCCGAGTCTGCTGAAAGAGAGACCATTGGGCCTCGCATAAATCACAAGATATTTTGAAGGAAATTTGAGACCGAGTTCAAAGACTTTTTTGAAATCCCCCCGTCTGCTCAGGGGGTGGAGCATTTTACTGCTTTTTACGCGCTCAGTCTTTTCCGTCCTTTTTTCCTTCTCCTCTTGATGACATTGCGTCCGCCAACGGTGCTCATTCTTTCAAGAAAACCGTGCGTCCTCTTTCTCTTTCTCTTGTGTGGATGGAATGTCGTATAAGTTCCCATAATTTTTTCCTGAGCCAAAAGTATAATCTGTAAAATCGACGCTTGTCAAGCAGAACCGGCACTTTCGATAGAAATCCGAAATACGAAAAGCGGGAGGCAGCAGGTGCGCCCGATGTGGGAGTCCTACAACAAAGGGAATAGCGGTCCGGCAGTTCTATTGATAATGCCCCTTGTCTCGGCCCTTCTCAGAAGTTCCATAACCGCCTCTTCTCCCTTGTCGCCGATATCGAGGGAATAATCGTTTACATAAAGACTGATATGCTGCTCCATGACTTCGTCTTCGATTTCCTGTGCGTGCTTCCTGATATACGACCTGGTTTCATCTCTGTGGGAAAAGGCGTATTCGATACTCTTTTTCAGCATGCCGTCTATCCTGGTAATAAGGGGCCTGCCCAGGTCCTTCCGGACAAGAATTCCCCCCAGTGGAATGAGCATCCCCGTCTCCTGTTCCCACCATTGGCCGAGGTCGAGGACCTTCTTCAGTCCCGCCCGTTGATATGTGAAACGGCTCTCATGGATGATCAGCCCTGCGTCGACCTCCCCGCCGGCAACGGCATCTATTATCCTGTCGAAAGGCATCGGAACAGCCTGAGTCTTCAGCGAGGGGTCAAATATCTGCAAGAGAAGGAACGCCGTTGTGAGCAGTCCCGGTATGGCAATCTTCCTGTCCCTCAATTGCTCCATTGTGCACTCTTCGCGAGCGATGACCAGTGGTCCGCAGCCCTTGCCGAGAGCTCCTCCCGAGCGAAGCAGACAATACCTGTCCCTCAGATAGCCGAAGGCATGAAAGGAGATCTTTGTCATATCCAGCGCCCCCTCCAACGCCTTCCTGTTAAGGGTTTCCACGTCGTCCAGAATCTCATGGAATAAGATATCTTCCGTGTCTACAGTCTTGTGGACAAGACCATAAAATATGAAGGTGTCATTCGGGCAGGGGGAATATCCGAGCGATATGTTGTTCATTCTTTACCTTCCGGCGCCTTCGAATATAATTCTTCCAGTTCCATCGTCTCCGACATTCTGACGCATATCAGGCATTCGCCGTGCTCAACCGTTCCGTCTTCCCAGAAGGTAGTTTTAACAGAGGCGTTGCCGCATACGGGGCACAAATTCCAGAAGAACTCCCCGAATCCTTTACCTGAAGTGTATATGTAAATTGAGTCGTCCACGTATTTCTGACACACACTTATATTTCCGCGTACTAACTGTCCTGGGTCGTTTGCTTGTCATTTCCCGACCCTCACGGGGAATCTTTCCGGAGACTTTATAGAAGGATTCCCGACCTGCCTGCCGGCAGGCAGGCGCGTTTCACTTGCGGGAATGACAGCCCTTGCAGTGAATCAAGCAATGTATATAAATATTATAAATCCCGCGTAAGGAATTAATAAAGTACAACAGGTCTTCCCGCCTGAGAAAAAGTCAGGACGTCTTCGCTTCTCTCAACAATTCAAAAACCGCCATGCAGCAGTTTTTGGAGGCCAGTTCAATGTCCCATTTTGCGGTATCCCTGTCCTCGACTATATTGCTGACGCCTCTTAATTCGATCAAGGGTATATTGTAGAGTGCACATATATGAGCAACTGCGGCACCTTCCATATTCTCGCAGACAGCGCCCCACATTTTTTGGAGTTCGGAGGCTCTTTTCCGGGTGCCCGTGCATGTTGAGACTGTCACAAATTTGCCGGACTTTACCTTCGGGGGATCGGACAAGTCCCGGCAGATCCTCCCGGCGGACTTGACCGCTCTTTCTGAAAGCCTCCTGTCAAGCATAAACTCATTGTAATACTTCTTCCTCCCTCTTCTTAGAACCGGGATACCGATGTGCTCCGTGCCGTGGAAGCCATCTGTGTCCAGGACTCCCTCATCCGCGTAGATCTCGGCTTCGGCGACCATGATGTCCCCGACCGCAAGTCCTGAGGCAGGATAGGCACCGCCGGCACCGAAATTTATTATAAGTTTCGGTGAATAATCCCGTATAAGGACAGTTGAGGCATGTGCCGCATTGGTTTTTCCCATCCCCGACAGCGAATAAACGATTTCGACCCCCTCTATCTTTCCCCTGTAAAATGAAGGGCGGGAACCGGGATAGGGCGCCACCTGCGCCAGTCTCTTCACAAAGAAAAGACCCTCGGAAGGAACAGCCGATATAAGACCGACACAAGTATTTTTCCTCAGATGCTTCTGACTCATCGTTCAGCCCCTGTATTGCTGAAATTGTCACAAGAAAAGCCTCACAGTTTGTCATTCCCGCAAGTGAAACGCGCCTGCCTGCCGGCAGGCAAGCCGGAATGCCGGAATGACAGAGTATTGCTCAATGTGGCTTTACTGACGCTTCGCAGCTATTATATCAACCGGCCTTGAAAAAAAATACTTTCTGTGATAATCTTCTACACTTAAGCGATCTGTCTTGACAGGTCCAAATTCACACGCCGGCTACAGTTCTGCCTTTGGTCCCTCAACTGGGGTGGGCAGGGCAGGCGGAGGAAAAACCACGGAGGAAAGAATTATGGTAGCAACAATGAAAGAACTGCTTGAGGCCGGGGTACATTTCGGCCATCAGGTGAAACGCTGGAACCCCAAAATGAAAAGATATATCTTTGGGGAGAGGAATGGCATCTATATCATCGACCTTCAGAAGACGTTGAAGGGGCTTGAGGAAGCCTATAACTTTGTGAGAAATGTGTCGGCCTCCGGGGCCGGCGTACTTTTTGTCGGCACGAAGAAGCAGGCCCAGGATGCGATTACGGAGGAAGCCAACAGGGCTTCGGCCTTCTTTGTTAATCAGCGCTGGCTCGGCGGAATGCTCACTAATTTTCTCACCGTCAAGAAGAGCATAGAGAGGCTGAAGAAGATAGAGGCGATGAAAGAGGACGGGACGATGAATCTTCTTCCGAAAAAGGAGGCGTCCATCCTCGAAAAGGAGAGAGTAAAACTTGAAAGGAACCTCTCCGGCATCAAGGATATGAAGGAGTTGCCGGGCGCGATATTCATCATCGATCCGAAAAAGGAGAGGATAGCGATTGCAGAGGCAAGGAAATTATCGATACCGATAGTGGCGGTCGTTGACACCAACTGCGACCCCGATGAAGTGGACTATGTAATTCCCGGCAATGATGACGCGATTCGTGCGATAAAGCTGCTGACCGGGAAGATGGCCAGCGCGGCCATCGAGGGCAGGGACGTCCTGACCAAGGAGGCCGAGAAAGAGGCTGAAAAGGCTCAGATAGAAGAGAAGGTCGAGACGGAAGAAGCTGCACCGGAGGTGAAGGAATAATGGCGGCCATATCAGCTGAGAGCGTGAGAGACCTCCGCGAAAAGACCGGGGCCGGCATGATGGAGTGCAAGAAGGCCCTTGTGGAGACCAACGGCGACTTTGAAAAGGCGATCGACGCGCTGAGGCAGAAGGGGCTTGCGAGTGCCGCCAAAAAGGCGGGACGTTCGGCATCGGAAGGAGCGGTGGGATGTTATATCCATATGGACAAGATCGGGGTGATGATAGAGATCAACTGTGAGACGGATTTTGTGGCGCGGACGGACGATTTCAAGGAACTTGTAAAGGACATCTCGATGCATATAGCGGCTGCTTCGCCTG
>JBJKPE010000224.1:0-33651 GCA_046706685.1 Thermodesulfovibrionales bacterium | reverse complement strand
TGAAAGAGTTAGTCGATATGATGGCTAAGGCTCTTGTGGACAAACCTGAGGAAGTGGTTGTGAATGAAATCGTGGGTGAAAAGACTACCGTCTATGAACTAAGGGTCGCTTCGAGCGATCTCGGCAAAGTGATCGGGAAGCAGGGGAAGACAGCGCGGGCCATGAGGACGATCCTCAGCGCGACCGGCACAAAGATCGGCAAGCGCTGCGTGCTTGAGATCCTGGAATAAGAGGTATCGCCTTTCAACGACTCTGATTTTGCCTCGTTAGCTAAAATCCTGAAAGAATGGGGGATAAAGGGAGAAATGAAAGCCCTCCCCCTCTCTCCTAAAATCAGTATTCTGAGACCTGGCAGCGTCGTGTATTTGTCGTGCCGCGGAGGCATGCGTCAGGCCACTGTAAGATCAATTAAGTCTGTCGGCAGGTACTTCAGCATTTCCTTCCTTGATATTGACGATATAGAATCGACACGGCCCTTCAGAGATTCCCTTGTAAAGGTCAGGAGAGAGTCAATACCCCTTGAAAATGGCGAATTTTTTGTGGACGAGGTGATAGGCCTGACAGCGGTCACGACCACCGGCACAGTTCTCGGGAAAGTTGTTGACATTATAGAGACAGGAAGCAATGATGTCTATGTCGTTAAAGGCCGTGACCGGGAATATCTGATACCTGCGATAAGGGACGTCGTAAAGGAGATTGACCGGGAAAGAGGGAGAATTCTCATAGAAGTCATGGAAGGGATGATGGATTAGCCGCTTTTGAAGTAAATAATTGAAGCAGCCCGGGTTCCGACCTGCATTATTAAAAAACTCTTCAACTTCTTACTTTTCACATGCCCGTGTTATAGTATATCCTTATGAAATTTCACGTCGTCACAATTTTCCCCGATATGGTAAGGGCTTATCTCGGGGCAGGCATTCTCAAAAGGGCGCTGGCGGGCGGGCGGGTGAGCATTGAAGTGCACAACCTGCGTGATTATGCAGACGACAAGCACCGGACAACAGATGATTATCCTTACGGCGGGGGCGCCGGCATGGTGATGAAGCCTGGACCTTTTTTCAGGATCACCGATGAGTTATGGCCCCATAGAGAGAAGAGACGAATGATTCTCCTGACTCCCCAGGGAAGAGTGTTCGACCAGGACGCAGCTCATGAGCTGTCAGAGGATCGGAGGGAAATCGTTTTCTTCTGCGGCAGGTACGAGGCCGTGGACGAAAGGGTAAAGGAAGCACTGGCTGACGATGAGTTTTCAATCGGGGATTACGTTTTGACTGGCGGAGAATTGCCCGCTTTGGTTATAATAGATGCCGTTGTCAGACTGGTGCCGGGCGTGCTGGGAGACAGCCGCTCTTCTGCGGAAGATTCTTTCTCCTGCGGACTACTTGACTATCCGCATTACACGAGGCCCGATGTCTTTCGTGGCATGAGGGTGCCTGAGGTCTTACTGTCGGGCAACCATAGTGAAATCTCCAGATGGAGGAGGAAACAGTCGCTGAAGCGGACGGCCCAGAAAAGACCTGAACTTATTGACAGATACAAATTGTCGTACGAGGACAAAAAAATACTGGCAGAAATAAAGGAGGAGTTGAAATGAATCTGATAGATTCCGTAGAAGAAGGTTACAAGAGAGATCTTGGAGATATCAACATCGGTGACACGGTAAAAGTCTTTGTTAAGGTCGTTGAGGGTGACAAGGAAAGGATCCAGCCCTTTCAGGGCGCTGTTATAGCAAAGAAAGGAAGCGGCACCAGGGAAACATTCATGGTAAGGAAGGTCTCCTTCGGCGTTGGAGTTGAAAGGATATTCCCTGTCTGTTCTCCAGCCATAAGCAGGGTTGAAATTGTAAAGAAAGGCGATGTCAGAAGAGCCAAGCTCTATTATCTTCGTAGCAAGAAAGGCAAGGCGGCTAAAATCAAGGAGAAAGAATTCTCCAACTGATGGAGCCCGGTCGATCATTCAGTGACACCCTGCCCCGGGTGGATTGACTTCGCGGGGTCGGTTCTGCGTGGATATCTACCAGCACGACTCTTCCTTGAGGGAGAAGGGCTTCAGACTTCTGGCAGGTGTTGATGAGGCGGGGCGGGGGCCGGTCGCAGGGCCGGTCGTGGCGGCGGCCGTCGTTTTGCCCGATCGCCTCAGAATCGACGGTCTGCGCGATTCGAAGAAGGTACCTGAAAAGGAAAGAGAAACTCTTTTCCGGGAGGTGCTCTGTCTGGCGTCGGCTATAGGCGTTGGAATCGTCGGACACCAAGAGATAGACCGACTGAACATATTAAAGGCCACCAAAAAAGCTATGCAGTCGGCGATAGACGACCTCCGTCTGGTTCCTGAAATAGTAGTTATCGATGCCGTCACCCTGCCCTCTCTGGATGTAAAGCAGATCTCTTTTTTTAAGGCGGAATCGATAAGCGCTTCTGTGGCTGCCGCTTCAATTATTGCAAAATATGTCAGAGATGCGATCATGCTGCGGTACCACGACATCTATCCGGCATACAACTTCAAAAAAAACAAGGGCTACTGCACGGCCGAACACATCGATATGATCCGCCTTCATGGTCCCTGCCCGATCCACAGGAAAAGCTTCAGGCAGGTGATGTCCCTGCCTCTGCCGTTATAACCGTCTGTTTGCGTCCGGTTGTCAGGTTCTCATACTGTGATGCAGGGAGCCGACCGATGTTATTTTGAATTGTGTTATGACCATTCTTTAGAATATAATTATTTCCATGGCGATCATTACGGACAAAGAGAGAGTCGACGAAGCACTGGAGCTGTTGTGGGTTCTCAGAGAAGAAGGACACACGGAACTCGAGCGCTTCAATTTGAGTTCTGATGATTCCGACACGGAGTCGCTCGTTGAGACCCTACTGACCGTCGGACTGGCTTACGTCGATGCAGAGAAGAATATCCATCTTACTGAAAAGGGCAGAGGAATTGCGAGGGGGTTAATAAGGAGACAGCGCCTTGCCGAGCGCCTGTTTACGGATGTTTTCGAGATGGCGGACGATGCCGTCCTCGACGATGCCTGCAAGATGGAACATATCCTGAGCGAAGAGCTTACGGACAGCGTCTGCACATTCCTCGGCCACCCTCCGACATGTCCTCACGGCAAACCGATCCCCCGAGGGGAATGCTGCAAGAAATTCAAGATTGAAGTGACCCCTGTCGTTACGAGGCTCACTGAATTCGAAGTCGGAGCTACAGGAAAGATCACTTTTATTGTACCATCCGATCCCTCCCGGATCGGTAAACTTAATTCCCTCGGAATAACGGCCGGCAGCATCATAAAGTTTGTCCAGAAAACTCCCTCCTGCGTACTGCAGATCGATGAGACAACGGTGGCAGTCGACCCCGAGATCGCTAAAGAGATTTACATAAAGAAGATCCTCAAATGATGTTCGACGAATACCGCTGGCCGGTAAACGGAGAATCTTTCCATAGGCGGTTTAGGGCATTACAGGATGAACGCTGACGAGATGTTCATGAAAGGGCTCGCCTTCTTGAGAGAGGAAAACACTTTGTCGGCGCTGGCGTGTTTCGAAAAGGCTTATGAGACAGAGAAGACGCCCAGGATTCAGTCCTATCTCGGTCTCTGCATAAGCCTTGAGCGCGGCCAGATAAGGGAGGCTGTCAGGTTATGTGAGGACGCTGTAGCCAGGGACTCTGACAGCCCCTCGCACTATCTCAACCTCGGCAAGGTATATCTGAATGCAGGAAGGAGGGCGGACGCGCTGGAGATCCTGCGCTCCGGAACTGACAAGGGCCTTTCTCTCGGCGAGAACGCTGAAATAAGACTGCTTCTCGATCAGTTGGGAGCCAGGAAAACTCCGTTGTTCTCTTTTCTTCCAAGAGGACACTTCCTGAACAAGTACGCGGGTCTGCTGCTGCATCGTCTCGGTCTCAGATAAATCTGAAGAGGCTTTCAGGCGGCGGATCAGCATGGTAATCCATAGATTGTCGGGAACCGTGAAGCATTTTTCAGCACTCACAGTACGCCATCCGGAATACGGCTTTTACTCCACGGTCAAAAGAGGCGGCATTCGCCCCGGACATCTTTCTGTCCGTCCTGCGAGGTCTTTAATCGCAGTCATCTACCCGAATTCGTCTCATTTGGAGTGGAGATCTCGGACCGGGAGGCCTCGATGTTCTGGATCATCTCAAAGACCGAGACGAACACGGCTGTGATGAGAGGACCCATGATCAGACCTATCATACCGAAAAGTTTGATCCCTCCAAGCACACTGAAAAGGATGATGAGGGTATGCATCTTTGTACGGCTCCCTATGATGAGAGGCTTAAGGATATTGTCCACCATGCTGATCACAAGGACCCCGAATATGAAGAGGCCCGCTCCTTCCATGAAACGCCCCTGCACAAGCAGATATACCGAGGTCGGCCCCCAGACGGCAAAGGTTCCGAGAAGAGGAACAAACGACATGATTGACATTGCGACCCCCCACAGGGCTGGCGACTCGATCCCAATCACATAGAAGGCCAGTCCTCCGAGTATCCCCTGAATAATCGCAATCACAACGCCCCCGTAAACCGTTGATACGATCATGTCCTTTATCTGGGAAGCCAGCGCGTTTTTCTGTGTTTCACTGAACGGCATATAGTCTCTCGTCTTCGACAGGAATCCCGGCCCGTCCCTCAAAAGGAAGAAAACTGCAAAGACCATGAATATGAAATCCACGGCGGACGAAATTATGTTGGTTATCCGGAGGGAAAAAAATTCGAGAAGACCGTTCCCCGCCTTCCTTACGCTTTCAGTAAGCGCCTGCTGGGACATGAAGTCCTGTACGCCCGTATAGGAGCGAATCGAATCGAACAGGGCGGACGATCTGACCCTGGTGATCAGCTCCTGGAGAGACCCAAGGCTGTTCTGGTTGATGTTCTGCGCAACCACGTGAACTTCATTTACCAGCATAAAAGCGAGATAGGAAAAGGGTCCTATTATTATAGTGACTATCAGCATTACCGTCATGAGTGAAGCCACCGATTTTACCCTGACATATCTGGAAATAAATGCATAGACCGGATAAAACACTATTGAAAAGACCGCTGACCAGCCTATCGCATTAAAAAAGGGGCGCATGATCTCATAGGTCAAATACCCCAGCACCGCAAGGAGAAAGATGAGCATGAGAAAATAGAATCTATTGGTAGTCACGGCAGGCCTCAATAAATCCTTCGAATAATTGCGCGTTCAGCGGAGACTGCCCCCTCTCAGGATGCCACTGCACGCCCAGGAGAAAATGGTATTCTTCAAGATAAAAGGCTTCTGTTATACCGTCGCCGGCAGAGGCGAAGGGCATGACCCCCTTTCCAGGGTCCTTTACAGCCTGGTGATGAAAACTGTTTACCGCAAACTCACCACAGCTCAGATTAGGATTTTCTTTTATCATTATTGAGTGCATTTCCCCTTCGTGCTTCAGACTTCCCGGGATCTGAGAGCGGACATCCTGGTAGAGAGTACCCCCGAAAAAAATATTAATGAGCTGCATTCCATAGCATATGCCAAGTACCGGTTTTCGTAGACTTATTATCTCACGCAGAAGAGCCAATTCAAAGTTGATTCGTCCTGGATCTTCCATCTCAAGCCTGTAAAGTCTTTTTTCGCCATATAAATCCGGGGCGGGATCACTTCCACCGGGAATGATAAGGCCGTCGCAGTGACAGGAGAGATCCTTAACGTCCGGTCCCGGGGGCATGAAAAATGACGAACCTCCAGCCCTGTTTACGGCTTCTACGTAAAGCTCCGGATATCGTGGAGGGTCCTCAAGGCTCCTGCAGGTTATTCCGATTAAAGGTGTTTTCTTCCTCATGAGCCGTAAATGATCCGGTTTCCTCGTTCATGTCAACGAACAGAACACAGTATGAATGAGAAATATTTCCTTGTCAAGAGGAAGGATACAAAATGCCTGAGGCAAAGAGAATGCAGTCTATGCCACGGTCGGGGAAGTCTTCTCGGTCATGAGCACAATTTCGTCGCCTGTATCCTCGGCCGACTCGCAGAGGCGGCCCATGTGCTGCAGGAGATCGCTCTTTCCGATCTTCGTCTTCTCCTGCGCGACGACCGCTGTCAACCTCAATAACCCGATGTGTACATTTTCCCTGCCCCTCCTGAAGGAGAGGGTCGTTTTTCTTCTCAAGTCTTCAGCGGAATAGAAGACCTTGATCTTCCTGTCGAATAGCCTGACCGCCTCTTTTATATGCTTCACCATATTTCCGGTCTCGCACATCAGAACGAAGTCGTGCGTACTGAGGGCACCGACAAAACACTCCGGGCATTTATCACAGGTCGTCTTCAGGATTGCCGCCGCCCACTGTATAATCTCGGCGTGCCTGTCCGGTCCGTATTTTATCAGGTAAGGATGAATGTTCGATATCCTGACGTAGGCGATGGAATATTTGCCGAGCCCTGGGAATGAATGGTCAAGCCTCCGGATGATGGCGTTTCTTTCGGGAAGTCCTGTTAAAAAATCGGGCCATAAATACGGATCACCCTGTTTCTTATGGAGTTCCTCAATATACTTTTTCGCCTCTGTCAGCCCCATCTTTCCTCCGCTCTACAGACCCTGCCCGCCGGCAGTCTACGACTAAAATATATATATAATTACAGCATTTACGGCTGTAATGTCAACTTTAAGTTACAATTATCAGGTGAAGTAAAAACAGAAAAGGGCCGCATAGCGGCCCCCTCCTGTTAACAAAAGTTCTGACTGACTATTTCTTGCGGGATTTTCCCTTGATTGCTGCCTGAGCAGCCGCGAATCGCGCAATCGGAACCCTGAAAGGCGAACAACTGACGTAATTGAGACCGATAGTGTGGCAGAATTCCACGGATTTCGGTTCTCCGCCGTGCTCACCGCATATCCCTGTTTTGAGCCCCTTCTTCACCTTTTTCCCTTTTTCAAGAGCCATGCGCATCAGCGAGCCGACGCCCTCCGTATCTATGGAAATAAAGGGGTCCTCCTTCAGTATGCCGTTTTCAACGTAAAACGGCAGGAACCTGCCGGCGTCATCCCTCGACAGCCCATATACAGTCTGTGTCAGGTCGTTGGTACCGAAGGAATAAAAGTCGGCCACGGAAGCTATCTGGTCCGAGGTAACACAGGCGCGCGGCAACTCAATCATGGTCCCCACCATATAGGGGATCTTAGCCTTGTACTTCTTCAAAGTCTCTTCCGCCACTGAAACTGTGAGTTCCCTCAGCTTCCGGAGTTCATTCACATGACCGACCAAAGGTATCATTATTTCGGGGATGACCTTCACTCTTGCCTTTGTAAGCTCGCAGGCAGCCTCCATTATGGCCTGGACCTGCATCTCATAGATCTCCGGGTAGGTCACGCCCAGACGGCAGCCTCGATGGCCGAGCATCGGGTTGAACTCATGCAGCGACTTGTTTTTTGCATTGAGCTGTTCGAAAGGCACCTTCATGTCCTTCGCGAGATCCTCAAGCTCTGCGTCGGTGTGGGGGAGGAATTCATGGAGAGGCGGATCGAGCAGTCTGATTGTTACGGGAAGACCCTTCATGGCCTCGAAAATACCGATAAAATCGCCCTTCTGCATCGGCAGGAGCTTGGAAAGCGCCTTTTTTCTCCCCTCCACCGTATCCGAAAGTATCATCTCTCTGACCGACTTTATCCTGTCGGCCTCGAAGAACATATGCTCCGTCCTGCAGAGGCCTATGCCTTCGGCTCCGTAGGACCTGGCGACGGCGGCGTCGTTCGGGGTGTCGGCATTGGTCCGGACGCCCAAAGTCCTCACCTGGTCTGCCCACTTCATCAGCTCCTTATACCAGTGGTTCCGCTCCGGGTCTGCCGCGATTAGGTCCAGATCGCCCTTGTAAACCCTTCCCTTCGTGCCGTTAAGCGTAATCCAATCACCTTCCCGGACGGTATGCCCGTTGACGCGGATCACTTTAGTGCCAAGGTCTATGTCAAGTGCCGAACAGCCCACGATGCAGCACTTGCCCCACCCCCTCGCAACCAGAGCGGCATGGCTTGTCATTCCGCCTTTTGCGGTGAGAATAGCTTCGGCGGCATGCATTCCGTGAACGTCCTCAGGAGAGGTCTCGTTTCTGACAAGGATGACCTTTTCTCCCCTCTTCGCCCAGGCCTCGGCGTCATCGGCCGTAAAAACGACCTTCCCGGAACCGCCCCCCGGCCCGGCAGGAAGACCCTTGGCGAGCTCTACCGCCTTCTTTTCAGCCTCGGGAGAAACACTGGGGTGCAGAAGCTCGTCTATCTGCTCGGGTTTGACGCGCATCAGAGCCGTCTCTTTCGTAATGAGCTTCCCTTTGGCCATCTCTACGGCCATGCGAATGGCTGCCTGTCCGTTACGTTTCCCAACTCTTGTCTGAAGCATCCAGAGCCTGCCGTCTTCGATAGTAAATTCGATGTCCTGCATGTCCGTGTAGTGTTTTTCGAGCTTCCTCTGGATATTGAACAATTCCCTGTATACCTTGGGCATCGCCTCTTCAAGTGAAGAAAGGTGCAGCGTGTCTTCCGTCTTCCCCGCCTTGTTCACAGGGTTCGGGGTCCTGATGCCGGCCACAACGTCCTCACCCTGGGCATTCGGCAGCCATTCTCCGAAAAACATGTTCTCGCCCGTAGCCGGGTTACGGGTAAAGGCGACCCCGGTAGCCGAGGTGTCTCCTGTATTTCCGAACACCATGCTCTGAACATTGACCGCGGTTCCCCAGTCTTCGGGGATCTTTTCTATCTTCCGGTAAGATATGGCGCGCTTACCCATCCATGACTGGAAGACAGCACTTATGCCTCCCCATAACTGTTCTTCCGCCGTGTCAGGGAAATCTTCCTTCAGTGTACGGCGGATAATCATCTTGAATTCGTCGCAAAGCTTCTTCAGATCGTCTACCGACATTTCGGTATCGCTCGTATAGCCCTTTGCCTTTTTCACTTCGTCCATCGCCTTTTCCAGCGCATGACGGATGCCGTGGCCGTCTTTCGGTTCTATTCCGGCGGCCTTTTCCATGACGACATCGGAATACATCATGAGGAGACGACGGTATGCGTCATAGACAAACCGCTCATTGTTCGTCCTTTTGACGAGTCCCGGTATCGTCTTGGTGGTAAGTCCTACATTCAGCACAGTCTCCATCATGCCCGGCATGGAACTCCTGGCACCCGAGCGGACGGAAACCAGAAGGGGATTCTTCGTGTCTCCGAACTTTCTTCCCATAATTCTTTCGACCCTGCCCAGTGCGGAATCAACCTGCTTTTTCAGCTCCGGAGGATACTTGCGCCTGTTTTTGTAATAAAGAGTACAGACCTCCGTAGTTATGCTAAAACCGGGAGGAACGGGGATTCCAAGATTCGTCATCTCGGCCAGATTAGCGCCCTTCCCTCCCAAAAGATTCTTCATGTCGGCCTTTCCGTCAGCCTTGCCGCTGCCGAAGAAATAAACATATTTTTTAGACTTCGCGGATGCTTTTGCCATCAAAAAGTCCTCCCCACCGAATATGATTTTCAGGACTTATAGCCTACCCCAATTACCAAGAAAATTCAATAGTTACTTGCATAATTTATAGCTTTATTAATAATTAAAATGAAGGATCGGCATCTTTTCCCCAGCTCGAAATGAACCGACTGTACGTAATACCAAGAGTCTCTTCAAATGCGGCATCAGGTCCTTTCCCGGTCCCGAATGCCTCAAGCAAGGCCTTCATCCTGTAAAGTCCGTATTTTTCTATCAAAGAGGAGACCGCTGAATAGCTTTCCCAGTAAGCCAGGGTAACATTCCTTCCGCCGAGCCCGTCAAACGACTTCTCGATATTCCTGAGCGGAATCAACTGCCCTGTCTTACCTGGATAAGTCGCAGAGAAATACTCGGCGAGTCCTTCATTGATCCACAGAGGGCAGGAATGGGCGAGGTAATGGACAATAACGTGAGTATATTCGTGAAACAGGACTTTTCTCATAACGGATAGTCGCAACCCAAAACCTTTTACAGGGAGCCTGATCTTGCCGTCGTATATCCCCCGCGACCACCGGGGGGCCTGAGTTGTATCGTAGAAATCGCTGTCCGCATACAGTATTACGGTTACCGGTTCGGGGGGGAAATAATCGAGTTGCTGTCCGATCGTCCTGTATGCGTCCTCAAGGAGGTCAAGAATTTTCCTGTCGACGCTTCCCTGTTCATATCCGTCAAAGAGGATCCTGAAATGTGACGAGCTTTCCTCCGTATATCCCCTGCGGGCGTTCCTTTCTCGGCCGAGCCTCGTATAGAGGGCCTGCAGTTCCGCGTCGCTGCGCACGGACAGTCCTTTGCGGGCATTCGCCAAACTCTCCTCGATGTCATCGAGATTGTAGTAGGCAAAGGCGATGATCTTCAGAGCTGCAAAATTGTCCTCGTCATGCGCCAGTACCTTCCGGAGAAAGGACACTGAGTTCTGATAATCGCCGAGTTTAAAATAACAAACACCCATACCCAAAAGCACTCCCATGTCAGGGTCCTCAACCTCCTTTAACAGCTTGAGGGCGCCGACATAGTCTTTCCCGTTAAACAACCCGATCGCCTTTGCCCTCACCGCCTTCTGCGTGTCGGACACCTGAGGCGCTGTGGATGAAACAGTCGGGGCCGCCAGATCCGAGGCAGCAGACGCCGGAACTTCCTGTGAGGCGTCTCCCTGCTCCTCCGGAGGGACGTTCACTGGCATCGGTACATTTAAAGGGGCTGCAGGAACAGTACGGGCTTCCACTTCGTGGGTACCCTGCTCTGCCATCTTCCTGTTATGATATTGGTAAGCGGTCAGGAGAACCATGCAAAACAGTGAAGTATAAACGATAAAGCGTGTGATCATCCCTGTCTGCCGCCTGATCGGATCATAACTCCGCCCCGGGAAGGCGCGAGACGTTTTTTTCCATTCTGTAGTCGTCCATGACAAACCCACCGCCTATATTCTTAATCACGGATCCGAGATTCCTGAAACCGAGCTTCTCATATGCCTTGAGAGAACCTGTGTTGTTTCTGTTCACCGTAAGCAAGATCTTCCCCAGCCCTTTTTTCCGGGCCAGTCCTTCGATGAACTGAACGGCTTTCCTTCCGTATCCGCTTGAACGATTTGCAGATCTTATATATAGCTTGCTGAGAAACAATTCGGCTCTCTTGGGCTGGACGGCGACGTATCCAATCAATTCTCCGCCTGCCCGGATCAGAAAATAGAGGACGCCTGCCCCTATCTCATCCGAAATTGCCTCTTTTGTCTGGAACCTGCCGAGCATGTAACAAACCTGCTCCCTGCCGATAATCGGCGTGTAATGTTCAGTCCAGATCTCTTTAGCCAGGGATTCGACCATCTCTATCTGTTTTTCGGTCGATACCTGAACGAACGTTGTTCTCATGACCAACTCTTCCTCTCCAGCTTTACCAGGCAGCAATGACGCATCTTCATAAACCATCCATCCCCCCATTCATCCCCGCGATCCCCGCCAGGCCAAGGATTACCCCGGCTCACCATCTATAAATTCTATTGGTTCGGGAAACAAAACATCAAGCGTACCGCCTGGGATCGCAACTCCTGCTTGACCCTGGAGACATTCGGCTATAAGATGGATTCAAGGCGTACCGGCCCGAAAATGGCCTGGCTTTTTTAGAAAACATTTATTTTCGTTCCTTCTGGAAGGCAGATGGCGACGTTCTCTGAGGAAGAAAGACCATTATCAGAAAAAAGAAAACCTCGAAGATACCCGGTCGAGGGCATGGGCATCTATGCGAAGACCATGTTCAATACAATGGTCGAGGTCCTGGAACTCAGTTTAAGCGGAGCCTTAATAAGAGGCGCGCGGGGAATGCTCATCGGTTGCAAATACAATTTTAAGATAGAGCACGACGATAGAGTCATACCCCTCGACGGTCTGGTTGTATGGGAAAAGACTTCTACTGAAAAAAATGCAGAGGGAGAAGCAATAGCTGTTTATACGGCGGGCATAGAGTTTCTGGACGTTCGCACGGACAAGGCGGAGCATCTCAAAGAGCTTATAGCCGACAAAGTCCGTGAACTTAAAGACCGCAGGCTTAGCGGAGTCAGGGTCAAGGTTTCACCGCCTGAGAAAGCGGTCCTCAGTTACATGGAGCGCTGCGAGATCAGAGATATAAGCGTGGGCGGCATGAGGATAGAGATAGAACAGGAACCGCCTGCAGATACGATATTCTCACTTGAACTTATTCTTGCGAAAACTGCTGCGCCGGTTCATTGCAAAGGTAGAATTGCCTTTTATCACGAGGTGCCGGAACAAATGCCGAAAAAATATTACGCCGGAGTCGAGTTCAGGGAAATGTCAGACGGAGATAAAGCAATTCTGGAAAGGTTTGTTGAAACACTATTACCTTGACGTGACTA
This sequence comes from Thermodesulfovibrionales bacterium, assembly GCA_046706685.1. GTDB lineage: Bacteria > Nitrospirota > Thermodesulfovibrionia > Thermodesulfovibrionales > UBA6898 > JARRRD01. The sequence continues at coordinate 21,287 of JBJKPE010000224.1, read as the reverse complement.
CCAGGATGAATCCTGCCAACATCAGGAACGCTGCGGGCAGTCTTGTCCTGATATCCTCCCGGAAAAAAAAGTAACCGTAGCAGACGCCGATGAGAAGACTTATTCTCTTTACCGCGATCATATAAGCTACATTTGTGAGACTCATGGCCGTCATGTGGGTCATGACCATGATCCCGTTCATGAGACCGGCTATGACCAGTATTCTCATGCTTTTACGGTCAGCCGTAAACGACCTGAGTTCTCTCCTTCCGATCATCAACGCAAGAGGAGAGAAGAGCAGAGTCAGCGCCATGAAATAAGTTGTCCCGAAAAAAATAGGTGATGAGTGCTCAATAGCTCTCTTGCCAAGGGACGAGGTTATACTGTAAAGGATGGCCACGGCAATCATCATCAAGGACCCTTTCTCCCTGGTGACGGCCCTGAACGGCTCCATCAGGCCCTTTCTTATCTCCCCGCTGTTTAAGACATAACTTCCAGCGGCAATAAGGAAAATGCCGGCACCTCCCGGTACGGATACTCTTTCACCCAGAATCAGAAAAGAAACAACGATCAGGACTATGGGCGTAAGGGAGAGAAACGGCAAGGTCAAACTCAGTGGAGAATATTTCAAGGCCTTAATATAGAGAACCAGCGCAATCAACTCAACGGGCAGCGCTGTTAAAAAAGAAACATAGAATTTCCCGTCCAGCTCCGGGGCCGGAATAGAGAGCCACACTATAAAGAGGAAGGGAAAGGTGAAGGCCAGCCTCAACCAGGCCACGAGATATTCGTTGCCGGTTTCGAGTGCCCTTTTCGCCAAGGCGTCGCTCGTCGCCAGAGAAAAGGCTGAAGCAAGCGCAAAAAAGACCCACATATGGATCATTGCCTCTGCCCGCCATCTCCTTTATTCAGCACTAAGCTAATGTTGATCTTGGAAACGCATTTTGGCTGCAGATCAACAGCGTTGATTGATTATTACCATAATATGCAACCGTTGGCAAACACCAAAGATTGCAGCTCCATCTTCCGAAAGGTAAGATTATTAAGGAACCCCTCCCCCTTGCGGGAGAGGGCCGGATGGGGTGGGACTTTGAGGCTTATGCAGAGGTCCCGCTAGCGCGCGCCGATGTCAGCATAGCTGCCGGTGATATAGCTTTCGAGGTCACGTATTGTGATCTGCTGTTCGCTGATGATCCTATTAACGACGTCGCCGATACTTACTACGCCGACCACTCTCTGGTTTTCCATGACCGGCAGATGGCGCACTCTCCTGTCCGTCATGAGAGCCATGCAATCTCCTATAGTCATGTCCGGCGTCACGTAATAGACGGGATGCGTCATCAGTTCCCCGACTGTCGTGTTCTTCGAAGACTTGCCCTTCAGAATGACCTTCCTCGCATAATCACGCTCCGAAAAAATTCCTGCCAGCCGACCATCCTTTACCACTAGCAGGGCACCGACGTTTTTTCCGGCCATCACCTCCAGTGCCTCGTACGCCGTCACCTCCGGCTCGATAGTCCATGTTTCCCGGGGCTTTGATTCCAGTAACTTTTTCACGGTAGTCATGTCTTAACTCCTTTCACCGGTCCCGGATTTATACATCTGTAAGGGATCTTACGGCCGCCCCGCACACTACTCCTTGAGAAGAAACACCGGCAAGTCCGGTCATGACAGCCATAATCCCTACCCTGAAATCCCTGTGTCGCCTCCTTTCTCCTGATTAAAAGGCCGAACTGCCACGGTTCATCACCTTCGGCAGCCCGGCCATCTTCTAGAAGATCCGAAGCTTTCAGCCCCCTCCTCACGAAGGGATTAGTCTTATCGGGTAATGCGTCTTCCTGATCCTTTTTTATCACACTGAAGAGTCCCTGTCAACGTGAACTTTAGCTTATAATGTTATCCCTTAATCATAAGTTTAATAATTTCCGACTCTGTTTTTTCATGAGCACCCTTCAACCGAAAGCGGCTTCTTTTCCAAGTGATTCCCTCCCCGGGGGATTCCCGATTTGCTGTTGATTTTCTCCGGCGTTAAATTCTATGATTAAACACTGTCCTCGTTATCCATATTCGATAATGATTAGGGATTTCTTCTGGGATTCGTAAGGACACATATACTTCATCATGCCTCCAATGAGCTAATTCAGGCCTCCGGCTTATAGAGGGACTTGGCGGGCATGGCTGCAGGTTCAGTCCGGGCACGTTTTATTCATTCTCGTTACTTGCTTTAATCCTTGTTCCGGCTGCACCCGGCGCTGCATGGGCAGTACGATCGGGATGTTCGGCACATCTGTCACATCGTGAAAGGCGTACTGTAGAAATACTGCCATGGCAAACAGAAGGACAATATCCCTCAGAACGAAAATCGGCGTGGTGACCACCTTAACAGTGATAGTGGTTGCTCTGATGCTGGGTGGTCTCAACGTGTATAATCAGCTCAATCACATCAAAAAATTCGAGGAAAGATTTCTCCGTGATTCCGTGAGAAGCGCGGCAACCATTTCATATACGATAATGCCCTTCCTGGTTTCTGATAATCTTGTTTCCATGAACAGTCTGATCTCCTATTACGGCAAGAGGTCCGATCGCCTCTACATCCTGGTCGTAGACAAGAATGACCGGGTTATGGCCGACAGCGGCGGCGGGAAGATAGGCGGAAAATACGTGCCCCGGCCGGCGTACAGGACTGATGAAGTCGGAGAGGGGCTAGTCAGAAGATTCCTGCTGTCAGGAAAAGAAGCTATCGAAGTCGCTTATCCGGTTAAGGCCGGTGACCGCCTTGTCGGGAAAGTTGTATTGGGGCTAAACATGAACTGGCTTCAGGAGGAAACAGGTCTCATAAGAAAGACAATGGTCGTTTCAACCGGAATTGCGCTTGCCGTGATTTCCCTCGGCATTTTGCTGGCATCCGCATTGGCAAAGCGCGTATCGCAGCCGGTACTCCTCCTGACGCAGGCTGCGGAAAAAGTAGGCAGGGGGGATTACAGCCAGAGGATACACGTCGAGAGCAGCGATGAGATCGGGGTTTTGGCAGATACTTTTGACGCCATGCTTGTGGAGTTGAGGAGCGCCAGGATGCAATTGGTCGAGAAGAATCTGCTGCAGGCGCGGCTGCGTCTGGCCCATCTCGTCCTCTCCCACTCACTGGAAGAGCTGCTTCAAGCCACTCTGGACGAAGTTGAAGCCCTGACCGGCAGTGTGATCGGGTTTTATCATTTTCTTGAAGAAGATCAAAAGACGCTGTCGCTGCAGGCGTGGTCCACAAATACGCTTAAGGCATGCAGCGCCGATGGCAATGGTCGACACTATGACATAGAAGAAGCCGGTGTATGGGTGGATTGCATCCGTGAACGCCGTGCGGTCATTCATAATGAGTATTCCTCTCTGAGGCACCGCAAAGGGCTGCCGCCGGGTCATGCCAATGTCGTCAGGCAGCTGGTCGTGCCCGTTTTCAGGGGCGAACGCATCGTGGCGATCCTGGGCGTAGGCAACAAACCCCATCGATACGATGCCGGTGATGTCGAGACCGTCTCCTTTCTGGCAGACCTCGCGTGGGATCTCGTCGAACGCAAAAGGGCGGAGGAGGCACTGCTTGAGTCGGAAGAGAGGTACAGGAGCGTCGTCGAAAATGTCAGCATAGGGATAGCAGTGATAAGCCCGAGCATGGAAATACTGTCGCTGAACAGGACTATGAAGACTTGGTTCCCCGATATAGCCGTACAGGAGAGGCCCTTATGCTACCGGTCATTTTATCGTCCGCCTAAGGATGAGACATGTTCGTACTGCCCGACTTTTCTGACGCTGAAGGACGGACAGGTCCACGAGACTGTAACCGAGACGTTCTCGCAAGGGAAGACCGTCAATCACAGGGTACTTTCTTCTCCGATAAGAGATCAGAGCGGCAACGTCGTTGCCGCGATTGAAATGGTCGAAAATATAACAGAGCGCAAGAGTGCGGAGGAACAGATCAAAACCTCTCTCCTCGAAAAGGAGATCCTTCTGAAGGAGATCCATCATCGTGTGAAGAACAATCTTCAGGTGGTCGCAAGTATGCTCAGCCTGCAATCAAGGTACCTGGATGATCGAAAGGCGAAGGCTATGTTTGAGGACAGCCAGAGACGCGTCGAGTCCATGTCGCTTATACACGAAAAATTGTACCGATCGAAGGACTTGGCAAAGATCGACTTCAGGGAATATGTTAAAGATCTCGTGAGCAATGTTGCGGTATTGAACGCCGGCTCTTCGGGCGGGGTGCAGATCGAGGAGGATGTCGGTGAAGTGATACTGGATGTCAACAAGGGGATCCCCTGCGGTCTGATCATCAATGAGCTGCTCTCAAACGCCCTGAGGCACGCCTTCCCGGAAGGACGGGAAGGTAAGATTGTTATTGGAATGCGGGGTGACGACAGCGGGCAAATAACGCTGACGGTGCGTGATAACGGCAAAGGATTCCCGGATTATATAGATTTCAGAAATACGAAATCGCTCGGCATGCAGCTCGTAATCTCTCTTGTGAATCAGCTTGAAGGAACAATAGAACTTGATAAGAGCGAAGGGAGCGCTTTTACCATAACTTTTCAGACATAACGGAATCGGAGGCAAAGGGCTTGTCAAAAGGGCAGATACTGATAGTTGAAGATGAAGGAATAACGGCACTCCATATCAGAAACACACTCGAGGGCCTTGGATACGATGTCGTCGGGATCTCTTCCTATGGGGAAGACGCAATCAACAAGGCGGCAGAGGTCCGGCCAGATCTCGTGCTCATGGACATCATACTGAAGGGAATTGTTGACGGCATAGACGCGGCTGAAAAGATCCGCTCTATTCTCAACATCCCCGTGATCTACCTCACCGCCCATGCGGATGAAGGCACCCTCCAGCGGGCCAAACTGACCGAGCCGTTCGGCTATATAGTAAAACCCTTCAGCGAGCGGGACCTGTCGATATCCATCGAATTTGCTCTTTACAGGTCCAGGATGGAAGCGGACAGACACCGCCTCATAAGCCAGCTCAGGGAGAATCTCTCTGAACGAGAAGCTGCCGAGGAGCGCATCAGCGCTTTAAATGAACAGATGAAACGCCATATAGACGAGCTTGCTGCAGCAAACGGGGAACTTGAGGCGTTCAACTATTCTGTTTCTCATGACCTTCGAGTCCCTCTCCGACTAATCAAGTCATACGCTGAAATGCTGACCGATGATCATGCCGGCGGGCTCGACGAAGAGGGTGGAAGACTCCTCACCTCGATACGCTCCCACGCGCTGAAGATGGACGAGCTTATTAATGCACTGATTACACTCGCGCAGGTCGGCCGCCAGGAACTGCATATTTCCCTTCTAGACATGGAACGGCTTGCTCGCACGGCCTTCGATGAACTTGCAGCAACGCTCCCAGATAGAGAGGTCCGGTTTGCCGTGCATCCTCTGCCGCAGGCAGGCGGAGATCTCCCGCTTATCCGGCAGGTTTTATCCAACCTCCTGAGAAACGCCCTCAAGTTCACCCGTAACCGGAAGATCGCAAAAATCGAAGTCGGAGGCAGGGCTGAAGACTTCGAGATCGTTTACTTTGTGAAGGACAATGGCGCCGGTTTTGACACGCAGTTCTCTGATAGACTGTTCAGGGCCTTTCAGAGACTGCATACGCAAAAGGAGTTCGAAGGCACGGGGATAGGACTTTCTATTGTGCAGAGGATCATTGCCCGCCACGGCGGGAGGGTCTGGGCCGAAGGCAGGCCTGACGAGGAAGCAACCTTTTACTTCAGCCTCCCCTGCCCTTCTGTTCCTCCGGGGCACTCAGTATAATCGGTGTAACATTCCTTTCGGCTTTCCTGACGTTCTAATGGAGCCATCCCCCGAAGCACATCACCCTTGTGGTCGCAATTCAGCTTAAAATAGCGCCGACATCCTGAGCTCCGAATAAGAGGTACGGCGTTGTCTTGATCTGTGAAAGGGTTTTGAAGCATTATAACGCATGCAACCACTGTTCGTGGGTCTCTGCTATCTGCTGTTTTTTCTTTCGGGTGCTGCAGCACTGATATACCAGGTCGCGTGGGTCCGTTCACTGACCCTTATTTTCGGCGGCTCGCATCTGGCGGTCACGGCGGTCCTCTCCATTTTCATGGCGGGTCTTGCGCTGGGCGGGTACATCATCGGAAGATATGCCGACTCGGTAAAGAAACCGTTGAGACTGTACGGCTTCTTGGAGACAGGGATAGCCCTTTTTGCAATAATTTTTATGGCTCTGATGAAACTCTACCCCTCTATTTACATATTCCTGGCTCGGGGGAAAGATAATTCCCATCTATATTTATCGCTTATCCGCATCGTATTTTCGGCCGTGGCGCTGATAGTTCCGACTACCCTGATGGGCGGCACCCTGCCGCTGTTGACAAGATTTGTTTCACGACAGACCGACAAGGTGAAAGGATACCTCTCCTTCCTCTATGGTTTCAACACCCTCGGAGCGGTAGTCGGAGCAGTGACGGCGGGTTTCTTCCTCCTGAGGTATTATTCGTTAAGTTCGACGCTTTTTATCGCCGTCTTTGTCAATTTGCTTATCGGGTTTGCGGCGGTCCTCCTTCAGTCGCGGATACCTGCGATACCGGATACCGGTCCTGCCGTTTCACAGAACCAGGCAATCATGCACCACCACGGGTATGCAGAAAGTAATGGCCTTCCAAGAGGAAAAAGAAAGTGGAGGAGTGCCGAGGAGCTCCCTGCCGCGGAGAAAAGTCCGGAGTTCATGCCAGCAATGAAAATCGTCCTTTGGGGTATCGGCGTCAGCGGATTTTGCGCTCTCGGGTATGAGGTTTTATGGACGCGTATCCTCTGCCTTTTTGTCGGTGCAAGCGTATATGGTTTCACAACTGTGTTGGCCGCTTTCCTGTCCGGAATCGCCTTAGGCAGTGGGGCATACGGATTATTGCCGGAGGGTTCCGGGATCGGGAAAGGTAGCGCACGGGGTTCTTTATTGGGCTTTGGCCTGGTCCAGGTGGGCATCGGGATATCTGCATTGCTGGTCTCCACGCATATCAAGAGTCTGCCCGCCGACGTTGTTCATTTACTTACCTTCTTCCATAACGCCGGCCTCGGCATATTCTGGGTAAAGACATATGCCAACTTTGTGCTGGCCTTCTTATATATGATTGTTCCGGCTTTTCTTATGGGGGTGGCGTTTCCTCTTGCCGGCAAGGCGTATGCCGAATACAAGAATCGGGTAGGAATAGCTGTCGGAGAAGTGCTTGCCTGCAATACGATAGGTGCCATCCTGGGGGCTGCAGTCAGCGGATTTGTCCTTATCTATATAGCAGGCATCGAACGGTCCCTGGAGATTCTGATCGCTGTCAACATCGGCTTCGGCTTATTTATAATCTCCAGCATAAGAAGAAACAGGATGTTAACCGCAGCGGCGGCGGGGCTGACGGTAGCCTCGGTGCTATTCTTTATCGTAAACCAGCGTGACTTGCGGCTATGGGACGCAAATTATTTCTTTTTTTACCAGAGCTCCGTCCCGCAGGAGTTTGACAGTCCGGAAAAGATTCAGGCCAGACTCGCCGACGTCGATCTCCTGTACTACGGCGAGGGAGTGGAATCGATCGTAAGTTCATTCAAGGCCCATGGGGGCCATCAGTACTTCCTGACGAACGGAAGAACTGAAGCATCCACCGATCTGTCCGATCAGCAGTGCCAGTTCACTCTGGGGTATCTCCCGATGCTCCTGAGCAGAACCCCGAAAAATATTCTCGTCGTTGGGTTGGGCAGCGGCATGACACTGGGCGCCACTTCCGTATACCCTGGTGTGGATCACATCACTCTTGCAGAAATCGAGCCGAAGGTGATAGGAGTCGCAAAAACCTTTGCAGGGTATAATCATCATGCTCTGGACAATCCCAAATTGAAAGTAGTTTTCAACGATGGCAGAAATTTTCTTATGACTTCAAACCAGAAATTCGATGTGATCACGGCGGATCCGATTCATCCATGGTTTCGGGGAGCGGGGTATTTATATACCTCGGAGTATTTCAAGATTGCGGCAGATCATCTCACTCCAGGCGGAGTCGTATGCCAGTGGGTTCCGCTCTATGAGTTGACCGTCAAAGATATAAAGTCCATTGTGAAGACGTTCTCACGCAACTTCAAGTATGCAATGATGTGGGTAACCTTCGATGATGCCGAACTGGTCGGAAGCAATTCGCCGATCATTATAGACGAGGGCCGTATCGAAAAGGTGATGGCGGATCCTGTGATCGGCGCGGATCTGAAACGCGTGGGCATGGGGTCGGCGGAGGATTTTATGAGTTATTTTGTAATGGGAACCCGGGGGACCGCTGAATTCGGCAAGGAAGGGGTTGTCAACACGGATGATAATTTATACCTCGAGTTTTCCGCACCCATGTCGACGGGAAAGTCTGCCAGGGATGTTGGACCTAATCTGGCGGCGATCCTGAAACATCGCGAGGATATTTTTCCGTATATCGCTCAAGGGATGGCCTCGGATGCCCGCGACAATCAGAGGCGAAAGTGGGAGTTTTACCTGGAGGCAGGCAGGGCTACCGATACGGTGCATGTAGCGTTGAGAAACGGCAAGGGAGGCAGCATGGGATTTATTAACATGATGGCTGCCCTGACGAAACAATATTCATCGTATGCCCCTGCGAGTTTTCTCTGGCAGCAGTATGAAAGGGAATTGACCGCGAACCCCGGGTATGTCGACGTTCTCTACAGTGTTGCAGACGTCTATTCGAGCTCGGGGCAGAGCGATAAGGCGATCGAGCTTTGCAGAGACGCGGTACGCGCGAACCCGGACAACGCCGCTTATCGTAACCTCCTCGGCATTACTTACGGGCGGAAAGGTCTATATGAGAAAGCAACCGAGCAATTCAGGCTTGCCGCCCAGCTGGCTCCATCGGAACCGGCGTATCGTCGAAATCTCGACAGGACCCTTATGATGAAGAAATCCCCGGGTTCGCCCAAGGGTCGGGCCGGTAGCAGTAAGAGAAACTAACATTATGGGCAATTCCATGGTCTGCGTCTCTTTTCCCTGCCCGGGCGCCCCACATTGCCGGCCAGGGTTTTAGACGCCGGCCTTGGAGAAACGGTCCTTTTTCCGGTTCTTCGCGAAGCGGGATTTCCCGGCGCCGGACTTTGAAAGAACATGGGAAGGTTTTGCTTTTTCGACCGCTACTTTCCTGCCCCTGATGACGGCTTTGTTCATCACGGTCAAAACCTTTTCGACTATGTCGGAGGGCACCTCGAAGAAGGTGAAATTCTCCATAATATCTATCTTGCCTATCTGACGTCCTGAAATGCCCGTCTCACTCGCGATGGCCTTCAGTATCTCTGCGGTCTGGATCCTGTCTTTTCGCCCCAGCGTCATGAATAACCTCGTCATTCCCTTTTCTTTCTGCTCGGGTCTGAACTGTTCGAGTTCACCGACTTCCCTGCTGCCGAAAGCCATGAAAAGGGCGGCCGCAGCTAATTCGTCCACCGCCACAGAATCCGCAAGTTCGCGCACAACGCTCAGGTACATTTTATGTTTGCCCTCGGCGATCATCTTCGACACGTTCTCTTTTATGACCCGCTGGCGCGCCTTCCTGACTTCGGCAGGCGTCGGGATAACGCCGCGGCTCAGTTTTGTCTTCGCTATCCTTTCGATCAGCTGGAGCTGCCGGGACTCCCTCGGTGTTACAAACGTCACCGCTATGCCAGCTCGTCCGGCCCTGCCCGTCCTTCCAATTCGATGAATGTACCCCTCAGGGTTCTGGGGGATACTGTAGTTGATCACGTGGCTTATGTTCTCGACGTCTATCCCCCGGCCAGCCACGTCAGTCGCAACAAGAATTTCGATCTTGCCGTGCCGGAACTTCTTCATCATCTCTTCCCTGTGGGACTGGGTAAAATCGCCATGAAGGGCTCCGGCATTATATCCGAGATGCTGCAGTTTCGCTGCAATCTCATCCACTTCCCTCTTGGTATGGCAGAAAATAAGGCTGCGTTCCGGCGTTTCTACGTCCAGCAGCCTGGTCAGAACCTCGGCCTTGTCTTTATCTCGCACCTCATAAAATACCTGTTTGATCTGAGGAGTTATGATGTCCTTCACGTTTATCGCGATCTTCAGCGGGTCCTTCATATGCCGCTTTGAGATCTTCAGGATTTCCTGCGGCATGGTAGCCGAATAAAGCATCGTCTGTCTCGTTTCCGGCGTCATTTCGAGAATCCTCTCGACGTCGGCGATAAATCCCATGTCGAGCATTTCATCCGCCTCATCCAGCACTACCATGGATACGTTTTTCGCAGACAGGGTCCCGCGCGTGAGGTGGTCTATGATACGCCCCGGGGTCCCGACGACTATGTTCGTTCCTTTACGCAGGGCCTGTATCTGCCTTTCCATCGATGCCCCGCCGTATACGGTGAGCACCGAACATTTCTTGTAGGCCGCGAGCGAGCCCAGTTCTTCGGTAACCTGCAGGGCCAGTTCCCGCGTGGGCTCTATAACGAGTGCATAGGGTTTCTTGCCCGAGAAATCCTTCTCGACTATCGGTATCCCGAAAGATGCCGTCTTTCCGGTACCGGTTTGTGCCTGGCCGATGATATCACGGCCCGCCAGTGCTTCAGGTATGCTCATTTTCTGGATGGGCGTAGGCTCCTCGAACCCCATCGCCCTGACAGCCCTGATCAGCTCGGGGCTGACATTAAAATCTTCAAAACTTTGTATTGCCTTCTTCTCCAACAAACTTCTCCTTTTGGGTTTTCGACAAAATAAAACCCCAGGGGTTTCATCCCTGAGGTTATGCTTCAGTGATGCCTTACTATGAATAAGTTAATCATATTTTGTCAACGTGGCAGGTGGACGTTGTATACGAGCCTGAGAGTGCACCAGGCAGAGCGAAGGGTCTACCTGAGCATAGACATCAATGTGGCCGAAAGCTTAAAGGCAGGAGTCTCCTCCTCTTTTACGAGGAGGTAAACTTCGCACAATTTGCAGCTCGAAAACTTGTTTGCAAAGGTCCCCTGCACCTCTCCGTCGCACATGGTCCCTGAAACCACCCAGCAGGCCCTGCCGCTGTTTATGCCGCCGTGGACTCCGTGAAGCCTCGAATTTGTTGACGCCGGACAAACTCCCATATCGTTTGTCTTCGCCCCTCCGGGCTCTCTCCCGCAGTTCTTTAACTCCCAGCAATTTTTCTTGACAGCCATAGATAAATATCTCCTCGGATCTAAATATGCGGAGATATGATACTATACTGATGCGCTACTGTGCAACCGTCATTCTCCGGGTCTATTAAACACCCATTAGAGATAGAGGCGTCTCCTGCTCTCAATCCCGCTCCTTAAACAATTCAGCAGAGAATTCCACCATCGAAATCGGCAGACGAAACCTATTCAGCTACCCTTAGCACGATCTTTCCGATATGGGTGCTGCTCTCCATAAGCCGGTGAGCCCCGGCTGCGTCCGCCAGGTCGAAGACCCCGTGGATGACTGGACCGCAGCGTCCGTTGTTGAGGACCGGCCACACCCTCTCGTGCAGAGCCTTTGCGATCAGCCCCTTTTCCCTGGTGGTGCGGGGTCTCAGCGCCGAGCCTGTTATGATCAGCCGACGCATAATCACCGCCAATAGATCGAAGTCCACGACCCTGGACCCGTGCATCACGGCTATCTGGATCAGCCGCCCGTCCATCGCCAGACAGCCGAGGTTGCGCATGGTGTACGGTGCGCCCACTATGTCGAGCACAACGTTTACACCCTGGCTGCCGGTGAGCTCGTTTATGCGCTCCGCAAAATCTTCCATCTTGTAATTGATACCGGCATCGGCGCCGAGATTTACACAGGCTTCACACTTCTCCATAGTTCCGGCGGTCGCGTAGATTCGGCTGCCGAATTCACGCGCAAGCTGGATGGCAGTAACCCCGATTCCGCTGGTGCCGCCGTGGGCAAGAACGGTTTCTCCAGGAGCGAGCCGGCCGATCTGAAAGAGGTTCGACCATACTGTAAAATAGGTCTCCGGCAGGGCCGCCGCCCGCACGGCATCGTATCCTTCCGGCCATGGCAGGCACTGCAATTCCGGAACGCTGCAGTACTCCGCGTAACCCCCGCCGTTGGTCAGGGCGCATACAAGGTCACCCCGCTTCAACGCAGAGACCTTTTGGCCGACTGCCGCCACTTCTCCAGCCACCTCAAGGCCGATAATCGGACTGGCATTTCGCGGCGGTGGGTAAAGGCCCTGACGCTGCAATACGTCAGGACGGTTCACGCCCGCGGCCATAACGCGGATCAGTGCCTCTTCTGGTTCAGGCTGCGGCAGCGGGCCGGCGGCGATGCGCAACACATCCGGCCCGCCCGCTTTTACCGCCTCGACGTATCTCATTCGCTTTGGTTTCATAATGCGTTCTTCTCCAGTTGTATACCGCTCATCAGGTCTTTGTGTGGCCGACTCCGCCCTCAGCCGCTTCGTTCACTGAAAACCTCTTTTGCCGCAGACATGCCGTTTAATGCGGCAGGAAAACCTGCGTAGACCGCCATCTGGATAATAACCTCGACGATCTCCCGTCGGGTACAGCCGACATTCAGCGCCGCGTTGATATGCACTTTCAGCTGGGGACGGGCGTTGGCAAGAGCAGTAAGCGCGGCTACCGTGGCGATTTCTCTGGATTTGATGTCCAGTCCGGGGCGCGAGTAAATGTCCCCGAAGGGGAATTCGATGGTGTAGCGTCCCAGGTCGGGTGCTATATCTTTCAGGCTCTCTATTACCCTCTCTCCTGCCATTCCGTCTATTTCCTTCAGTTTTTTCAATCCCCTCTTATAGCGGTCCTCATTCATGAGATATCCTCCAGTAATTGCCGTTCATTTGAAACGTTGAACCTGCCGCGGTTAGTTACGTGTCCGGCCGTTACATTTTATCGCGTAACACTTCAGGTTTCTACACCGGAAAGACCTCAGGTGAAATCCATGCGGTCAGTCGTGTTCTCCGGACAGAGAAATACCTCTCTGAGGATGACGGTGGGTTCCACATCCCGCCACTACAGAAAGAATGGCGATCCGTGCTATTAACAAGAAAGATGATAAATACCAACTAACCTTCTGCGGTGAATGGTCCGGGGGCACGTGGCGACAGTCTGAACATCCTTGACATTGTGAGGCGGGAATGTGTTAACTTTATAATCTTTGTTGCGGACTCTCTAGGTTGTAAAGCATGCTGCAAGGCTGGATTTCCAGGAGTTTCATTAAAATGCGAAGTGAATAACGATCAAGGCCATATCTGATGAAAATCGCCCAGAAATTTATGCTTACCTTTGCGGGTATTGTTTTTCTCGTTGCTATAACGGTGCTCGCCTTTGTCTACGGCTCATACAGCGGTATACTTGAGAACCAGATAAGAGGCAAATTGGTGGCTGTCTCATTTTATGCCATGGAGAAAATAGACAGGATTCTATACAGGAAATATGAAGATCTGGCAGCGCTGGCAGCCGATCCAGTGATAAGGTCCGGGACTTCTTCACCTAGGGAGATCGGTAAGAAACTGGCTCAATTCAAGGGACATTTCGGTAAATATTTCCCCTATATGTCGCTGTCCTTTTTTGACTTAACCAGGAAACGGATAGCGGATACCGAGGAAAACGATGCCGGGGAACCCACATTTCGGGGATCTTGGCCCCAAATTGCCGCCGGCAAGGATTTTGTTCTGGGCGTATCGAAATCGGAATTACCCCATGAAACTGCATTTTGTTTTGTCCACATCGTGAAAGACAAAGACGGCGTTCCTTTAGGTGTTGTTGTATCGAAAACACCTGTTGAAGAATTGCGGCGGCTGGTCGACCGGCCCCTGGTACTCTTCGGTATCGGATCGACGCCCCACATAGACCTCGTCAACGGGAACGGCCTGATCCTTTATTCCAACCACTACGGCGAAGGGATGCTAAGAGATACGCTATCCGGCTGGGATGTTATACGAAGGGCACGCTTCTCCGGAGCCGGCAGAGGAAGCCTCATTCTTCCGGACCCTGAAAAGAAGAATGGAGACGACATCGTCATATATACCGGGGGAGAGGGGCATTCCCGCATCGGCACTAATGAATGGACGTTGGTTATTACCTTGCCGAAGAAGACCGTTCTTGCTCCTGTCCTTCAGATGAGAAATACCGTGATCCTCATCATTTTCGTGCTCGGCCTGGTCGCCCTGTCTGTGGCATATATTCTCTCGAAGACGATCACGAAACCTATCATTCTTCTGAACAATGCAGCAGCCGAAGTCGGAAGAGGGAACAGGGATATCAGCGTAACCATAGCATCTGAAGACGAACTGGGACAGCTCGGGCAGACGTTTAATCGCATGGTAAAGAGCCTTGAACAGACCGAGACGGAAAGAGAAAAACTTGTCGGGGAACTACGTGATGCCATGGCAACCATCAAGACACTGCAGGGGATATTGCCCATATGCTCCTGCTGCAAGAAGATACGGGATGACGAAGGGTACTGGAACCACGTTGAGACGTATATAAGCAAACATACCGACGCCGTCTTCAGTCACGGCCTGTGTACCGACTGCGCAAAAAAAATGTATCCCTCCTATTTCAAGAGTGAAGATAAAGAATAAACTCTTATTCAGAGGAATGAGTCTCCGTCAGGAATGCTTGTTGGATTTGCCCCCGATATGAAAGCCTCCATCGTGCCCGAATTGATAATAGCAATCAAGCCGGGCCCTGAGTTCTCACTTAGCCGCCGGCAAAACCCCGGCTAAAAGCCGGCCCTGGAAAGCAGAAACGCAACAACTGAAAAACAGAGGCAGTAGATTCCGAACAGATGCCAGCGGCCCCTCTCCAGCCAGCTGGAAAGCCAGCGAAGTGCCAGAAGTCCGGAGACGAAGCTCAGTGCCATGCCCAGCAGACTCGGGTAGAAGAGACCTGTCATGCCCGCTGCGTTCGACAGTGAGGCGTGATGAGCCTTCAATAATCTCCAGATCTCACGGGCTATCACAGGCGGGGTAAGAACAACGGCAAGGGCAAAACTGAATTCCTCGACGCGTGCTTTAGCGATACCAAAAAGGAGGCCCGTCGAAATGGTCGCCCCCGAGCGTGAAAAACCGCGGAAGGGCAGACAGACGCCCTGCACCGCCCCTATCCAGGAAGACTCTTTTATGCCCAGAGGCACTTCTGCGCCGGCCGGGCGACGGCCTTTCCACCCCGCGAAAATAATAAACGCGCCGACCGCGGCAAGGGATGCCGATATCAGACCGAGGTTTCCGAAGAGGAGTTCGATCTGCGCATGGGGAACATTCCCCAGGACAAATGTTTCGATAAGAAATTTCAGCAGCAGACCTACAATTCCCGTGAATAACGTGGCCACTATGATGAACTTCATGGAATCCCGAAAGACCCTTCCCGAAGCAAAAAAGCTTTTCTTCCATGAACTCCAGAAATAGAAGATGACGGCAAACATCGTGCCTGTGTGAAGCATTACGAGGAGCAGTGTCATCTCCGGACTTGTCGGGTCAAGTCCCATTAATTTCTCCGCTACGATAACGTGTGCGGAACTCGACACCGGCAACAGCTCGGCGGCCCCCTGTACGATAGCGAGGACCAGAATCTTCAAAAAAGTCATCGTGCGGCACCCCGCTCTTCCCCGATGAAATCAGGGGAAAAGAATGCGCCGGCATCGCTTACCCGATGAAAACCGGCAGCGGGATAATCGGCCAACCTCGTTCGTCTGCTCATAAGTCGTCTCCGCCCTGGATCCTAAGGATATAAAGGAACGCCGCTATTATGGCAGATCATCAGTTCAAAAGACCAGCTCGCCTCGGCGTCGTCACCCTTCCCTTTTACTCCCTCTCATTTTGAGGAGAGAGCTATTAAATTTCGAAAAACAAGGGCTCCTCAAGAGCTAATCGCCAAGACAACGCCTTTACTCCCCTGATACCATTAACAGTTGTAAACAATGTAAAATTGGACATAAAACCTTATTGCGGTAGAATGAAAATGAAGATTAGAAGCCGGCTGACTTTCCGGGGGCTTTTAGGATGCTTTCAATAAAGGAGAACAGATGAAAAAAATGTCCATTATACTTACAGCTCTCTGCCTGGGGGTTTTACTGCTGGCTGCAGCATGTGCAACCCGGCAGCCTCTCGTTACAATGGAACCGGCAAAGGGGGAAACTGTCCTGCCGATCAGGGCCAGCAGTTTCAAGTTCGAGCCGAACAACATCAGGGCTTACAAGGGAGATGCAATAGAATTCAGGATCGACAACGTTTCAGGCACGGATCATAACTTTACGATAAAAGACCCTAACGGCCATATACTGAAGAGTGTGACCCTTCCCTCAAAAAAGACCACCGCGGTAAGCGTCGACCTCACTGAAGCAGGCGTCTACGAATTCTATTGCGACAAGCCCTTCCACTCGACCTTTGGCATGAAAGGCCGAATTGAGGTCCGGCGGACTGCTGCAGACAGTCCATGAATCGTAAACATGGCACCCGCTATTGACAACCATTGTGAAGAGGATACTTCGGATTGGACGGATTCCAGATCAACGTGGCATTTGATATATTTTGTTCGACTTCCTTCCTCATTTCGGCAGAAGGCAGGTATTCCAGTGCCCTTTTTCCCAGAAGAAAGATCAGCCACTGCGAGCCGCTTTCCAGTCTCCAGTCCGTAACTTTTTTCCCCTTAGGCGACCAGCCGGTCATGGGTATGATGGCGGGTAAATCGGTTATGTCAATTGGAAGCGTGCAAAATACGTGCGTTACACCCTTAAAGGTAGGTCGCCATCCCGGCGAAATAATGGCATGTCCAAACCACTCCCATTTCACTTCCCTTTCCAGCGCATGACAAATAGTTCTGGTTCGGGAAAGTTCGAACTCGTCGCAATTCAGATCCCTCGAGTGCATATTAACCCCGGCCCATACCTGAAGCGGAAACATAAAGATTAAAATGAGAAGATACTTCCAGATAACATTCATTCCGTCATTCCCTGTTCTTTATGCCAACACACACTCATGTCAGAGACAGGTCTGCGCTCAGGCCTTCTAACGGCCTTCCGGGGCTTCCCGGAATTCAGGAAGCCGTCGTCGTACGGCTCTTGACTAGGACTATATATGATTCCACAAATATTTCAGGCTGCTTAAATATACTGACTCGATGATGAGCGATATGACAACTCTTTCACACTCCACGCCTGAGATGCCTCCCCTGATTTTCCTCCGCTTATGGCAATGCGACATCGACCAGCCGCAAGGGGACGGAGACAACTGATTTCTCAGTCTTCAGGAATAATCTGAGCTTGGCATCCGGAGGCACGGCCTCATTATAATTTAAGACAATTAAGTCCTGCGATTTCATTCTGCCGTTGTTTTCGATTTTTGTACCTGCGGAGTCTACCACATCCATGTCTATAAGGTTACCCAAGGGATCGTCGACCTTAAAAAGCAGATCGTTTTCTCCGACTGCAAAAAAACCCCCAAGCAGACTCTCAAAAGCCGACATCATGGTCTGAGTTAACCCTTGCATCTTGGCAGCTTCCTTTGCCTTCTTCTCTTCCTCTTTCTTTAATGAGTCGTATTCCTTCTTAGTGAGGATAGCCACTGTCACACCGGCTTTTGCGAGTGCGGGGTTGTTTATTGGCCGGCCGCCTGTTTTCATGAAATTCTTGATCGATACTGTGGCTGCCGGGTCCTTGTCAGGCATGAATAATTGCAGTTCTCCTGTAATTTCCTTAACGACTACCGCTCTTCGTGCCGGGTTTTTGAGCTTCAGGGTTATCTCTGCCTTGCCTGCTCCGCTATTCCATAAGGTTCCGAAGTGATCTTTTCTTTTATCATCGGGAAGAAGACTTCTTCCCGTGTCATCGACCGCCCGGCTAATCGTCGTATTTATTCCGCGAATTGAGGATGCATCGTCTCCGAGCAATTTGAGTTTGATTTCGAGATTGTTAAAGAACTCTCCGGTTGATCGCTGGTCATTCACTTCAGTGACAGTCACTCTGACATCAGAAGCGTAGGCAGGTGAAGCCACAATAAACAGACTAAAGAGCAGCATAACCAGAACATTCATAATCTTCTCCTCTATAGATAACGTTTTGATGGACTCTTCCGACTGATAGTATTGGGCACTTCGAGCATCATTTGTCGAAAAGACCGCTTCCCGATTGTTGCCCCTTTGAATTACGCGGTGCGGATACCCCACCGCCACCGCACGTCCAATCCTCGGCATGAACGATTTTATCGACTGGAACCTGGCCTGTCAAGAAAAATGGGATGTGTCCCTATTTATTTAATGCTTTTGCCAGGTTGAAGCGAGTGCTGGGATCGCGATCATATCATCATGTTCATTACCTGTCGAACCTCTTCAAGTGTCTTGACGGCAATTGTTCTCGCTCCATCAATTCCCTTTAGAAGAACGTTCTTTACATACTCCAAATCGGATTCCAGTTCGATTCTGCGTTTCCGAATGGGTACGAGAAATTCGTTTAACGATTCTGTTACAAAGGATTTGAGCTTCCCGGATCCACCATCCCTGATACGCGAGGCTATGGACTCCGGATTCTCACCGGTTGCTAAAGACGCCAACAAGAGCAGATTAGACACTTCAGGTCTCGCTTTCGGGTCGTAGGTGATCATTCTTTCAGAATCGGTTTTCGCCTTCCTGATCAGCCTAGCAGTCTCATCCGCGGTTGAGCTGAGCATTATCGCGTTATTCCGACTCTTGCTCATCTTCTGGGATCCATCAAGTCCAAGGATCAATGGAGCCTCGCTCAACAACGGCTGGGGCTCCGGAAATACTTCCGTTCCGCGACCAAACTTTTCGTTAAATCGCCGTGCAACAGTCCGAGTTATTTCCAGGTGTGGTAACTGATCTTTGCCTACCGGAACAACATTTCCTTTACAAAATAGGATGTCGGCAGCCTGGTGAATCGGATAGATGTACATTCCAGCGTTAATTCTTTTTAGACCCGCCGACTGAATTTCTTCTTTCACGGTAGGATTTCTGTCAAGTTCCGATAGGGTCACCAACGTAAGAAAAGGCAGCAGGAGTTGGTTAAGCTCAGGAACATGGCTGTGAGGAAATATGAATGTGTTGTTGTCATTCGGATCAATGCCAGCGGCAAGATAGTCAATTACAAGTTGAAGCGTGTTTTCCGCGATAGAATCGAACGTATCTCTATCCGTCAGAACTTGATAGTCTGCGATAACAATAAATGTCGACACTCCGAGCTTTTGTAGCTGGATTCTATTCTGTAATGATCCAAACAAGTGCCCAATATGTAGTCGGCCAGTCGGCCGGTCGCCGGTCAGGACTCGAAACAGCCCCGGATTAATCCGTAAGTCACTTTCCAGCTTTCGGCTTCTTTCCAAGGTCGCCTCAAATGAAGCGCTATACATATCACTCATGATGCAAATTTCTCCTTCTAAAAAATCGTAATGCCAGCAACAAGCTAAGCGCTCGGCGGCTTGTGCGCCTTGTGCGCCTTGTTGGAACGCTCTCCGTCTGTTGAGACGTCATCGGTCAATAAGTTGTCTAAAGTGGCAACGTCCAATACTTGCTCCGTCTCAACCCCTCATCGGTAAACATCTTTTCGATGACCAAGTTTCACTATCCAGACAGTAAGTACTTCGTCTTGTATGGAATACACAATCCGGTATCGGCCTTGACGGACGCGATACCGTTCCTGGCCGGTCAACTTTTCGCAGCCTAATGGCCGTGGGTTTTTGGACAGCGCATCAATACGACGAAGGATTTTAACGAGATCTTTCTTAGGTACCGCAGTGAAGTCTTTCTCTACCGATTCTCTAAAGTAGACTTTATATGCGGCCATCTCTTTTCAGTCTTTTGACCATTTCATCGTAGGCGATCAGCGGTTCCCCAATTCTTTGCTCGAATGCTGCAATATCTTCGGCGTCTTCCAGCAGGGCTTCCCTGACGGCATTATTGACAAGTTCTGATACCGATTTGGAAGTCTCGACCGCTTTTAGCCGTAACGCCTTATGCAATTCGGCATCCAAATATACCGTGGCTCGTTTCGCTGACTGTATGGCCATAATTCTACCTCCTGTTTGCTATCTATGTAATTATAGCAATATGACGCTATAGCGTCAAGACGCCAAGTTTGTTATGTGACCACCGTCATGCCTTAAGTTGTTAAAGTTGGCCCCCACTGTCTTACGAACCCTCTGTCAAGATAAAAGACACTCCGGACACGACGTCCGTTTTTATGCAACGCACGCAAGCCACCGAACGCTCGGGTGAGGGGGCTTGCCCCTCTCGACCCGTTGGTTGGAAATCACCGCAAGTTAACTAAGTCAACAACGTGCCGCAAAGTCTTTCCCTTAAGGTTTCTTCCCTTTCAACCCAGCTTCTGTGAATCTCCTTGAACTCCTGCATGCTCGTGCAATCAAACAATTCAAGCAAGCTCTCGTAATCAATCACGGAATATCTCATACGGGGTTCTTGAATTTCATCGTACCCACAGAAGGGCCACTCGCTTGGATGAGCTACAACGCCGGCCCGGACCATGTTCATATCTACATAGACCATGCACCTGGCCAAGTGATTGTCCGCCTCTACTGCGGTGGCATGGTAGCGATCTTCCCAAAAAGCCCCTTTGCGTCTTTTCCCCTGGTTGTATTCCTGTGCCGTCCTTCCTGCCACTAATTGAAATGTTTGCGGTATGACATCTTCACCCGTCGTATCCATCAGGATCAAATGAACATGATTTGAGGTAAGCGCATAGTTCAGGATAGACGTTCCGAATCTCTTCTTTGCCTCGAAAAGCCGAGCCATCCACCTGCGCCTGTCACGTCCAAACTTCAAGAGGAATTCCTTCTTATGGCAACGATGTGTGATGTGCCATATGTATCCCGGTATGTAGTGTCGGTTAGCTCTCGCCATTTCGTCTTAAACGACCATTTTGGAGCTCAAAAATACGGCTCTAAGACTAAAATACCGCCCAATTATGCAACTTTTTCTCATGATATCATTGGGTTAGCTTGGTCCGACCCCGGCCGCCGCTTTTACTGATACGCCAACGCCGGATTTCGATAAATTGAACCTGAAGGGTCCGACGCTAATTGCTTTGCGAATATAAAATCCCATCTATGGAACTCCCTTCTTTTGCATCTAACGTGGTGCGTAACCCGCGCCGGAACAGACAATTGCTGAAAACAAACCACGCTTATTCGGCGTCGGTGTTGACGCGATTGTGGTACGCCCGGCATGGGCGTGAACTTATGGGGTGAAAGTCCCCTGTACGAGAACCGAAATGTGTTCATAGTAATGGATACTAACAAAAGTACTAGCCGAAGGCAAGGGCGTCTCCGCGAGGAG
>JBJKPE010000223.1:0-5442 GCA_046706685.1 Thermodesulfovibrionales bacterium | reverse complement strand
AATGCTATGAGGTGTTCCACGGCATGAACGAACCTTATGAAAAATGCCCTCACCATAAGACGGTGAATACGAAAAAGGCCTACATCGAGGAACTCGACGATCCCTACATGGGGGGCACTTTTCTTACATCGAGTTCCCCGATCTTCGACCTGACGGGAGAATTCATCGGTTCGGTCCATGTGGTCCGGGACATCACAGAGATCAAGAACCTGCAGCAGAAGCTGGTCATGGCCGAAAAGATGGCGGCGCTGGGTGAGGTGGCAGCGAAGGTAGCGCATGAAATAAGGAACCCGCTCGTTTCCGTCGGCGGCTTTGCGAAGAGACTGGAAAAGAAGCTGGACGGCAATCTGAAGGAATACGCGGGGATAATCGTGAAAGAGGTCGAAAGACTTGAGGGCATTCTGAAAGAGATCCTGGGGTTCGTGAAAGAGGTCAGGATGGCCAGGGAAATAGTGAACCTTAACCACCTTGTCGAGGACGTCGTCACACTGATGGAGACCGACATGCATGAGAGAGGAATAAACCTATCCCGGGATTACGGGCCGCCGGCAGAGGTTTTTATAGACCCCAACAGGTTCAAGGAGGCGATCATGAATATTGTCAGCAATGCGATACAGTCTATGGCCGGCAGCGGTTCCATAAATGTCAGCACGGCCATAAAAGGGGACTTCGCAGTGATTGAGATCAGGGACACCGGTGCGGGTATCCCGCATTGGGACCGTCAGTTCATTTTCAATCCGTTCTACACGACAAAGTCTTCAGGGACCGGCCTTGGTCTGGCTATCACCAACAGGATAGTGCAGGAGCATAACGGGAGGATCGAGGTGGAAAGCGAAGTCGGGAAAGGAAGCATATTTAGGGTATTTATCCCGCTCAAGGAGGAGGAAAAGAGATGAAAATACTTATTGTCGATGATGACCAGAACATTCTCAGGCTGTACAAAGAAGAACTTGAAGAGGACGGGTATACCATTGTAACGGCTTCAAACGGCCAGGAGGCCATGGAACAGTTCGAGAGGGAGAATCCGGACCTCGTGACGCTTGATATCCTGCTGCCCGATGTGGACGGCATCAAACTCCTTCGGCAGATGAAGGAGAAGAGGCCGAGAATGCCTGTAATCATGTCGACGGCCTACGACTATCGGGATGACTTTGCGGTCTGGGCCTCGGAGGCATATGTAGTAAAGTCGGCTGACCTTTCGGAACTGAAAGCCACGATCAAGAAGTTGATGGACAAGGAAGCATGAGCGAGATTCTGAAATCGCAGGCGCCGGCCTACGGCGGGTACTCCATAGCGCGGGACGGGAAGGTTATTTTTATCAAGGGGGCCATCCCGGGCGAGGTGGTGGAAGTGAACATAGTGGAAAAAAAGCGGGATTATTCCGTTGCCTCGGTTGTCAATATTATAGAGCCCTCCGAACACAGGGTCGAGCCTGAATGTCCTGTCTTCGGCATCTGCGGCGGATGTCAGCTTCAGTTCATATCCTACGAGCGGCAGTTGACCATGAAGGGAGAGATACTGCTGGACTCCCTGGCCAGACTTGGGGGCATAGAGACAGAGCCTGGCGCCGTGTTTTCCGATGCGCAGTGGAATTACAGGCACAGGGCGCAGTTCAAGGTCTCCAGGCAGGGCGAGGTCGGCTTCTTCAGGGAGTCGACGAGGGACGTCGTCACCTTTGATGAATGTCCCCTGCTGATTCAGGAGATCAATGAGGTGCTCAGGAAGATAAAGGATACCGTCCCGACGAAGGACCTCAGGGAGATCCATATCGCTGCGGGCGACTCGCTGGCGGCTTTGCTGCGGGGCGGTGAGTACGACGGGGAGGCTTGCCGTAAGATCATGGAAGCCGGCATATCGGCAGCCGCTTTCAATGCTGCGCCGATTGCCGGGAGCGGATACGTTACGCTGGATCTGAACGGGATGAAATACAGTGTGTCCCCCTGGACATTTTTTCAGGCCCATTGGAGCCTCAACAGGAAAGTCGTGGATTTTATCGTTAGCAGACTGCAGCTTGTCGAAGGAGAGCGTGCCCTCGACCTTTATGCCGGGGCCGGCAATTTCTCTCTTCCACTGGCCGCTCAGGCAGCCGAGATAGTCGCCGTCGAGGAAAACCCTCACGCGGCGGATGACGCGGAGCGGAACATGGAAATGAACGATGTAAAGAATTGCCGTATTGTAAGGTCATCGGCGGAAAAATATAAGCTGAGCCGCAAGTTCGACGTAATAATCCTCGACCCGCCCAGACCGGGACTTACTTCGGAGGTGGCAAAAAAGGTTCTTGACCACGGTGCTTCGAGAATTGTCTATGTGTCCTGCAATCCTTCTACACTGGCGCGGGACCTGAAGAAGATGAAAGATAAGTATGACGTGGAGTCAGTGCACCAGATAGACTTCTTCCCGAATACTTTCCATATAGAAGCAGCGGCATTCTTGAGGATCAGATAAGACCCGACTGTCTCCGTCTGCCTGAAAACCCCTCTTTAGTCGAGGATAATTCATAAAAGCCTTGCGAGTTGCGCAGACTACGGGGCGCTGCCCCGGGCCCCGGATACTTTTCTTGGGCGCCCTAGAAAAGTATCCAAAAGAAGGCGCCCTACGAAAATTTCACCCTAATGGGCCGGTCTGCTCGGTCGGGCCCGCTAAATTTTGGGAACTCGCTCCGCTCAGACAGCCCAAAATTCTTAACGCGCCCCCTCGGTCGCAGACCTGAAATCTTCGAAAGGGGTATGCTCTCAGGCGTATTGCATACGCCCTGTTTGTGAAAACACTTTCGATTCCCCATATCTTCCGGCTTTCACGAACCAGCTGTATTTGTTATTATGTGTTGGAATAAGAGCTATGATTCCGGAAATTGTGTTCCATGAGGGTGAAAGGACGAAGCCCCTTATCGTTTTCATTCACGGGATGGGAATGAACGTAAGGGCCTGGAGTGAGCCTTCGCAGGCGCGAATACTGGGCGGCAGATATCCGCTGAGGGTACTGCTGGGCGAGTACACCGGGAAGCTGGAAACATCCTTCGCCGATCTTAAGGCGCGCGGTTATCATGTTCTTTCATGGTCGCAGACCAGGCCCGTGGGACCTGTGGAGGCGGCGGTTTCGGAACTGAGGGGCCTGACGGAGGCCTACAGTAAATTTACCGGGAATGGAACGATATTCATTTGTCACAGCAGGGGAGGGCTGATAGCCAGAAAGTATCTTGAATTGCAAAGCGCCTCCGTGAGGGGGTTGATAACCCTCGCTACGCCTCATCACGGCACATCAATGGCAAGGTGGGCGGCCTACGTTTCCCCTCTGACCGTTGCCGCAAACCGGGTTTTGACCGGATTGAGCGGGAAGGAAGTCGATTCGGCCCTTCGAAGAATCCTCGGGTTTCTGGGCAGCAGCGGATTACGGGAATTACTGCCGGGGTCGCAGTTCTTCAGGGAGTTGGGCGATACAAGATTGAAAGGGGTCGGTTATGTCTCTGCAGGCGGAACGAACCCGGACCTGTTGCGCGCTGTTTCGGTCTCGCTGCCTGGAATATTGTCAGCCGTGGTTCCTGAGATCATTATTCCGGAGGAAATGAGGGAAGGCCACGGTGACGGACTTGTATCGTCATCGAGCTCAGTGCTGCCATATGGCGACGGCCACAGGAATTTCCATGTTAACCATGGTTCTATCCTATGCGACGACGAGGTGAGAGGGTATGTAATCGGTGCGGCGGAAGCGATGTGAAAGAGGAGAATAAACAGGTGGAAGAGCCCGGTCCTGTTGAAATACCCGTAGACGGAGTGCTTGATCTGCATGCCTTTAATCCCCGGGATATTAAAGACCTTTTGCCTAGTTACCTCGATCTTTGCAGGGAAAAGGGGATTCTGCAGGTCCGGGTCATTCACGGAAAAGGCAGAGGCGTCCTCCGGGACAGTGTCCGGTCTATCCTTGCCCGTTTGGCCGAAGTTGATTCATTCAGGACTGCTGGGGAAGATTCCGGCGGCTGGGGGGCGACGATCGTGATATTAAAGCCCGTGAAAACAGGCGGCACAAACCGGGAACGATAACCATCATGTGTCCCTGGCCTGCCTGCATCTCCTTCTGTTCATGCCGGGATAAAGGTGATATCATTTGTTAATAAATGATCTCTTTTCATGACTGCCATGAGGGCTGATAAGATAAAACTCACTGAAAACGCCATGAGGGTGCTTGAGAAGCGCTATCTCTCCAGGGACGGCGAGGGCAGGATAGTCGAGACGCCGGAGCAGCTTTTCCGCCGGGTGGCAAGAAGTGTTGCTGAGAGCGATGCCAGGTATGACAGCGGCACATCCATAACCGAGAGGGAAGACGTTTACTATGACATGATGTCCTCCCTCAGTTTTATGCCGAACTCGCCTACACTGATGAACGCAGGCACGAGACTGGGGCAGCTTTCGGCATGTTTCGTGATCCCCGTAGGCGACAGCATCAAAGAAATATTCGGGGCTGTGTCCACTATGGCAGTAATCCATCAGACGGGCGGCGGCACCGGCTTTTCCTTCTCCCGCCTCAGACCCAAAAACGATGTCGTCGGCTCTACAGGGGGGATAGCATCCGGACCGGTGTCTTTCATGAAGATTTTCGATCAGGGCACTGAGGTGATCAAGCAGGGGGGCAGGAGGCGTGGCGCAAACATGGGCATACTCCGGATAGACCATCCGGACATCATGGAGTTCATTGAAGCCAAGCGGATGGAAGGGGCTCTTCGAAACTTCAATCTCTCCGTTGCTGTTTCCGACAGCTTTATGGAAAGACTGGAGAAGGACGAAATGTTTTCCCTGATAAATCCCAGGAACGGGAGGACATCGGGGCGGCTGAAGGCGCGCTCCGTCTGGCACAGGATCGCCGAAATGGCGTGGGAGACGGGCGACCCTGGAGTGGTCTTCATAGACCGGATCAACAGGCTGCATCCGGTGTCGCACGTGGGAGAAATAGAGGCCACCAATCCCTGCGGGGAACAACCACTTCTTCCCTATGAGAGCTGCAACCTGGGGTCAATTAATCTCAAGAAGGTCGTGAAAAATGGCGAGATAGACTGGGCCGGACTCGCCCGACTCGTCAGAGAAGGCGTCCGGTTCCTGGACGGGATAATAGATGCCAACCTTTATCCTTTCAGTGAGATTGAAGAGATAACTTACGCCAACCGCAAGATCGGCCTGGGTGTGATGGGCCTGGCGGAGATGCTGATCATGCTGAACATTCCCTACGCTTCGGGCAGGGCGCTGAGGACTGCGGAAAAAGTGATGAAGACTATTTCCAGAGAGGCGGTCATGGCGTCGGTGGAACTGGGTGAACGCCGCGGGAGTTTCCCTAATTTCAAGGGGAGCCTGTGGGAGAAGAAGGGACTGAAGGCGATGCGCAACGCTACAGTAACCACCATCGCGCCCACCGGTACGATAGGCATTATCGCCGGCGCCTCGAGCGGCATAGAGC
>JBJKPE010000222.1:0-7339 GCA_046706685.1 Thermodesulfovibrionales bacterium | reverse complement strand
GCGGCTGTCGCCCCGGACGGCACCCAGGGAGTCTACGTTAAGGATGCAGGTCAGCAATACGGGGTCAGATGGGGCATGAACACATTTTCTTTGAGGGTCAAGATGCCTGATTATCCCCTCCATGTTTTCCTCGATGGAAATATCATCGACAAAGACGGAACAGTACAGCAGAGATTTCTCGGGGGCGCCGGGTCCGGCACAAACATTGTGAAAGTCTCCGAAGCAAGGAACGTGGATTGGGAGACTAAGAATTTCACTGTCGGGACTAACGCCCATCTGGGCCCGGTGGAGGTTGAAGTGTCTCACGGTGAAAAAAGGTTCGATCCGGGCAGTACCAATGTCCTTTACGACTATTACACAGCGGCCAGCGCGAGAAATGAAGGAATTTTTGCGCATAATCTGGTCCCTGATCTTAAGGGTTCGTCGAACACCATAAAAGTTCATACTTCCTACACGGGGAGGCTTGTAGCTTCCGCGACCCTTACCAAGGTCGACCGGGAGAACAGGGACAGCGGCGCAAAGGCCGACTATTTTATCGGCGCAGGAGAGGTCACGTGGACAGCCGCAACCAATCTCGCGCTTTTTGTGAAGTACCGCCACAGGGAGGCAGATATCGACAATCCCTCGTCTGTCACCGTAACGAATCTCTCCAATCCCGCAGACGTCTATCCCTATCTGGTCAGACCGTCTATTTCGTCTATTTCCGACACCGCTTCAGCCACGGTCAGATACCACCCCTTTTCCAGGCTGACGCTTCTTGCGGAATATGATTATGACCGTATCAGGAGACAAAACACACAGGACTGGACGTTATCCACGGTCTATGGCTGGCAGATTCCTGAAAGAACGGAGCATAATACCGTATCGCTTTCAGCGGACATGAGAATCATGAGGAACCTGAATCTAAGAGCCGGCTACGCCCACAAAGATGTAAATGACCCGGCCTACAACACCGAACCCAACCATTCGGACGAGGGGCATGCAACCCTTTCATGGACGCCTCTTCAGAGGGTAACCGCCTTTGCCAGTTACAGCATCGCAAAGGAAAAGAGAGACGACCTCCTTACGGAGATCGGGAATTCGACGGTTGACCCCGCAAACCGCGACGTCCACAGAGACCGCGTTATGGGTGCAGTCACGTATCTTGCGAGCGAGACGGTTTCACTGACGGCAAGTTATACTTACATCCACGACAAGATACGTCAGGACATCGTGTTGGGCAGTCAGCTTGAACCCTTTGTTCCGGACACCGACCTCGCCCACAGTTACGGGCTTACAATGAACTATATTCCGAACGAGCGCATCAACGCCAGCGCGGGAGTAAGCTACACCCTCAGCAGCGGAGCCTTTTCTCTTACCGACCCGAACCTGCTGCAACCCATATCGGTGGCAAGTCTGTCGGCGCTGAGAACCAGGGAAACGGATTGTTCCCTCTCGACCGAATACCGCTTCAGAAACGGTTTCGCGGCTGGAATCCAGTACCGGTACGCGGACTTTAATGATCTGCTTGACAACCCGTGGGACGATGTACAGGACGGAACGGCGCACATAGTGCTGCTGACACTATCGAAGAAATGGTAAGGAAAGGCAGATGAAAGGACTTACATCAGTTCGCAGACATGCTCTAATCGCTACGCTTCTCGCAGTTTTCATGATCATCTCCAGCCGGGCCTCTGCGGCCGAAAAGATGATCGGCGTGATAATGACAGGAAATATCCCTTATTACAGGGAGATCCAGAAGACCTTCGCCGAAACCCTTCAGTCCGAGGGGATCGGCCCGGGGACGGCCCAGATCGTAGTCCAGAGCCCTTCCCCGGAATCCATGTCCTGGACAAATGCCGCAAGGAAACTGGTCGCTATCGGCTCCGACGTCATTGTCTCGTACGGTGCCCCCGCTACAATAGCCGTCCTGAACGAAACCTCCGATATCCCGGTGGTATTCGCGGCCGTTTTCGACCCGAAGGCGGTTGGCATCGCCGGAAAGAACGTTACCGGTATAAGCTCGAAAGTACCTATTACGAGCGTGATCAGGAATTTCAAGAGTATCGATAACTTCAGAAAACTGGGAGTCGTGTTCAACGATGCAGAGAAGGATACGGTGGTGCAG
This sequence comes from Thermodesulfovibrionales bacterium, assembly GCA_046706685.1. Classification (GTDB taxonomy): domain Bacteria; phylum Nitrospirota; class Thermodesulfovibrionia; order Thermodesulfovibrionales; family UBA6898; genus JARRRD01. The sequence continues at coordinate 5,232 of JBJKPE010000222.1, read as the reverse complement.
GCCAGGGAAGTAAAGGAGCTCGAAAGCTCGTTCGGATACCGTTCTGTGCGGTTTAACATAAAGAGGGCGGAAGACACAGGGAGAATATCAAATGTAGATGCGCTTTTTTTGACAACGAGCTGCGCGGCCATGCATTGCGTCGACAACATCCTCGGGATAGCGCATAGAGAAAGGATACCTACCGCTTCCACTATCGGCGGAGAGGAAAGCAAAGGGGTCATACTGACTATAGCTGCAAACCCTTACGAACAGGGACGCGAGGCCGCCAAACTTGCGGCGAAATTGATAAAAGGGGCCAGGCCCTCCTCCATTCCGGTGGAATCACCCAGAAAGGTGGACATGATAGTAAACCTGAAAGAGGCAACATACATGGGGCTCAAGGTACCGTTCGACCTCCTGACATCAGCCACAAAGGTGATAAAGTAATGGCGGCCATGAACCTCCAGAAAAAGGCTACGTTCGTTGTAGCTGTGATCCTCTTTTTCATCCTTGGCATCAATACCGCCGTCCTGACCTATATCGCCTCGAACAAATACAGGCAGGCAATCCTTTCAAAGACTGAGGCGGTGGGAGAAGGCCTGCAGAGAGAACTCGCAAAGGTACTGAGCCTTGGTGTTCCCATAGACTCCCTGGAAGGCGTAAGCGCCAAGCTGAAGGAGCTCATCACCAACGACAAGGCGATCGCCTACGCCTTTGTTGCTGATACAAAGGGCCGGATACTGTTTCATAACAACGAGAGCAATGTCGGGAAAGAGATGAAAGATGAGGCGTCGATGAAGTCGGTCAGCACGAAACAGGAGCTTGTCCAGACGATCGGCACTTTTTATGACCTCTCATTTCCCCTGCTGAATGCGGATGGCAGCGTTGTGGGAGCGCTCAGGCTCGGCGTCAAACTGGACACGATACACGCGCAGCTGTACGAGCTGCTGATGTGGGCATTGGGGATATCCGGTCTCTGCTTTCTGTTGTCCATAATACTCGTCTACGCCTCCATATCACGGTTCATCACCCAACCGATACTGGCCATGGAAAAAGTGGCCGACAGGATCGCTGCCGGAGACCTGACTCATGCCATAACAGCCAAGGGAAATGACGAGGTGGCATCCCTCGGAAAGGCGATAAACCGGATGGCCTTCAATCTGAAGGACATGCTCGGAAAGATAAGAAATATCACTAACAGCGTATCGAATGTTACTTCCAATATCGCCGCCTCGTCCCAGAGCGTACTGTCCGTCGTAGACGTCCAGAAGAGTGCTATAGAAGAGACCTCCTCGGCCGTTGAAGAAATGGGAGAATCCATATCAAGAGTGGCCAAGGGGGCCGAGAACCTGTCCCAGTCGGCGGTCGACACCTCGTCCTCCATATTGCAGATGTCAGCCTCCATCGAAAGAATCGCTGAAAACGCCAATTTATTTAACGAAACAGCCCATGATACGGCATCCTCTGTCGAGGAAATGATTTCGACCGTCAAACAGATAGCGGAGAGCCTCGACAACCTCTCCGCCTCCTCCGAGGCTATCGCCACTTCCATTGAGGAGCTCAACGCCACTACGAGGGACATAGAGCATCGTGCCAACGACTCGGTCGGCCTTGCGGAGACGGTTATGATGAACGCCTCGGAGAAGGGGACCAATGCTTCGAATGCGGCTATCGAAGGGATGGAAAACATAAGAAAGAGCGTAGCTGCCCTCTCTGACGTCATCAACCTCCTCGGCAAGAAAACCGACGACATCGGCAAGATACTCACTGTTATAGATAATGTTGCCGACCAGACCAACCTCCTGGCGCTGAATGCCGCCATTCTCGCGTCCAAGGCAGGGGAACACGGCAAGGGGTTCAGCATTGTCGCCGATGAAATCAAAAGCCTCGCCGAGAGGACATCTGTATCTACCAACGAGATAGAGGCCCTCATCACTTCTGTCAGGGATGTGACCCGTTCAAGTATCAGGAAGGCCTCCGAAGGCATCGACACCGTGGAGAAGGGACTGAGACTGGTGCACGACGTAAACGGGGCACTGAGAGATATTGTTGACAGTTCACGGGCATCGACGGAGATGGCCCGGGCTATCCAGAGGGCAACGGCGGAGGAAGCGTTCGTGATAAAACAGATCACCGACTCAGTCGAGCGGATGACGGAGCAGACAGAAAGGATATCTCTCGCCATCGCCGAGCAGAATAAGGGAGGAAGGTTCATAACCGAGGCCACGGAAAAGGTAAAGGACCTCTCGAATCAGGTAAAGAACGCCACCAAAGAACAGAAAGACGGGAGCAAACAGATAGCCGGCGTGACGGAGAATGTAACCCAGCAGGCCGAGCAGATCGCCGAAGCAACCGGCAGGCAGAAGGAGAAGAGTATCGAAATCGTCAGATCCATGGAAAAGATACGGAACACAGCCGACAACCTGACAGGATCTTCCAACGAGATGAAAGCGGTGATCAGCTCCCTGGAGGAAGAGGCACTTAACCTCCTTACGGAATTGCAGAAATTCAAGGTGTGATGCAGAGCTAGGCGCATCACATACAAAAAGATTATTTGGGCCTGCGGGCCACGAGAAGTTTCTTTGCTGCCAGCCTGACCGCCTCCGACACATTCTTGTTCTTTTCGAGAATGGATAGATCCTTCGTCTTGAGGCTGCTTACGAAAGTTACAGCGATTCCCGCCGGCGACTTGGGGTTCGTGACGATGGCAAACGCGATTGGATACTTCTTCATCCATTCCCTGTTTTTGGAAATTCTTCTCAGTACCTCCTCCGTAGCCGAACGGTTCCTGGCCATCATCTCGATCTCCGACTCGGTGATCTTACCGTTTTCGAGCAGGCCCATCACCACCTCTTTATTAGGGTCCCTTGCAAGAATGCCCCGGATCTCCCTTCCGCCTTTAAGGGCCAACTGTACCCGCGCCGATACATTCAGTCTTTGTATTTTTTGTATTAGGCTCTCTGGGCGGATATCCTGCGCCCCATCCCTGTTACAGGCTTGTTCCTTTTGTAAGACAGGCGCCTTCATGATCCCTGCAATGAAGTCCTTCACATCCTGGGGAGTGCCGGGGCATTCGAGCAGGAACCGGAGTACTTCGGGCCGTCCTGAATTCGCCCTGGCGATCTCATCGAAAATCCCGGGGTGAGAGACATCCTCTATGAGCACCGAGATGACATCCGGCGAAACAAGAGAAAAGTCCAGTTCTATAAGTTTCTGCTCCGTATTCATTTTCTTTTCAGATATATGAAATACTCCCTGTTGCCTTTCTGTCCGTGTACCGGAGATTCAAAATCGCCGACAACCATGAACCCTGTCTGTTCAGCTCCCAGGCGGATCTTCCCGACAGCGGACAGGCGCACCGTCTCGTCTTTAACAATGCCGCCCTTCCCAACCATCTCCCTTCCGACCTCGAACTGCGGCTTCACCAGCGCGAGAACGCTTCCGTTGCCCGCAAGGAATTCGAGGGCCTTTGGCAGCACCTTCATCAGCGAAATAAAAGAAACGTCGATGACTGCCAGATCTATAGTCTCCGGGATGGCGCTTCTATCGAGATAGCGTATATTAGTCTTCTCCAGAAGAATTATCCTCGGATCCTTTCTGAGGGCCCAGTCGAACTGCCCGTATCCCACGTCCACGGCATAAACCTTCCGCGCCTGCCTTTTCAATAAACAATCGGTAAATCCACCGGTTGAACAGCCGATATCCATTGCCACCGCCCCCGCAACATCTACAGAGAAGAAATCCAGCGCCGCCTGAAGTTTAAGGCCTCCCCGGCTGACGAAGGGAATGTCTGCAGCCTTAAGGACGATGTCGGAGTCGGCCCTTACCGCTGTCCCCGCCTTTACAACCCTGTTCCCGTCGACCATTACCCGACCTTCCATGACAAGAGCCTTGGCCCTCTCCCTGCTCTTGACAAGGCCCCTGTCGACAAGGACTTTGTCCAGCCTCTCCTTCCCTGACATCTTCGTCCGTGGACCCTCCTCCGGATCGTCTTCCCGCAAAGCCGGCGTCAATGACTGAACGTATGCTCCCGCATCATCGATATGGCTGCGCAGAATATACCCTCCTCGTCGATACCGTGCCTGGCCCTCAATTCCTGAGGATTCCCCTGTTCCACAAAGATATCCGGGATGCCCAGTCTCCTCACCCAGACATTCGTCAGCCCAGCCTCGTTTATGCATTCAAGCACCGCGCTGCCGAAGCCGCCTTCCAGCACATTCTCTTCTATCGTAATGATCCTCGGTATACGTGCAGCTACAGACAGGAGAAGCTCCCTGTCAAGAGGCTTTATAAATCTTGCATTTACCACGAGGGCGTTCACGCCCAGTTCTTCCAGTCTGCCTGCCGCGCTCAGAGCCGGAAGGACACTGCTGCCCACCGCGATCAGGGCGACATCGACGCCGTCCCGCACCAGTTCAGCCCTCCCGGGTGCAAGAGGCGAACTGGAACCGGAAGCGCCCGGTACTTTTCCTCTCGGATATCGTATGGCCGACGGACCTTCGAGCTTCATGGCAAATTCGAGCATCAGTCTTAATTCGGAACCGTCCTTGGGTGCCATCACCACAAGGTTCGGAATGTGCCTCAAGAATGAGATATCAAAAAGACCGTTATGCGTCGGACCGTCCTCGCCGACAAAACCGGCCCTGTCCACTGCAAAAATAACCGGCAGCTTCTGCAGACATACATCGTGAATGATTTCATCATAGGCCCGCTGCAGAAAAGTGGAATAGAGTGCAACAACGGGCCTCAGCCCCCTCGTTGCAAGGCCCGCCGCAAAAGTAACGGCATGAGGCTCGGCTATGCCGACATCATAGAACCTGTCGGGATATTTTTTTGCAAAACACTCCAGGCCTGTCCCCTCCTTCATCGCAGCCGATATAGCCACCACTCTCTTATCGTCGCCCGCGAGGTCCGACATTATCCCCCCGAATGCGGCGCTGTAACTGAGTCCGTCCCTCGAATTTATCTCAGAGCCGGTTTCAGGCTCAAAAGGTCCTATCCCGTGGAAAATACAAGGGTCTTTCTCTGAAAACTCGTATCCCTTCCCCTTCCGGGTTATCACATGGACCAGTGTCGGTGCGCTGGACGTCTGTATCCGTTTAAGGGTGTCAACAAGTACTTCAATGTTATGCCCGTCGATCGGGCCGACGTAATCGAATCCCAGCTCCTCGAAGAGTATGCCGGGAAGGATAAGGCCCTTAAGCGTCCCTTCCGCCTTCTGGGCCATTTTTGCAACCGGTCCTCCGAACCTCG
>JBJKPE010000221.1:0-22961 GCA_046706685.1 Thermodesulfovibrionales bacterium | reverse complement strand
TTTATATATTTCTGCCCTCTCAGCAGAAATATATAATTGGACTCTCTGCGCCCTCCGCGTCTCTGCGGTGGAATGCATTGTCGTTGCTGCTTTTGCGAACTTACAACTCTTCCTTTTCCTTTCGCTGAGATCTGTTGAGAGCGCTCAGAATGGCCCTGAATGACGCTGTTTCGATGTTGGTATCGATGCCGGCGCCCCAGAACCTGCGGCTCTTCTCATCCTCTATCTGGATATAAGCCACCGCGCGCGAGTCGGAGCCTTTATCAAGGGCGTGCTCGTAATACGAGATCAGCTTGAAATCGATGTCGATTTCACTTCCGATTGCCCGGCTGAATGCATCGATGGGTCCGTTGCCCTTCCCGGCGATGCCTCTCTTTTCTCCCCCGATGTCCACAACGGCCGATACCACGGTCTCCGGTGAACCGCACGGTTCCGCCTGAGGCAGGTCTTTCCTTTCCTCGCAGCTGTCGAAGGAGAGCGGCGACGCTGCCAGCAGGTATTCATTTTCAAACGCCTCCCATATCATCCCGGTTGTTACCTCCTTACCGGTTCTGTCCGAAAGAGACTTGATGATTTCACCGAATTCAGGACGCATATCCGGGGGCAGTCTGAAGCCGAAATCCTTTTCCATGATATAGGCAACGCCCCCTTTTCCGGACTGGCTGTTTATCCGGATCACCGACTCATAGGTTCTTCCCACGTCAGCCGGGTCGATGGGGAGATACGGCACTTCCCAGTATTTCGGCTTCTGTTCACGATAGACCTTCATCCCTTTGTTTATCGCGTCCTGGTGAGAACCTGAAAAGGCCGTATATACCAGTTCACCTGCGTAAGGGTGTCTCATGTGTACATCGATGCCTGTGCATCTTTCGTATGTTTGCAGCACCCTGGTGATATCATGCATGTCCAGTTCAGGATCGACGCCCTGGGAGAACATGTTCAGCGCCAGCGTGACAATATCCACGTTGCCCGTGCGTTCGCCATTTCCGAAAAGGGTCCCCTCGATCCTCTCGGCGCCTGCCATGAGTGCCAGCTCGGAAGCGGCCACGGCTGTTCCCCTGTCGTTGTGAGCGTGGGCGCTGATTATGACATTCTCCCGGTTCCTGATATTGCGGCAGAACCATTCAATGCGGTCGGCGTAAACATTCGGAGTCGCCATTTCGACTGTTGCGGGGAGGTTCAGGATAATCTTCCTCTCCCTGGAGGGTTCCCATACCTCCATGACGGACTCGCATATCTCGATCGCAAAATCCGGCTCGGTGCCGGTGAAACTCTCAGGGGAATACTCATAAACTATGCGACTGCCGGTCATTTTTTCCGCCTCGTTCCGTATCAGCTCGGCCCCGCGGACAGCGAGTTCCAGGATTTCATTTTTTTCCATGCGGAAGACCACGCGGCGTTGAAGTTCGGACGTCGAATTGTAGAGATGAACAATAGCCTGTCTTACGCCCTTCAGAGATTCAAAGGTCCTCCTGATGAGGTGTTCGCGGGATTGGGTCAGCACCTGCACGGTTACGTCACCCGGGATCAATTCCTTCTCTATCAACTGCCTCAGAAAATCGTACTCGGTCTGAGAAGCGGAGGGGAAGCCGGCTTCTATTTCCTTGAAGCCGATCTCAACGAGCAGATCGAACATCTCTTTCTTCTCTTTCAGTCCCATCGGCACGATCAGCGCCTGGTTTCCGTCCCTCAGATCGACGCTGCACCACCTGGGAGCATGCCAGATTGTTACGGACGGCCATCTGCGGTCAGGCAGGTCTACGGGCGGGTATGGTCTGTATTTGTGGACCGGCATCTTTGTCATCATTGTTGCCTCCTTTGAAATAAAAAAAGCCACGGTTTGTGTGCCGTGGCCTTTTGATTATCTTCTGCAAATCAGAACTAAAAGTTGGAAGCTATCCTCCGCAGCCACGGCCTTTGCCATGCTGTCCCGCTAAGTCGTTCAGGTAAAAGAGGATTTCTCTGTTCCATGAATAACAATATCCCGTTCCGACTCTCTTTGTCAAGAAACGCTGAGAATGAGGATCAAAAGTGCTCCCCATTCTCCTCGCCTTCGGCCTGCGGGACAACTTTCGCCCTGCTTTTTCCCCTTCTTTCCCATGGGTTTGCCTGCCAGTTATCGAGCCTGTGAGATCTGTAGAACCAGGGCGGTATGAAGAGACGGAAATGGTCGGCAAGGGCGTAGATATAAGGTTCATACATCCCGCGCAGAGCTGTAAGCTCTTTTTCCGCGTCGTCATCTCTGTCGAGCGGCAGTCCTCCTTCCGCAACGGATGACATCAAATTTTCAAAATCGTCATGAGAAAGCCTGTTGCCTGGTGTCTTAAGGGGGGGGCGGTTGAATATGATGGAGAGATCGACAACAGCGTGGCGCGCTATAGCAAAGGTGAGCCTGGCCTGCCTCGCGCAGGGGCCTTTCACGGCGGTCAGGGCGAAGGCACTCGTGTCCAGAATCGTTGTGAGAGCACCAAGCCATGACTGATTGTCGTGCTGAGAGCGAAAGTAGGCGAGCACGGGGTAAGAGAGATGACTTTCGAGCAGTTCCGCAGACCAGCGCTCCCATTCTCCGAGATGCTGCAGGAGCGCATCCAGACTGTTTGTGTCGCGACAGTTTCGCAGGAGCATCTGGGCGGCCGTAGGCGGCGATCCAGCACGCGCATCGAGCAGGGATATGTTCGTTTCCCTGCGGGAGAAGGACTGGTTTAGTCCCGGGAGATAGCCGATAATGAGGGCCAGGAAGCCGAACCCCACCCCCGCTTCTACGGCGGTCAAGCTTCTTGCAAGAGGGGTCAGAGGTGTGACGTCGCCCAGGCCAAGTGTGAAGAAGGTCGTGCCGCTCAGATAGAGATAAGTCCGGAAAGTGACGACCCCTTCAGGGGTCCTGATAGGGATGCCCGCTCCCCAACTGAAAAGGGCGAAGCCTGACACAAGGCCGAGGGCCCAGATTGCCAGCAGCAGGAGCAGCGAGAGAGGGCCGAAATAACTCAGATAGTTCTCACGCTGCTTGCCCTTTGACGCAGAACGGAAGATCCATGACCAGAACAGCCAGGTGCTGCGGTAGAAGAAACGGGTGAAGCGGAACTTGCGTGTCACACGGCGCGGCAGAACGACGGACTCGAAGGCATCCCAGAGTATGAGAAATATAAGAGCGATGCCGAGAACGGCCGCAAAAATCATAGGCATGACCTTACACACCTCATGGATCAGTAAACTTCCCGATCCATTCCATGGTCTCCGGTATGTCCTGTCCGTATTTTGAGATCTCTGAGGAGTGCGGCGTCGGGCAGATATATCTGTCCGACTGAAAGATAATTAGCCGCGCGCCAACAGGCGTTCATGGTATCGAGTTCTTCCCGGGAGAGAATGTACGGCATGGCTGCCTCCTGTCATGAATAATGACTTTCCACAGTTGAAGACCTGAGGGTGTTTGTAATCTGCTTCAGTTTCCAGTCTACCACGGTGAAGAGAGAAGTCAATTTGGTATGAAAGGTTGCAGCAACACCAAAAAGTCTTAAGTGGTAATAAGGTTTTTCAGTTAATGGGCCGCGAGAAGAGGCGCGGAAAGTTTTTTTTCAGGACTGCAGGCTTTGAAGAATTCCTCTTCAAGTGGTAGGATTATTAGTGTCCATGGCTGACTTTCCGATTGTTTCAGAGGGAGAAAAATGAATCTCATACTCCTTGTTCCTGCGGACTTTCTCGGAGAGACGCGGGTGCGTCTTGAGGGACGGCGCTTCCGGCATGTGAAGGATATACATCGTGCCTCGGTGGGCGACGAACTGAATGTGGGGCTGTCCGGCGGTCTTGTGGGCAAGGGAAAGGTCGTCGAGTTCCGGGACGACGCCCTTGAGATGGAGGTCGATCTCTTCCGGGAGCCTCCGGCGCCGCTGCCGGTGATGCTCATTCTGGCCCTGCCGAGACCCAAGGTGCTGAGAAGGGTTCTGTCATCGGTGACATCCATGGGCGTCAAAAAGATTGTTCTGATCAACTGCCGGCGGGTCGAAAAGAGTTTCTGGCAGAGTCCTCTGCTTGAGGATGATAGACTGAACGGGCAGCTGGTTCTCGGACTCGAACAGGCACGTGATACAGTCATGCCCGAAGTCCTGGTTCGTCCGCTGTTCAAGCCGTTTGTTGAGGACGAAGTGCCTGCACTCACGAACGGGACTGTCCGGATAGTCGCTCATCCGACTGCTCCGAAGGAATGTCCCCGCGGGGTGAACGGCCGTGTAAGCCTGGCGGTAGGACCTGAGGGGGGCTTTATCGACTACGAAATTGAGAAGTTGTTGGACAGCGGATTTTCCGCGGTGAGCCTCGGTGAACGTGTTCTCACCGTAGAAACTGCGCTGCCCTCGCTTCTCTCCAGGCTGTTCTGATCCTTATGAGCGCTAAAAAGAATATCAAGGATTTCTATGCCGGGGCCCTGACGGATCTGCGCGGGGCCCGGAACTACATATATTTGGGCATGGCGGTATACGTGATTGGTCTTCTGTTCGGCCTTCTATTCCCAGGCCGTTTCGCGATATTTCTCGACTCTTTCAGAAAACTTGCCGCCAGGTTTGCCGGGCGAAGCCTGCCTGTCCTCATTGTTATGATATTTCTTCAGAACCTCTTTGCTTCTTTTATTTCCATTTGGGCGGGCGCTCTGTTCGGCTTGGTGCCGTTGGGGGCGGCAGCCACAAATGGAATACTGATGGGTGTGGTCCTGGCGGCGGCCAAAGGAAAGTTTGGGCAGTCATTGTGGAAACTGATACCACACGGCATTTTTGAAATGCCGGCCGTGTTCATATCATGGGGGCTTGGAATATGGCTCGGGGCATGGCTTTTCAGGAGGCGCAGGGAGGTGACGTTCCGTGAAAGAGCGGGCAGGGCGTATCGTATTTTCCTGGCGACGGTTCTGCCGCTGCTCCTGACAGCTGCTGTCATCGAAGGCCTGGGGATCTGGTACTGGAGAATCCCGTAATGCGGATTGGCGCTGCAAAATAGAAGCTAAATGCATTTTGTCCCTGCCTGTTCCGACCGGAAGTATGTCCCAAAGAACGCCATTTCGGTTATTATTAAAAGGCTATGAAATACAAGGTTGACCTCCATGTACATTCAAGGTTCAGCGGGGACAATGATTCCGATCCGGAGGAGTCTATAATACAGGCGATCAGGCTCGGATTGGCCGGCATCGCGTTTACGGAGCACTATTCCTACGACGCATCGGATACCGTCGAGCCACTGAGAGAAAAATACGGCAATGCCATAGCTATTTTCAGGGGCGTAGAGTTTTCGTCCGAAGACGGACATTGCCTGGTCTTTGGCGCCGATACTGACAGACTCCCGCTGGCGGGGCACGCTCCCGCCGAAGAGCTTATCAGAGAGGTGAACCAGGCGGGCGGCGTTGTTATCCCGTCTCATCCTTACAGAAGGGGCAGCGGTGTCGGCGACAGAATAAGTGATCTTAAGGGAATCTGTGCTGTCGAAGGTTATAATGGCTGCAATATCCACGCATTTAACGCGCGCGCAGTTGAAATGGCGAAGAGGCTCAAATTGCCTTTCACCGGAGGCTCGGATGCCCATTTCCCGGAAGAAGTCGGTTTGTGTTTTACCGAGTTTGAAGACCGTCCGACGAATGAGAGTCTTGTCCGCCTGCTGAAGGGGGGCAGGTACCGCGGCGTGGACACCAGAAAGATCAGTAAGATGCTTCACTCCGGGCAGGCGGTAAACTACGACTGAAATCAGCAGACGTCAAGGATGGGGGAGCCATGGAAAAGTATGACATTATCGTGGTAGGAGCAGGGATAAGCGGCCTCAGCCTGGCGCATTACTGTGTTCGCTCCGGATTCTCGGCTCTGGTGATCGAAAAGAGCGAGCGGCCCGGCGGCGCCTTTTGTTCGCACAGGTTCGAAGGTGATGCGGAGGATTTCTGGCTGGAGATGGGGGCACATACCTGCTATAACTCCTATGGCAACCTGATAAATATTGTCGAAGAGCTGGGCATCCTCGACCGCCTGGTCCGGCGGGAGAAGGTATCATTCAAAATGCTCGTTGATAACGAGATAAAGTCGATTGCCTCGCAGCTCAGCTTTCCGGAACTGCTCTTTTCCGCACCCATGATTCTGACAACGAAAAAAGAGGCCCGGAGTGTAGAGTCCTACTACTCAAGGATAACAGGGCGCGGGAACTTCGAGAAGGTTTTCGCTCCAGCCTTCAACGCGGTGGTGTCCCAGGACGCACGTGATTTCCCGGCGGACATGCTCTTCAAAAAGAGGGACCGCAGGAAGGATGTGATAAAAAAATTCACCCTGACGGATGGAGTGCAGACGGTGACTGACGCCATCAGTTCGAGCGGGGGTTTACGGATGGTAACGGGGCGGGAGGTTGTAGGACTGGATTTCAGGAACGGTATTTTTGAGACGGCTGTTTCCGATGGGCGAAGCTTTCAGTCTTCCTTCCTCGCGGTTGCCGCACCTGCATCCGTTGCAGCGGGGCTGCTTCAGCCTTCATTCCCGGAAATCGCCCGGCTGTTGTCGCGCGTAAAGGTGGTGTCTGTGGAATCGGTTGGGGTGGCGGTCAGGAAGGAGACCATTTCTTTAGGCCCCGTCGCCGGGATTATCCCGAAGAGCGATATCTTCTTTTCCGCAGTGTCGAGGGACAGCGTCAGCCATGACCGCTACAGGGGGTTTGCCTTCCACTTTAAGCCGGGCGTTGCCGACATCGGGACAAAGACCGAGAAGATCAGCCGGATCCTTGGCGTAAGCCGGGACAGACTGGACCAGATGGCTACGAGGGAGAACGTGGTGCCTTCCCTTAAAGTCGGACACGATGGACTCGTCAGGGAAGTAGACAGCCTTCTGGCAGGCAAAGGGCTCCTGCTTACCGGAAATTATTTTATCGGTCTCGCTATCGAGGACTGTGTTTCCAGGTCGTTGAGTGAATTCCGGAGATTGAAGGGGCTGGCCGGAAAGTCTTAACCTGCTGCTTTTCTGGAAATTCTGTAAGAGCCCGGTCATATGGTAAAAAGAGCTGCGGTAAATTTTTACCAAAATCTTTCATTTTTTGTGTAAATTTATGTATGTACGCGTCAGTTATGGTTACAGGAAAGGCCCCTGAACAGATAAGCCTGCCCTTTGAGCGCGACGAGAAGGTTTTGCAGAACCATCTTCAGCAAGCTTTGGGGGAAAGTATCTCCCTGACCATCACCGATAACTCCACCAGCATGATATCCTCAAACCTCAGAGGAGGCGTCATATCCCTGCGCCTTCACCGGATGTTTCTGAACGCCGATGTCTCTGTCCTCAATGAAATAGCGAAATTTGTGCGGCACCGGCGATGCAAAACTCCGCTTATACGGAGATATATGAGAGAAAACAGCTCGTTGCTGAAGATCAGGGCCCCGAAGGTCATAAAAGTCAGGACAGAGGGCAGGTATCACAATCTGGCCGCCGTGTTCTCATGTCTGAACCGGGCCTATTTCGGCGGCAGGGTTACCGCCTGCATTACATGGGGGACGAGAAAGAGAGGAAGTGCCGTCAGGCTCAGAACGCTCGGAAGTTACAGCAGTCATACACATACGATAAGGATAAACCCCGTGCTTGACGCCAGGTCCGTTCCGGGGTGCTTCCTGGAGTTTGTCGTTTACCACGAGATGCTTCACGCCGACATGGGGACGGAGAGGAGAAACGGGCGCAGGCTTGTACACTCCAGGGCGTTCCGTGAAAGGGAAAGGCTGTTTGCGGACTATGAAAGGGCACTGGCCTGGGAGAGAAGCTGGACAGGCCGGGCCGGCCATTGAGGCGGGGACGCAAGGTGGCGATATTGCTGCGGTAGACTTCAAGATGTAATCGCCGAAGTAACTTTCCTCTCTTGCTGAGTATGTATTTCTGGATTCGCAGGGACAATCCCTCTGTGGTTGCCCGGCAGCAGGTGAAAAAATATCCCATCCTGGGTCAACTGGTTGTTGGCAGACCAAAATTCCTGACACGCCCCCCAGTTGCAGACTGGAATTGTCGAGGGAGGCAAATACTGCATCGCGGGGCGACCCTTCATCCTCATAAACGCCAAAACAAGGTCGGACTGTGAAAGTGACTCCTTGAGTCGCCGACACTTGACAAGGTAGCATGAAATGGTAAGATTTGATTTATAGCATGCCTTGAACAGTGGGGGACGCACTTCTGTTCTATTAATAACCGTTATATGAGATGAGGTGAAATCATGAAGAAGAGTTCTGTTCTGTCTTTTTTTTGTCTTGCGATCTTTGCCGCTGCGGTGCTGATGGTGAGTCCGCACGCTGCGGAATCGTACAACACCAGCCCGCCCTTCAAACTCAAACTTCTCAAGAAGGTTGAGATCAAAGCGGGCATCCCGTCAAAAAAAGTGGCGGCTTACGATCCGAAGAACCCCTACAACATATTTATCAATTATGAACTCGGGATGCACTGCGTGGGCTTTGATATTTCATACTGCTGTGTGATACCTCCCTATAACAGCGTGCAGGCCCAGCCAGTCATGTCCGGAGCGGAAGGAAGAATGCCGAAGCTGCTGTCTCCCGATGACGGCGTGAAGCTCTACTATCACATAAGAGACAACAGTTACAGCCAGGGAAACAAGATGAAATACTGGTCTGTAGTCAAGGACGTCAACGGGAACGGAAAAATGAGCGATCCGGGCGACAACATGGCCAACTACGTGTGGGACCACCTGTTCATTTACAAGGACCTTCAGGGAACACTCCCCGACGACTGGCAAAAGGAAAAGAGACTGTATGTCGGAAAGGAGATTCCGGTCAACATAGACTCGGGACCGTCGGGCAAGAACCTCTCCGGTAATTATATGGACTATGCCGCGGACAAGGGCGGCAATATAGTATTTACCGACTCGATGATCCCCGACGTAAAGAACGTGCCCCTGAAACTGACCGCATCCTACATATGGGATGCGCTCGGTCTGCCTCTTACGGCCTTCAACGACAGTACAAGAAAGGGGTCCATACGGACGATAGACGATGAGGACTTCCAGCCTTATCAGTATTCAACCGTGGAGCTTCGCCACAAGGACGGAAAGCCGTTCATGAGCGCCAGGGGGAAGAAGGTGGAGTTCTTCGGTACAAACCCGGTCGACATCCCCAACTGCTATCTCTGCCATTCCGGGAAGGGTAAGGCCGCCGAGCTGGCCAGGAAGGAAGGACTTACCCTTTTCGACAAGGAGTTCTCCTACTGGAAGAATACTTATCCCGACATGACGGATTATATGGCAAGGCTGTCCTCGGCATCGATCAACATCCTTGAGCTTCACGACAAGCTGAACGGGACGACGCTTCTGAAAGACTACGATCCGAATGCCGCTTCCAACAGGCTGGGAGCTACCGGTGCAGTGTATTGCGCCGACTGCCACGGCGACAACATTTCGGGCAACCTCCAGTCCCCCCGGCCGAGTGCAACAGGATATCAGGCGGTTAAGGCTATGCCTCTCACCGAGGCCATCCATTCCGTACACGCCAAGGCGGTCCCGATGCCGGACAAGGCGGGCAGGACCCAGAATTGTCAGGCCTGTCATCCCACCCACTGGCAGCCCAAGGAAATGAGAGCCCTGGCGAAGAACCCTTACCAGGTCGTCGATGAGGAAGGAAGACCGAGGTTTTCCGATACAGACCTTAGAACGGCGGGCGGAGGATGTTTCCTCAGAAGAGACGCTCATACCAACCCCGACGTCAAGCCGCCTTTCTTCCTGAATGAGATCGGGAAATGGTATCTGCGCGAAGTGAGCAAAAAAGACGAAAACAGGAAGCCGATGGCCCGCATGAGGGGCCTCTATTGCACCAACTGCCACAACAATCTCGCGCAGGAACTCTATAAATACGACAACCTTCAGGACACCACTTCTCAGAAGGGGACGACACTGAGGGACAAATCCTTTGAGGAGATACTGAAGGTCACGGCAAACGGTGACCTCAAAAAATTCGATGCATATTTGGCCGACCCGGTCGTCGGCGCCCCGGGAGATCCCTTATATAATTACACCGGTGATCACAAGGGAGTGACGCTCGTGAAGGCCGAGAAAGACCAGGAGGGCAAACTGCACCTGCTTCCCTGGAACGCGGAGAAGGGTGACGCTGTGCCGTACGATGCTGCCACAGCGGGGAAAGACTGGTGGCTGGCTCCTTCTGAGCCGCACTGCGCAGATTGCCATATGGCTCCATTGGTGGAAAGTGAGGGGGGCGGTTACTTCCCGATCGACCAGCCGAACAAATACTCTCTCTACAGGTATTCGAAGGCCCACGGCGTCATCGCGTGCCAGTCCTGCCACGAGTCCATTCACGAACTTTATCCGGTGAGGTACGAAGGTCCGAAGAAGAGCGTTGACATCACGACCCATGAGCAGGCCCTCCAGTTCAGCCCGGACGGCAAGTATGCAGGTCCCGTGACGTGCGGGGCATGTCACACGGTCAACCGGAAAGGTGTCCCCGTACAGCTAAGCGGCACCAAATACTACGATGACTACTGGGCCTCAGTCGTTCTTCTTCATTTCATGCGCGAAGGGGACCAGAAGCTGCCTCTTGGGGACCTTATGAAAAAATATCCCTATGAAAGATCGCAGGAAATAGTGAAGAAGGGCTGGATGTAGACACTGTAACCGTTCAGTTGAGGAGTAAAGATAAGCTGCTGTGGGAAGGATTGCCGATGCTTTTCACTTGCGGGGATGACGGCAAAAGTCCGTCATTCCCGCGTTGAACTGACTGAATCCAGGGGGTTACGATTGTGACCCCTTTATCTTCTTCCCCCATTCGATCGCCTTGCCCATGATCTCCGACTCGTCAGCCGTGGTCAAATCACGGTTCCTGACGACTACGCGACCCTTGATGATTACTGTATCTATGTCAGCCGAGTTCATGGAATAGACGATGTGGGAGTAGACGTCATACATCGGCGTCAGGTGAGGTTTCTTCAGGTCCGCGATAACAATATCCGCGTCTTTTCCTTCCTCGATGCTGCCGACAGTCCGTCCCAGACCCAGGGCTTCAGCCCCCCACCTCGTTGCCATGAGCAGGACGGTCCGCGTGTCGAGGACCGTTGGGTTCGATGTAAGGGCCTTATGGACTTTGGCGGTTGTCGACATCTCGCTCAGTAAATTGAGGTCGTTGTTACTTGCTGCGCCGTCGGTGCCGAAGGTCACCTTTATCCCTTCCGCGAGCATGGTTGTCACCGGAGCAAAACCGGATGCGAGCTTCAGATTGCTTTCCATGCAGTGAGAGACATTCACCTTCTTTTTTCCGAGGATCCTGATCTCTCTGTCATCCACCCATACGCAATGGGCGGCGAGGACCGTCTTATCCAGAAAACCGATGGAATCGAGATATTCTACCGGTCTTTTATTGTATAGGGTCTTGACCTGCCCGACCTCCCACTGTGTCTCCGAAAGGTGGATATGAATCGGAACTCCGAAACGCTCCGACATCTCTTTCGTCTTCTTCAGAGTATCCGGCCCGCAGGCATATATTGAATGGGGAGCGATACAAGGCGTGATTAATTCGTCCCCTTTCCATGACCTTATCAGGGACTCGGCATTCGCAAAATAATCTTCGGCGCCCGCCCCTGTACCGGTGGCGAAATCTACTATGCCCGCCCCCACAAAGGCTCTCATTCCCATCTTCCTGGAAGCCGCCGCAATCTCGTTCCCATAGAAATACATGTCGTTAAAGGCTGTGATTCCCGCCTTTAGCATCTCAAGACAGGCGAGTTCAACGGCGTCGGTGACGAACTCCGGGCTGAGCCACTTCTGTTCGGCGGGCCAGATATGTTTCTCAAGCCACTCCTTGAGAAAGATATCGTCCGCCAGCCCCCGGAAATAGACCATCGGGGAATGGGTATGAGTATTCACAAGGCCCGGGAAGGCTACGGTGTCGGGACCGCCGAGCACGTTCCCTGAAGAATATCTCTTAAGGATGTCCTGAGCTGAACCGACGGCAAGCACCTTACCGCCGGCAACAGCAACCGCCCCATCGTCGATCACCGACAGAGCAGCGTCCATTTTCAGTATATGGCCGGCTCTGATTATAAGGTCGGCTTCAATCATAAAAGGTAACCGCTCCGGTTCCTCCAGCGCAAAGTCGCAAGTGCCTTCTCCCTGACCTTTGCTCTATTTCTCCACGAGGATGCGGAGCATACGCCTCAGAGGCTCTGCCGCACCCCACAGGAGCTGGTCGCCGCAGGTAAAGGCAGCAAGATACTGTGGTCCCATGTTCATCTTGCGCAACCGTCCGACAGGGACGGTCAGTGTTCCGGTAACCGCCGCAGGAGTAAGTTCGCGGACAGTGATCTCACGCTCGTTCGGCACTACCTTCACCCACTGATTGTGGCCGGCGAGCATTCCATGGATATCGCCCAGCGGCACGTCCTTGGTAAGTTTGATCGTAAGTGCCTGACTGTGGCAGCGCATGGCGCCCACGCGCACGCAGATGCCGTCGATGGGAATAGGATTTTCCTCGCGTCCGAGTATCTTGTTCGTCTCCGCCTGTCCCTTCCACTCCTCGCGGCTCTGGCCGTTTTCGAGCTGCCTGTCGATCCAGGGGATAAGCGAGCAGGCCAGGGGCGCGCCGAAGAATTCAGTCGGATAGGTATCAGAGCGGACGTGCTCGGACAGGGTGCGGTCGATCTCAAGGATTGCACTCGACGGGTCGGCGAGGAAGTCCTTCACCGAGTTGTGGGCCGAGCCCATCTGCCTGATCAGCTCGCGCATATTCTGGGCGCCGGCTCCGGAGGCGGCCTGATAGGTCATGGCGGACATCCATTCCACCAGTCCCCGTTCGTATAATCCTCCAAGGGCGATCAGCATAAGGGAGACGGTGCAGTTGCCGCCGATATAGTTTCTGACGCCCTTTGCAAGACCGTCCCTGATTACGTTCATGTTGACCGGGTCGAGGATGATGATGGCTTCCTTCTCCATGCGGAGCGTCGAGGCGGCATCGATCCAGTAGCCGTTCCAGCCCGAGGCGCGCAGCTTGGGGAAGATCTCCTTTGTGTATTCGCCGCCCTGGCAGGAGACGATCGTCTCCATCGCCTTCAGCTCTTCGATGTCACGCGCGTCCTTGAGCGGCGGGGCATCCTTGCCGACCTCCGGGGCCTTGCCGCCCACATTCGAGGTTGTGAAAAATACCGGCTCTATGAGATCGAAGTCCTTTTCCTCGCGCATGCGGCCCATAAGCACCGAGCCCACCATACCGCGCCATCCTGCAAAACCCACTCGCATCATCTGTCCTTGGCTCCCTTAGCGTTAGATTGGAATATGAAAACATATTATACTCAATGTATCGAAGTCTTTGCACTGCCCGCTCCAGGCTCCCCGCCGTTCTCGACCCTCATGCCCAGTCGCCATAAAGGGGCTTTTTCAGCATGCCCGCCTTCTTCCTTGCAACGTCAGATTCATTAAGAAAACTTAACTGGTATTCGGTCTGTTGCCGGTATATCCTAAAGAAAGATCCAAAGAGTTTGCCTTCCCCGGTTCCCGGGAAATCGGCATGGAGAAGAGATTCCGGTATGAATATCCATATCGCTGAGAGCAAGGAAAAACCTTCAAAAAAACAGATTTGCGGCTGCCTTTCCGGGCTTGAAAAGCGGGAGACTGTCCCCGGAGAAGACGAGAGAAGCAGTTTCCGTTCAGTGGGGGACTGGAAAAATATCTTCGACACCCTTACCGACATGGTCACGGTTCATGACAACGATTACAACATCATCAGCGCCAATGCTGCGGCCGAAAAGATCCTGAAGCTTCCTCCTCTCCTTAAAGCGACAAAGGTGAAATGCTACGAGTATTACCACGGCAGTGAATATCCTCCTGAAGGATGCCCCAGCTGCCGCTGTATTAATAGCGGAAATCCAGTCACTTTCGAGGTCTATGAACCTCACCTGAAGATGTACGTCGAGATAAGGGCCATTCCCCGCTATGATGGCGATAACCGGCTCATAGGGCTGGTCCATATCGTCAGGGACATTACAAGGCGGAAGCAGACGGAGGAGGAGCTTGAAGTGCACCGCCACCACCTTGAGTGGCTTGTGAAGCAGCGAACCGCTGAGATTTCTTTTACCAACGAACAGTTCAGGCGCGAAATCGCCGAACGTGAGCGTGTGGAAGAGGAAACTGTAAGACTTATCAGGGAACTAAGGGATCTCCTTCAGACCTCACGCTGACCGCCTGCCCTTTCGGTAAAAGGGTACACTTTTACCTCACATTATCCTTTTAACCTAAAAACGGCAGATGGCCACATAAGTCACAAAAATCACATAGAAAAAACAAGAGGTTGAAAGAGGGAAAATGCTCACCGACCGGGTGAAGTACTTCCCTAACGTAAGTTTTTGATTTTTTTGTGTTCTATGTGCTTTTTGTGGCTCAAATGTTTTTTTAGGTTTAAAAAGCATTTTGACGACAGACCAAAACGGATGGACAGGGATCCTTAAGGCCTTTGAGTTTTTCATCACTCACCCAGAAGGTGAAGTCTTCCCGGATTAAAATACCTGTTTTATCAGTAGCCATCCGTGTTCATCTGTGGTCAATTGCTGTTTTTCGAATAATCCTTGCGCTGTGAATGGCATCATCTTGACAGTGAACTATCGTTCACCTATAATAAGATTATGCGGGACCTGAATGAAGTAAAGCTGCGGTCAAGGATCGGGGACATCACCCGGTTCTACAAGCAGAGCGGCAGGATGCCCAGCTTCTCGGAGATCGGGGAGATGACCGGATTGCGTTCCAAAAACGCTGTTTTCAAGCTTGTCGGCAAACTTGAACAGCGTAAAGTCCTCGGAAGGGACGCAAAGGGCAGGCTTATACCGGGCTCGATAGCGTCCTCAGTGAAGATACTCGGCACGGTAGAGGCCGGTTTCCCGAGTCCTGCCGAAGAAGAGCTTGTGGACACCCTGTCTCTCGATGATCTCCTGATACAGAACCGCGAGGCGACCTTTCTGCTCAAGGTGTCGGGTGATTCCATGTCGGGGGCCGGCATACTGCCGGGAGACATGGTGCTGATCGACAAAGGTCAGACACCGAAAAGCGGGGACATCGTGATCGCCGAGGTGGATGGCGAGTGGACCATGAAGTATCTGAAGAAGAGGGGGGAGAGCGTGGTCCTTATCCCCGCAAACCCGAATTACAAGCCGATAAAACCGAAGAACGAGCTCAAGATCGCCGGCGTGGTAACGGCGGTGGTCAGGAAGTATAAGTGAAAAGACAATACGCAAAGGAGGAGAAAACATGGCGAACGGATTTATGCTCAAGTTTCTTGGAGACCTTTTTTACCTGATAGTTGCACTTTGTGCACTATATGGCCTGCTAGACTTTTTCCGCGCACAAAGGGCGTTGAATTCAGCGGTTATTAAGGCCCATGTCACTGCATATGAGCTTCAGAAAATGATCGAGAGCCGGACCCGGCAGGTGTAGGAGAGTTCTGTAATCAATGGAAAGGTGTCGCATTTGCGTTTTCAGCGATGGAACAAAGCTTGCGCGATATTTCCTTTAATGTAAGAAATATTTTATAATGTAGGAAAATATCATTGAAGGGGGATAAAATGCCGATTGCTATACTAACATCGAAAGGGCAGATGACGATACCTAAAGAGATACGCAAGGCACTCAACCTAAAGCCCGATCAGAAGGTCGCGATTGTGATTGAAGATGATCACGCGGTAATAAAACCGTTAAAAGGAGATATCCTTGATATTGGGGGTACGGTAAAAGCGCCTTCCGGGGACCATCCCTCCGATTTTCGCAAGATCAGGGAAGAAGTAAAGAAACACATAGGGAAAAAGTCCGCCGGGAAATAAGCCATGAAGAGAAAGTTCATAGACACGAATATATTTCTACGGTATCTTACCGGGGACGACCCGGTCAAATATGAAAGATGCAGGGAGCTTTTCAGGGATGCGGTTGAAGGCAAGGGAGCCCTTTCGACTTCCGGCATAACCATTGCCGAACTGATCTGGACGCTGCTTTCATATTACAAAGTTCCAAAAGCCGATGTGATTGAAAAAATATCGATCATAGTCGCTACCGAGGGCCTTTATATACCTGACAAGAATATTATTACCGATGCCCTCGTTCTTTACGGCAGACATAACATAGACTATATCGACGCCTATAATGCGGTATTTATGAGGTATCAGAAGATAAACGAGATTTATTCTTATGATGAAGACTTTGATAAAGTGGAAGGGATCAGGCGGGAGGAGCCTTGATGAGGTGGGGGAAGGGGAAGTTGTGGATCCTGTGGTGTGCGACCACAATGCGTGAAGGGTGAAACAATCTTTCTATTGAAATAATGGTACAAATACCTGAACATTACAAAGGTCGGGAACAGGCATACTTCAAACATAGGCTGCTGGAAGCCTATCTTGAGCGCCTGTTTATGATTGTAGGCCGGCACCAACGAACTATCTGTTATGTTGGATGAGGTGGCAACAGTGAGTACACAAACCTCAATAGAGTGGACAGAACAAACATGGAACCCCACTGTAGGGTGCAGCAAGATTTCTCCTGGGTGTGCGCATTGTTATGCGGAGGTTATGGCCTGCAGACTTAAAGCGATGGGAGTGAAGGGATATGAAAACGGTTTTAAGCTTACTCTCTTGCCTTGTCGTCTTGAGGAGCCGCTGAACAGGACACGCCCGACTGTTTACTTTGTGAACTCTATGAGCGATGTTTTCCATGAAGAGATTCCCGACGACTACATCCGGCGGGTCTTTGACGTCATACGTCAGGCTCCGCAACATACCTTTCAGGTGCTTACCAAACGGGCCGAAAGGATGGCTGTTTTTTTCAAAAATTACAAACCTCCACGCAATGCATGGCTGGGAGTGACCGTTGAAGATAAAAAACACGGTCTTCCGCGTCTCGATCAGCTCCGTCAGGTCCCGGCGTTTATTCGCTTCGTTTCCGTTGAGCCTCTCCTGGAGGATTTGGGCAAGATAAATCTGAGCGGAATTCATTGGGTGATTGTCGGCGGAGAGTCTGGACCGAAGGCCCGTCAGATGAGGCAGGAATGGGTCTTGAACGTGAAACATCAGTGCGAGCAACAGAAAGTCGCCTTCTTTTTCAAACAGTGGGGCGGCTGGGGGGCCGATGGAAAGAAGCGGGCTAAGAAACATAACGGTCGTCTGCTTGAGGGCAGGACGTGGGATGCTGTGCCGGAGGGACATTTATATTGCCTCACTAGAGCTTGAGATTATGTGAAATGAGGAATTGGAAATTGGCAATGTATATTCGGGGCATGAAAACCGAGGGCTGAGGATCTCTGAATGATATTGGATAACGAAAACGGCAAGAAACATGCTGAGAGGATTGAACTGGATTATTTCGTGGAAGCCTATAGATACCATACGGGCGAAGAATTGATTCCGGTAAAGGCATCCGAACATCCCGATTTCTGGTGCGAGAGAGCAAGTGGCTCGCTTATGGGTATTGAATTAACTATGGTAGTGAAAGACTCCGATGACGCTGAAGCTGATGTGATAGATAAAATATATGAACGTTTGGAAAGGAAAAAGGGACTGGCTTCCGAAAAAACCATTCTAGTGCTGCAGAGTGTCGATTGGTCTTTATCAGAGATTAAGCGGTTATTGGATGAAAGCCTTATGGACGATTTCATGTCCTACGGATTCGGAGAAATTTGGCTAGCTGATTATACGGGCATAGATGCTTATGGTGACATCGAGCTTTTTTGTTTATGCCCCGAGGAGCAATGGGGATATTATCAAAGGCCCAATCCTGGGCGAAAGCCTTATGGGTGATGTGATAATAGAGGTTTGAGAGAAATGGAAGACCTGATATATACAGATTTGAAGTGGTATACCTCAAAAGGCATATCCATTGGCAAGTCGCCGCGTTGCCCATTTGCTTTACCAGAAAGATGCCCGCGCTTTTACCAGAGCTTGAACTTGATGAGCGAAGCTGGCAGCACTATTATCCCTGAAAAAGCAAACAAGAAACTTCTGAGAGTATGGAAAAAATCGGGGGTTTGGCCTGTTATCGCTGAACAATCGATTTCAATTTCTGGCCCAGTTGGGCGCGTAAATCACTACTGGAGCTTTTGCCCTGAAGTTACATTCGATCAATTCGGGATTTTTGCGACGGACTTAGATACATATGCAGATGAAATTGACATGTACTCTGCCCATTCAAGATTAGCATCAAGGGGAATATCGTCCGACGACTGGCGCTGGAGATGGCAAAATGTTAAGCTGCAGCATTACCTCGACTGTCCATTATTTTCCATATTGCAGGAGCCAACAACTTCGTATCATGGAGAAGATATTATTGATATAAAACCCAATTTTCACGGAATAGGAATTAATGTAAAAGCCTTGCTTCGGAAAATACGAAGCCGTTTAGAGATGAAACAGTGACCCAACTGATTTATAAAAAAGGCGATTTATTTAAAGGGACATATGAAGTCTACGATGTCATTGGTAAGGGAGGGTTTGGGGTAGTTTATCTAGTTTATTCACACTATCATAAGAACGTTTATGCCCTAAAGACTTTTCACGATGAGTACTTATATAATGAGCAGCTACAAGAGAGATTCAAGAAAGAAGCCCTGCTCTGGATAAGTATGGACCGTCATCCTTATATTGTCCGGGCTCACCGTGTTGATATAACAGCCGACATCCCGAAGTCACGACTTTTTATTGTGATGGAATATATTGTACCGGATGAACATGGCTTGAATTCCCTCGATTTATATCTCAGGCATCAACCCCTTGATTTAGCACAAAGCCTTCGTTGGTCAATTCAGTTTTGTTACGGAATTGAATATGCGTATTCGAAAGGTCTTCGTGCTCATCGTGACATTAAACCTGCTAACATTATGATCGATAAGAACAAGCTGATAAAGATTTCTGATTTCGGGCTGGGGAGCGTTATTCGAAGAGCAAAGTCCGTCTGTGAGCAAAACAGCGTACCTGCACAAATCGGGGGCGTTGCTTTAATGCAAACAGAAATAGGAACTAGCATCGGAACTCCTGAATATATGTCACCCGAACAATTCACAGATTTTATAACATGCGATAAGAGAAGCGATATTTACAGTTTTGGCATAGTCCTTTATCAAATGGCATCTGGAGGAAACCTTCCTTTTTATGCCGATGATCTTGATTATCGATGGGCTGTTTTGAAACATGCCCATGAAAGTACTTCTATATCTCCGTTAGATTCGCCTCTATTCCCTGTGGTGAGAAGATGTCTTGAAAAAAAGCCAAACGACCGCTATCAATCTTTTGTGGAATTACGCGATGATCTTGAGGTCATTCTTATGCGACAAACCGGCGAGATTATTAAACTACCAGCGGTAGGTGAGCTTGATAAATGGGAACTGGAAGATAAAGGGGACTCATTAAGCGTCCTTAACAAATATGAGGAAGCAATAATCTGTTATGACAAACTCACAGAACAAGATCCCAAAGTGGCAAAATTTTGGTACAAAAAAGGATCTTGTTTGGGTGTTCTTGGTCGATCTGAAGAAGCAATAAAGTGCTACGATAATTTTTTAGAGATAGGCCGGGGACCAACCTGGATTTCTGGGTATGGGCAAGCAAAGGAGACTGCTATAAAAACCTTTGCAGCTATAGAGAAGCAATAATGTGCTATGACAAATCGATGGAGTTATATAGAGGTGATAATCTTACGTGGAAATCAAAAGGGGATTGTTTTTATGGACTCAACAATGTTCTGGAAGCTATAGCCTGCTATGATAACGCCCTTACATTTAAACCAAATGACGCAGGAGCATTGAGTAATAAGGGACTTATGTTACAAGAGATTGGGCGTCCTAAAGAGGCTATGGCTACTTTTGGGAGGCTTCTTGACCTGAATGATACGAATCCTTATACATGTTATAACAAAGGTATTGCATCGTCCGCGCTGGGTCGATATGAGGAGGCGATAAGTTATTATGACAAGGCGCTTAGTATGAATCCCCAATATGCCTTAGCGTGGATGAACAAAGGCTTTACTTTAATGAAACTGAATGAATTGACGAAAGCAAGAGGCGCTTTTCAGAGTTATCTCAAATATATCTCACATCAAAGCAGTGAGGATGTTTTAAAAGTGAAAGATATTATGCAACGTTTGGAAAAAGACCTCAGAAAAACAAAGAAAGAGGCCAAAAGAAATTTCTTTCTGCGTAAGTTTATTAACAAAGTGAAATGATTTTCGAGCATACTTACACCCAAGTTGAGCGATTCTCCAGTTCGTCATTCCGGCTTGTCCGGCCTGTCCCGACCCTCACGGGGAATCTTTCCTGCTTTTTCGGAAGGATTCCCGACCTGCCTGCCGGCAGGCAGGCGCGCTCTGCTTGCGGGAATGACACCCGACGGGTGAACGTAGGGGCGTATTGCAATACGCTCCTACAAAGGGCAAAACGAATACATTGCGTAAACAATCGCTCAACTTGGGTTACATAACAATGGATAAAACAAATGAGAATCTATTCCGCTACAAAGGAAAAATATGTTTTACTGGGAAGACAACGCAAAATCACCGAGCCGGAATCTGCAAGCTGGCGGGGATATAAAAACCATGGATGCCTATTACGGACTTCGGACATGACGAAATGATGTGTTACATATCGCTTTACGTATGACTTTCAACGGGGCAACTGAATGATGACTGAAAAAGACCGAAAAATCGCCCGGCAGTTGAAGCGGAGACTTTTGGAGGTTTTAAGGGATAACCATGAATGAAAGGAGAAAGTATATGTCAAAAATTTTAAAAACCACGCCCAAGGTGATCATGGAAAACGGCAAGCCCAAGGCTGTCATAATCGACATCAAAGATTATAAAGAAATGCTTGAGCGGCTTGAGGACAAGGAAGACCTAGAGGAACTTGATAAGATGCGCAAAGGACGTCTGGAGTTCAGAAAATTCACCGATTTTCTGGCGGAACAATAATGTCCTATGAACTGGTTATCGAACGCCGTGCGGAAAAAGACCTGAAAAAACTTGACCAAACATTATTCGCAGAGATTGTAGCCAAAATAAAGGGGCTGGCTGGCAAGCCGCATCCAAAGAGCAGTAAGAAAATAAGGGGAAGTCAAAATGACTGGAGACTACGAGTCGGGGATTATCGTGTGCTGTACGAAATTGACAACAAGACGAAGACAATAAAAATCATGCGCGTAAAACATCGGCGGGAAGCATATCGTGCCTGATAAGGGAGAACCCCAAATGAGTGATTTTCCAGAATTTGATATATTCCAGGATTACAAGGGTAAGGAGATCAAGTTTATTTACACCTTGTTTGATGCCGGTCATCTTTTTTCGTTGCGGGCGCGGGAAGATACAAAAAATGATTATGTGCGGGAATTTACTGCGTACGACAACAAGAGCCCGATAAATGCACTCATCAAGATGAGAAACAGAATCAGGGAGGAGATTAATAAGCGGTACTTTACCGACGAGCGAGATCGTCCTTTTAAGGAAATGAATTTCGATTATTTTCGCGGCAGCATCACATATGACTCGGAGAATAGCGTGGCTTGCCTGGTCGTAGACGGTAAAAAGATGTCAATGCATGACCTTGAACAGATAATTGCGACACATGAAGGGTTTCAAATTGAAGTGAGGATAACAGAGGAATGAAGAAAAACCAGTGCAACCACAGGGTTACCCTGGAAGGGCGGTTCGCAATGTAGGGCGGTTCGCGAACCACCCCTACAACACAAAACACCCATGCAATAATGCAATGTCCACCCAACCCCTGACTATACGTTCCTGGCCGAGGGCGATCCTTCATCTGGACGCCGACGCCTTTTTTGCGTCCTGCGAGCAGGCGGTCCATCCGGAGCTGAGGGGAAAGCCCGTGATTACCGGGAAGGAGAGGGGGATCGTGGCCGCGGCTAGTTACGAGGCGAAGGCGAGGGGGATAGAAAGGGGGATGAGCCTGCCGGAGATAAAGAGGGTCTGTCCGGACGTGATTATCGTCCCTTCTGATTACGAGACCTACAGCCTCTTTTCGGTCAGGATGTTCGAGATCCTCAGGCGGTTCTCGCCGGACGTTGAGGAGTACTCTATAGACGAGGCGTTTGTGGACCTGACCGGCCTCAGGAGGAGCTTCCACGGACCCTATGGGATGATCGCCAGGAAGATGCAGGAGGCGGTCGAGACCGAACTGGGGATCACCGTATCGGTCGGGGTGAGCCTCTCGAAGGTCCTTGCAAAGATAGGTTCGAAGCACAACAAGCCCCACGGTCTCACCCTTATTCCGGGGAGGGACATACACTCATACCTGGAGAAGCTGCCTCTTGGAAAGGTGTGGGGGATAGGGCCGAACACGGCGGCCTTTCTCAGGAAGTTCGGCATCACCACAGCCCTGCAGTTTGCGGGAAAGGACGAGGCTTTTATAGAGAAATATCTCTCCAAACCGTACAGGGAGATCTGGAACGAGCTGAACGGGAGGAGCGTCTATCCTGTTGTAACCGAATCGAAAAGCAGCTACCAGTCGATCAGCAAGACAAAGACCTTTACCCCTCCTTCGGGTGAGGAGACCTTTGTCTTTGCCCAGCTTTCGAAAAACCTGGAGAACGCCTGTATCAAGGCAAGGCGCTACAAACTCGCGGCCGCGCGCCTCCTAGTATTTCTCAGGACGCGGGAGTTCAGGGACACAGGGGTGGAGATGAGGCTAAGCGTCCCCACCGCCTATCCTGCCGACCTCTTCGGGCCTCTGCGTGAGGGCTTCGATCACCTTTACCGGCCCCATAATTTTTACCGTCAGACCGGGGTTGTACTTGCCGGCCTGGTACCAGACACAAGGGTCCAGTACACACTCTTTGAAGACACAGCGAGAATAGATAAAATGAGCAGGGTCTACCATGCCGTTGATACTATCTCCGAAAAGTACGGGAAATACGCCGTCCACCATGCCTCAAGCCTGCCGACGAAACTGCAGGCCCTGCACGAGGGTGAAAGGGGCGACGTCCCGGAGAGGACAAGGAACCTTGTCA
>JBJKPE010000220.1:0-4296 GCA_046706685.1 Thermodesulfovibrionales bacterium | reverse complement strand
TCTCCGGGTAAGTACCCGCCCTATATTGAGGAGAATACTGAGACATGATGCTGACGTGAATATCCGGAGACAGGCCTGCCAGAAAATCCAGACATCGTCTGCTGTTTTCCATTTGACCGGGCAATACAAGATGGCGTACCAGCAATCCACGTACCGCAATCCCATCATCATCCATTTTAAGGTCACCGGTCTGGTCGAGCATTTCCAGGAGGACGCCGGGGACAATACCGGCATAATCGTCCGCAGCAGAAAATTTCTTCCCCGGTTCATTGTCCAGATACTTGATATCAGGAAGGTAAATATCCACGAGGCCCCTGATCTGCCTGAGCGCATCCACTGAATCATAGCCATTGGAGTTATACACAACAGGCAGAGCAAGCCCCTTTTCCTTTGCCGCCTCAATGGCGTCCGCTGTCTGAAAAATCATATGTGAAGGTGAAACAAAATTGATATTATGGGCCCCCTGTTCCTGGAGCAGAAGCATTTCAGATGCAAGCTCATCTGTAGTAAGGGTCCGGGTGCGGCCCTGTTGAAATTCCTGGCTGATCTGGTAATTCTGACAAAACACGCAGCGGAGATTGCATCCGTTGAAAAAAATGGTCCCCGATCCTTTTGACCCGGAGATGGGGGGTTCTTCACCAAAATGCAGACCTGCATGTGAAATCTCAATGCCGGGACCGACCCTGCAAAAACCGGTCTTCCCTTGAAGTCTGTTTACCCCGCATCTGCGCGGACAGCATTCACATTTCGACAGCTGAGCTGTGAATGGCTTATTCATAAAACATCTTAGCTTTTCACCCTGACTATTCTAAGCTTGCCCGGGTTTCTGAATAAATTCTTGTTGTCTCAGATATATCATTTCCGGGCAGTACATAACAATTAGTTGAGCGGGCTCCCCGCTTGAACGATTTGGAAATCATTGCCACTATTATTTCTCAAATTGTTTAAATTGGCAACGTCCCGTACTGGCTTATATGAAAAAAGGCAGATGACTCTTCTCAGCGTCTTCCTGTAATCCTCGGTGTTACAATAGCAACGCAAGAAGAGAGAAGGCCTCTGTTTTTAGTTCAGTATATCGCAGTTTATGCGTGGGGACGAAGTCGACATTCCTCCTGCCGGGGCGGCGGTTTGCTCCGGACCGGGTGGCCGGAATGAATCGGAATCAGTGGCCGAAATGGTTCGGAATATGCGCCCGAGGTTTTGTGAACAAATGAGATTAAATCGAAAGCAGGGCATTGTATCCGGCACCCGACAGGATATGGTCACCCCTTGATTCGAGCATCTCTATGAATGCCAGCGCTACCCTGGGATCGAACTGGGTTCCGGCATTAGCCCTCAATTCGTTCATCACCTGTTTCAGACCAATTGCCTTCCTGTAAGGCCTGTCGGTCATCATGGCATCGAATGTGTCAACCACGGACAGGATCCTGGAGTTCAATAATATTTCGTCTCCTTTCAGCCCATAGGGGTATCCTGTGCCGTCATACCGCTCATGGTGCTGGATGATCGTCTTCCTAACACCGCCGAGGGTTTCAATCGGGCCGAGTATCTCATCTCCGATGAGAGGATGAGTTTTGACAAGGCCATATTCCCTTGATGTCAGTTTCCCCTGTTTCTGAAGTACGAAGTTGTCGATGCCTATTTTGCCTATGTCGTGCAGGATCGAGGCGTGTTCGAGGAGTTCAAGCTCCTTCAGTTCCAGACCGAGATGTTTCCCCAGCTCCACGGACAACAGTCTTACCCTCTCCGAATGGCCCCTTGTGAACCTGTCGCTTGCCTCCAGAGCGTTCACAAGAGACTGTATTGTCGCGAAGTAACTGTTCTTCAGACTTTCATAAAGCCACGCGTTCTCTATGGCCGTCATGGCCTGGTTCGAAAGAGTCGTGAGGACTTCCAGGTCGTCCTCCGTAAAGGAGCAGACGGCCGAATCATTTTCGACGATCATGGCTCCCATAATACGCCCTTTTACCTTCAAGGGAACCGCGATTTCCGACTTCCAGGAACTGCTTCCCCCCGGAAGGAACACCGGCTTCCCATGATTAACGAGGTCCGGAAAATCCTGCCGCAGCTTGGGCGAAAAAGTCTGGAGATGTTCGATCCCGCTGCCCCTGACATATTGCAGTGTAATGGCGGGGTTCGATGCGTTACTGAGATGCATGGTAACTCTTTTCGCAGCGAGCAGGTCGGCGGTGGTCCGGATGACTATTCCCATCAACTCATTCGTTTCCACAATTGAAGACAATATCCGGCCCATCTCGTTTATCTTTTTCAGTCTCTCGACTGCCCGTTCGAGGGCCACGTACTTATTATTTGCTTCAGCTGAAAGGGCGGCGATCGAACTGTTTGAGCCTTCAGGTCCACCGATATCTAATTCGGACCGGGAGTTGAACTCTTCCGCTCTTGCCTTGTGTTCAGGTTCTACACTTTTCTTGGAAAGTTCCCGCTCCTTCAATATATTGTCCTTTTCTGCATTTCGATTACGAACGCCGTTGTCGTTCCGACGGTCAGAATTATGGTGAGCGCAACGATATTAATTATCCTGGCCTTAATTATCATAATGGAGATATACCCTACTAAGGATAAAATATTGTGACAAAAAAAAGCAGTACGAAATGTCTGTTCTGTCCGTTCCCGGCGTCCCGGCGGCGGATGCGGGGCTTTCGGGTAACCGTTTGTTGTAGAATAGTCCTATGTCAAAACCGGTGGTAGTTATAGTGGGCAGGCCGAATGTCGGTAAATCTACACTGTTCAACAGGATGACGGGAACGCATTCGGCAATAGTAGAGGATGTACCGGGCGTCACGAGGGACAGGAACTACCTCGACGCGACCTGGGAGGACAAGGCCTTTATGGTTGTCGATACGGGCGGCTTCTATCCCGTCCCGACGGAGGACGTATTCGCGCAGGCCAGAGATCAGGCGCTCTTCGCGATAGAGGAGGGCGACATTATTGTCCACCTCCTTGACGGCAAGGAAGGTCTGCTTCCGGCGGATATGGAACTTGCCCGACTTCTTCGTGTCTCGGGGAAGCGCGTACTTTGGGCCGTGAACAAGGTCGATGCGCCTGTCAGAGAAGACAGGCTCTATGATTTTTATGAGATCGGGTCGGAGGAGCTTTGGCCGCTGTCTGCTGCCACAGGACACGGTTATGAGGAGTTTATGGAGCGGCTGGATTCGCTGCTGCCTGAATTCAGGGAAGAAATTGTCGAATTTCCCAAGGTGGCGGTGGTCGGCAGACCTAATTCGGGCAAATCGACGCTTGTCAATGCGCTGCTCGGGAAAAACAGGATGGTTGTAAGTTCTGTTGCCGGCACGACCCGTGATTCCATCGACAGTTTTTGCAGCTATTACACCAGAAAGTATCTCTTGATCGACACCGCTGGAATACGGAGGAAGGGAAAGTTAGGATACTCGCTGGAGAGATTCGCCATGGTGAGGGCGGTGAGGAGTATAGAACGCTGCGATGTGGCTCTTATTGTTATAGATGCGGCTGAAGGGATTACGGAGCAGGACGTCAAGATAGCCGGGATAGTAAAGGAATACGGAAAAGGAGCCGTTTTTCTCCTTAATAAGTGGGATCTTGTAAATGATCCGGATGAGTCGCTGAGGGAAATGGGGGCGGAGCTGAAGAGGAAGATGTGGTTTTCTCAATATGCGCCTGTAATCACAGTGTCCGGCCTTTCGAGGAAGAGGATTACCAAGGTGTTTCCGGTTATCGACAGGATAGTCGTCGAGAGGAGAAAGAGGATTTCGACGGCCGAGTTGAACAGGGCCTTCACCCGGATCTCGGCCAGGCTGTCCCTGCCGCTTTACAAAGGGAGAAAAGTGAAAATGTACTACATGACACAGGTAAAAGGAGAACCGCCCGCTTTCGTTATCTTTGCAAATTATCGGGAAGCGGTCAGGGACCACCACCTGAAATTTATAGAGCGCGAACTAAGGGAATATTTCGGCTTTGAAGGAACCCCCCTGCGTATCTATATCAGGGCAAGGAAAAGAGAGACACAGTCAGTCCCGGCATTGCAGGGGCGGGGCGGGCACAGAAAGGATTCGGACGTAAGACGTAGTGTGAAGTGAGTCACGCAGGACGGTCCCATGTGGCCGTCCGTCCGGGCATTGGCGCGGGAGACCCATCGTTTCAGGGCCGGAGGGCTTAAGGCTCCGGCTCCGTGACCGAAGCAGGGAGGCAGGTTCTAAAGGTGCAGGAACTTATCGGCAAGGTTGTCGAGGTCCACACGGCTGACATGGTGTATACGGGCCGACTCATAGAAGTCGGTGAAGAAGAGGTATATCTGGA
>JBJKPE010000219.1:0-33904 GCA_046706685.1 Thermodesulfovibrionales bacterium | reverse complement strand
CGGTTCCTTGTGCCATTTCTCTTACCTCCTTATCTATAAACTCAAATCTTAGAAGGCATCAAGAAAAAAAGGCCACAAAGTCAAAAGTCTTTGTGGCCTCCGCAATCGCAAAAACTTCCAAAATTCTACCTTTAGAATAGCATGTGCCGAACCGGCTCGTCAAGCAAATTCATGAAACAAACAGTGCTGTATACAAGAAATTCAACGAACTGGCCATTAAGTCTCTCCATCAGCGGAATGCCATATCAGACAGGGGTGATCCTGAAGTCAGCCCGGGGCCGCCGGCACAACTCCGGACAACACGAATTTTCGGCGGCGAAGCAATAGATAAAGTCATTCCCTGTCGCCGTCCTTAGGCAGAGCAACTATAAAATCGCTGCCTGAACCCGGGGTGCTCTTCACCGATATCGTTCCCTTGTGCGCCTTGATGATCCATTCGGTGATCGAAAGGCCAAGACCGGTCCCCCCGGCCCTTCTGGACCGCTCTTTGTCGACACGGTAAAACCTTTCAAACAAATGAGGGATATCCTCTTCAGGGATGCCGATACCGCTGTCACTCACGGTCACCATGACTTTGCCCTCCTTCTCTTCGGTCGTGACAGTCACCTTCCCGCCCCTCGGGGTATACTTTATCGCATTTTCCACCAGATTAGAGAAGGCCTGATCCAGGAGAAACGTATCTCCGTATACTTCGAGGTCGACCCGATAATCCTCTACCAGGGAAACTCCCGCAGAAACCGCTTTGTGCCCGAGCCGCTCAATAATGGAGGATAAAGCAGGCCCAAGCTCAAACCATTGCCGCCTGAGATCAAGTATGTTGTTGTCTGCCCTGGTGAGAAAGAGCAGGTCGTCCGTGATCCGGGACAGCCTGATAACATCGGCCAGACTGGTCTCAAGCACATTTTCATAGTCTTCAACAGACCTCCTTCTGCGCAGCGCAACCTCAATGCTGCCGCGCAGTGCCGTCAGGGGAGATCTTATCTCGTGGGATACGTCGGCAACAAAGCGCTTCTGCATTTCCACGGAACGCTGGATGCTCTGCAGCATGTCGTTGAAAATCACCGCGAGTTCACCCAGCTCACGCCCCTTTAAACCGGCCTCGATCCTTCCCCTCATCCTTCCCCGCCTTATCTGCTCCGCAATGTTCTTTATTTCGAGAACCGGATTAAGTGCCCAGCCGGCGAAGAGCCAGCTCATTATCGAGCATATCACCAGCACAAAAGGAGAAAAAAGGATAAGAAGCCTTCTCAGCCCCGCCAGCGTCTGACCCGTCTCATCCAGCGACTTCCCCACACGTACGATAGACTCCGTGTTGACAGGGAAATATATCGTCCTGTAATCACCACCCATGAACTTTACCGTCTCATATTGAGGATTGCCTTGAAAGGCCTTCAGCATCATCTGTTTGTCAAGGGGCCACTGCTGGTTCTGACTGAGGGATGTGATAATAATCTCGCCGCTATAATTGACTATCTGGAAGTATTCCTGCTTGGTCTTTATTATGATCTCCTGGTCGCGCGTGAGCGTCTTGGGCTTTACCTCGCTCACAATGAGATTCCGCGCAGTATCCATGAGTTGGGCGTCGACCCTGTCCAGAAGCTGTCCCTCGTACTGTCTGTAAAGCAGCAGGCAAAAACCGGCAATTATTAATACTACCGCGCCTGTGTAAAAGAGTGTCAGCCGGAGCCTGAATGTTTTAATGATCATGGCTTGTCAGCCGACAACAGGTTTTCGATCCAAAAGCTGCCGAACTGGACGAAATGGCTTTCGGAAGAAAGATGCTGAAAGCATTTACCTGCCCATTCGAAGGAGTTGGCAATAGTTATCATATGTATTAATTATAGAACGAAAATCGGTCAAAATTCCGGAAAACCAGAACGTAGAGCGGCGCATATCCCCGGCCGCAGGATTTATCTCTTGCGGACCGTGGAGACTTGTCGGCTCAAAAGGCCATATCGCGCGTGCATATGCACTGAACTATTAACCCGGCAATCAAATAGTTGAATTTTGTCATTCCGGCTTGTCCGGAATCTTTCTTTGTTCTTACGATATTACGCCGTCCGATCCCCGACAAAGCGAGGATGACGGCTTACGGTATTATGTTGCCGGGTTAATAAGAAGCCCCAAAGCACTTTGCGAAGCCGTTTTCCCCGGGGGGGTTGACAGATGAAAAAACTTTGATATGCTTATGAGATGTATGTCGACTTTACTAAATTTACTCTAAATCAAAAGCTGTAGTTGTTTAATAATATCTGACGCATGTAGAAAAAATTGAACTTAGGAGGACAAATGAAGGGAATTTTGTTTTCAGGAAGAAAGAATTTTTTGCCGGCGATATCTGTGCATATTTTGGTGCTGGCCGTAATCTCAACGGTTTTACTGATTACGCCCACTGCAGCAAAGGCTGAAACGGGCAATGTCTGCATTGACCACTATCAGCCGGGCTCGGTTTGCACGGCGAACGACGTGCGTGTACAGAGCTTCACTCCCGTTCCGGGTACCTTTTCAGGGTGTACTAACGGAGTCGCTACCGCGACCTTCGACGTGAAAGTCAGCGCGATAGGCTCACCGGACCGATATGACATAGGGCTTTTCTTCTCCCAGGACGGCACCAGCGCATTGACAGGGACAAGTTGCGACCATGACTTTCTTTCAGGTGTTCTCTCATCGACCCGTCCGTCCATAGATACGGATGCCGACGGATATCCTGACTCTACCGGTACTGTTACTAATCCATATTGGGACGGCGACTCAGACTTGTGTGGCGACATTTCAACCAACAGCAACGCGTACAGAAGGGTTACTCTGGAATTCGCATGCGTAGATCTTAACGGTGACGGCTTAATCGATATTCCCGTCTGTACAAGCTGGGACAACCAGGCATCAAACAACTGCGCAGATGTAACCGGCGCTTTCCCGAGAACAAAATCGAAGTGCGACTGTCAAGTGGTCCCATCAGGTCTTCCGATATCCGTGCCGGCTATCTCGGTTGCCAAGACTCCTGCCGACCAGGCGGTGTTGAGCGGAAATAATGCCACGTTTACCATAACCGTCAGGAACACAGGGACCAATGCCCCTCTGAGCAATGTCATTGTCAGTGATCCGCAGTGTTCTAGTCTCACCGGCCCGGTGGGTGATTCTAACAACGACCATATTCTTCAGACCACTGAGACGTGGACTTACACTTGCACGGTCAATGGTGTCACCTCTCCCTTCACAAACACTGTCACGGCGACGGGGACCCCTCCGACCGGTCCTGATGTCACTGCGACCGCATCTGCGAATGTGACAGTAAATACGGCGGCGATCACGGTGATCAAGACCCCCTCCATCCAGACAGTTGACAGCGGCGGGACGGCCTCATTCACACTTACTGTTACGAAC
Organism: Thermodesulfovibrionales bacterium; assembly: GCA_046706685.1. GTDB lineage: Bacteria > Nitrospirota > Thermodesulfovibrionia > Thermodesulfovibrionales > UBA6898 > JARRRD01. Next base: position 30,520 of record JBJKPE010000219.1, on the reverse strand, counting down.
ACCGGCAGTCTCCCCCTGACCAATGTCAGCGTCAGTGATCCGCAGTGCACTACTCCTCTTACCGGACCCACTGGCGATACCAGCAACCCCGGTGTCCTTGATACCACTGAGACATGGGTCTACACATGCTCGACAGCCAATGTAACTGCCGGCTTTATAAATAACGTTACGGCGAACGGCACGGTAGCAGGTGGTCCGACCGTCACTGACTCCGACAGTTCACAGGTTACTATTAACACGCCGCCAGCCCCGCTTATTACAGTGATTAAGACCCCGTCTAACCAGACAGTTGTCAGCGGAGGGACCGCCACATTCACTTTGACTGTCAGGAACCCTGGCAGTGTGCCTCTACACAATATCATCGTCAGTGATCCGCAGTGCACTACTCTTACCGGACCCACTGGCGACACCAGCAACCCCGGTGTCCTTGATACCACTGAGACATGGGTCTACACATGTAAGGTCAATAATGTGACCTCGGACTTTACAAACACTGTCACGGCAACAGGGACCCCTCCAACCGGCCCTGATGTTTTCAGGTCCGCCACTGCGCAGGTCGCTGTAGTTACGGTGCCAACGCAAGTCCCGACCATGACCGAATGGGGCATGATCCTCTTCATGCTTCTGGCCGGGGTCGGGGCTGTAGCGGTACTCCGAAAAAAACGTCGGACCTAGCCGGAAGCTGCTATTTCATGGGCCGGGGCTGCAGACCGGCCCATGAAACTCCATAACTCAAGGCCCGGCATTGCCGGGCCTTTCTTTTTGTCCGGGCCCGCAATCGATGCAGAACTGACAGGAGTGTTGAAAGCCTCACGTTGTCTCTGTTAGAGTTGAGAGATATTGAGACAAGAACGCGGACATAAAAGAAGCAAACTGTCATGTTGCTCCTGATCCATCCTCCCACAGCCAAACCTTCTGAGCCGCCCGCGGGCATTGCGAGGCTGGCGGGCATGCTCGCGCGTCACGGAGTCGAACACAGCCTTCTGGACGCGAATCTGGAGGGGCTCCTTTACCTTATGGGCATACGGTTGCCTGCGGGAGCAGAATCTGACACCTGGTCAAAGCGGGCGTTTCTGCACAGAGACCGCAATCTGAAGTCCCTGAGAAATCCAGGCCTCTACGACAGTATAGACCGCTACCGGCGGGCAGTGAAAGACATAGGCCGCGTACTGGACAAAATTTCGCCGCCGGCTGTGTCGGTGGGACTTGTGAATTTCGAGGACAAATGTCTCTCACCCCTGAATAGCGCCGACCTCCTGGCAGCTGCTGAAAGGCCGGAAAAGAGCCCTTTTTATACGTATTTTCAGACCCGATTAGAAGAACTCTTCTTGAAACAAAACTTTCATATTGTGGGTATTTCACTGAATTATCTGAGTCAGGCCTTATCCGCATTTTCGGTAATGGGATTTATAAGGCGCAATTTCCCAGGGATAAAGATAATCTTGGGCGGAGGTCTCGTCAGCTCGTGGAAAAAAAATTCCGGATGGCAAAATCCCTTCGGCGGACTTGTCGACCACGTTGTGGCAGGTCCCGGTGAGATTCAGCTTCTCTCCATCCTTGGCGTGGATGCGACTGAAGGGGAAACAGCCCGTCCTGAATACGGTGCCCTCCCGTTGTGTGATTACCTTTCACCCGGGTTCATTTTGCCTTACAGCGCCTCGACAGGCTGTTTCTGGAACAGGTGTTCTTTTTGTCCGGAAAAAGCCGAGGACAACCCCTATCTCCCTCTTACCCCGGGCCGTGTCACAGCTGAATTGCAGGAGCTTGCAGATGAAACACACCCGGTGCTCATTCATCTTCTCGACAACGCGATAAGCCCGGCCATTTTCGATGCACTCATAACCGACAATCTTCATGTCCCATGGTATGGCTTTGCCCGGGTTGGCCCGCGGCTTGCCGACCGCGATTTTTGTGTCGCCTTGAAAAAAGCAGGCTGCGTAATGCTCAAACTCGGTATCGAGTCCGGAGACCAGGATGTCCTGGACGCTCTGCAGAAGGGTATCAGACTTGAAACAGCTTCAGCCGTCTTAAAAAACCTGGAACGGGCGGGGATTGCCGCATACGTGTACCTTATTTTTGGAACGCCTGCAGAGACAGAGGCCAGCGCCCGCAAGACCCTCAAATTTGCAGTCAGACACAGCAACTGCATCGACTTCCTCAACCTGGCGATATTCAACATGCCGGTATGCGGTAAACGGGATAAAGAAATAGAGACCATGAAGTTCTACGACGGAGACCTTTCGCTCTATACCGACTTCATCCATCCCAAAGGATGGGACAGGAAGCGTGTCCGTCTCTTCCTCGATAATGAGTTCAAACGAGACCCGGCCGTTTCCGCAATCCTGAAAAATGACCCTCCCGCATTCACCTCCAACCACGCGCCATTCTTTGCCATGAAACGTTCCAAGCGCCAGGTTTAGGCAAAGAGTGAACGTGTTAACGCCGGGACTTTCATATCACATCGGGCCGTATTCCTTGCCCAGAAGGACCTTGCCGATTATTATCTTCATGACATTCATCGTCCCTTCGGCCCCGACAATGTAGGAAGCAACGCCCCTCAGGCCTCTCTCGATGCCGGCCTCTCTCGTATAACCATATGCGCCATGCCAGATCATCACGTCCTTGATGATCTCGAAGGCCGCCTGCGGCGCAGTCAGTTTTGCGGTCGCCACAGCAATATTTATTTCCTCGTGGCTGAACATGTCCTCTCCATAAAAACGGTCGAGCATCCAGGCCGCCTTGCATACAACCATTCTCGCCGATTCGAGCCTCGCATAATCGTCCGCGAGCTGGAACTGTATTCCTTCGAACTTCCCGATGGGGGTACCGAAAACTTTCCTTTTTTTTATACGGCCGATGCCCATTTCGATTGCCTTTGCCGCAGCTCCTATGCAGGCGGCGGCAACCAGTGTGCGTGCGCAGTTGAAACCCTCCATCGCATAGTAAAACCCCTTGTTCCACTCTCCTATAACATAATGATCCGGTATCTCCACATCGTTTATCTTTATGAACCCGTTGGATATCCCCTCTCTGCCCATCTGTCGGGAAGCAATGACCTCAACCCCTGCCTTCTCACCGACGGGCAAATAGCAGAGGGAGAGTCCCTTGCGACCCAGCTTCGGCGCGGTCTTCACAACAGCCACATATCCTCCGCCATATTCGGCCGCTTCCCTCACGCCGCTGATGTATGTCTTCGTCCCGCTTATGATCAGACTCCCGTCCCGTCTGACCATCGAAGTAGAAGTCGACGAGATATCAGACCCCCCTGTCGCCTCCGTCGAGGCTATTCCAAGAAAGGACTCTCCTTTTGTCACCTTCGGGAGTATCTCGGTCTTTGCCTTCTCCGACCCATATCGTTCGAACAGGAAGCCCCAGCCTGCTTCTACGAGATAGTAGACCGCAACGGCCATACTCATATCAGCCCTGGCTATCTCCTCCGCGACTATGGCCGCCTTCATAAAGCCCGCACCCGCACCTCCGTATTGTTTAGACACCGTTATACCTAGCAGACCGAAGGCCCCCATATCCGAGATCACGCTGCGCGGTATTTCTCCCTTTTCATCTATCTCCTCCGACAAAGGCGCGATCCTGCTCTCGCAGAAATCCCTCACGGCTGTGCGGAATTCCTCTTCCTCCTCCGAGAATGCAAAGTCCATTTGATGTCCCTCCCAAACCTGATATACTTTGACTATTCACAATATATCACACCGGAGGCGTCATGTCTGGGGAAGTCGTCATCGCAAGCGGAGCAAGAACGCCGGTCGGGAGGTTCGGCAGGTCATTCAGGGACATCTCCGCACCTCGCCTGGGTGCGCTGGTCATCGCAGAAGCGCTAAGGAGGGCGGACGTTCCGCTCGCGAAAGTGGACGAGGTCATAATGGGCAATGTGATCACCGCCGGTCTCGGGCAGAACCCTGCGAGACAGGCCGCCATCTTCTCAGGACTTCCGGTCGAGATAGGGTCTTACACCGTAAACAAGGTCTGCGGTTCTGGCCTGAAGGCGGTCATGCTCGCCGCGCAGGCGATAAAGGCCGGCGATGGAGATATTATCGTCGCCGGCGGAATGGAAAACATGAGCGCCTCCCCCCACCTTATAAAAGGCCTCCGGTGGGGCCTTCGCATTGGAAACGCATACGCCATGGACGCTATGCTGAACGACGGGCTTTGGGATGTCTATAATGATTTTCACATGGCAATGACCGGTGAAAGGGTCGCCGCAAAGTTCGGGATCACCAGACGGCAGGCCGATGATTTCAGTCTGAAGAGCAACCTGAAGGCCATAGCCGCCATAAACGAGGGACGCTTCAGGGAAGAGATTCTCCCCGTTGAGGTGGGGGGCATGATTATCGACAGAGACGAATGCGTGAGGGAGGATACGTCCATGGAGAAGCTGGAGAAACTCCCTCCCGTTTTCAAGGATGGAGGTATTCTTACAGCGGGCAACGTCTCCAAACTGAGCGACGGGGCTGCTGCACTTCTCGTGATGTCCGGGGCTAAGGCGAAAGAACTCGGTCTGATGCCACTCGGAAAGATTGTGGATTACGCAGTCGGCGGAACGAGGCCGGAAGACGTGATGGAGGCGCCGATCCCGACTGTGAGAAAGCTTCTGAAGAAGACGGGCCTTTCCATCGCGGATATCGACCTCATCGAGCATAACGAAGCATACGCGACGGCCTCGATCGTGATAGAACGCGAACTCGCGATCCCGGAAGCAAAGATGAACGTCAACGGCGGGGCGGTCGCAATAGGCCATCCCATAGGCTGCAGTGGCGCCAGAATACTGGTGACACTCCTCTATGCCCTGAAGGCAAGAGGACTAAAGCGGGGGCTTGCCACACTCTGCCTCGGCGGCGGGAACGCCCTTGCGATGATCGTAGAGAGATAGCCGTGCTCTACATCGAAGAACAGAGGAAGATCATCGAAATGCTTTTCACGGATTTTCAGGGATATCATTCCACCCTCGAATCGTTTGCCGCCTTTTTCCAGGAGGAAATAGCACCGGGGGCAAGAAAGACAGATCAGGAAGAAATATTCCCGCGAGAGAACCTCGCCAAATTGGCTGACCGGGGACTATTCGGGCTTCCCTTCCCGCAGGAATACGGAGGGGCCGCCCTTCCCTTTCCCGTATATCTCGCAGCACTTGAGTCGCTGTCAAATGCCTGCGCAAACACGGCCCTGCAGGTGTCAATACAGGGGATGATCTGCGCCGGTATAAACCACTTCGGCGACGAAGACCAGAAACGGAAGTTCCTGAAGGTATACGGACTCGCAAAGGGCACGAAGCTGGTATCTTTTGCGCTCACCGAGCCCTGCTGCGGCTCAGACGCAAAAGCCATTCAGACAACAGCCGCCCTTTCCGGGGGCCGCTATGTACTTAACGGCAGCAAAATGATGATATCCAACGCCGGGGAAACAGACTTCGCACTCGTATTTGCCAGGACAGGCAAAGGCGTTTCCGCCCTCCTGATCCCTTCGAAGACCCCCGGCTTTAACGTTCTTAAACCGATAGAAAAGCTCGGATTCAGGGGAAACCGGCTGGCGGCTATACGTCTGGATAATTGCAGTGTACCGAAAGAGAGCCTGCTTGGAGAAGAGGGGCAGGGGCTCGAATACGCCAAACAGATACTTAATTCCGGCCGCATCACCATCGCTGCAATAGGCGTGGGTATAGCTCAGTGCGCATTTGACAAAGCGATACATTACAGCAGGAGGAGAAAGGCATTCGGACAAACCATATCGGGTTTCCAGCTCGTCCAGCAGAAGCTTTCCGACATGGCGACCGACATAAGCGCGGCGAGGCTCCTCACTTACTACGCTTCATCCCTGAAAGAAAAACGAGAGGATATAGCCCTCCAGGCGTCCAAGGCGAAACTCTTCTCATCGGAAATGGCGCTCCGGGTCTGCGATAAAGCGATACAGATACACGGCGGTTACGGCTATACCGACGGATACGATGTACACAGGCACTGGAGGGACGCGAGACTCCTGACCTTGGGAGAGGGCACATCGGACATGCTCAGGCTCCTGATTGCACACCTGGCACTGAAGGAAAAGGATGGGACTCAGTCCCCTGGCGGATAGCTTTGTTCTCCGGCCTCTCACCGGAAGACAAGACCTATTGATCTCCGCGATCTTTACGCCTCTGCGGTGAAATGCATTTTGGCCCGGGCTTTGCCGGTTCAGAAGGAGATGAAAAAGTGGAAATCAAGGTTATCGCCGTAATCGGTGCCGGTATCATGGGAGGCGGCATAGCTCAGGCGGCTGCTCAGAGCGGCTATGATGTGCTTATCGAAGATCTCGACGGGGAAGCCGTCTCCCGATGCATCACTGCAATAAAGAACAGGCTCGAAAAAAGGGTTGCTGAAGGTAAAATCAGAGCGGGGGAGAGGGACCTGATCCTTTCACATATAAGAACGACAACTTCCCTCGAAGATTGCAGGGCGGCCGGCCTGATCATAGAGGCGGTAACCGAGAGAGAAGAGGTCAAGAAAGAAATATTTCGAAAGCTCGACGGACTGTGTTCCCCGGAGGCCATCTTTGCATCGAACACCTCTTCCATACCGATCACCCGACTCGCCGGGTCAACCGGAAGGCCCGGCCGGTTCATCGGAATGCATTTCATGAATCCGGCCTACATTATGAAACTTGTCGAGATTGCCAGAGGCGACAGGACATCCGATGAAACCGTAGCTGCCGTTAGGTCGGTATCCGAAAGAATGGGAAAGGCTCCGGTTGTTGTCATGGATTTCCCCGGTTTCGTCTCAAACCGCGTCCTCATGCCCATGATTAACGAGGCAGTCTTCTGCCTGCAGGACGGGGTGGCATCAAAAGAAGGCATCGACACCATCATGAAGCTCGGCGCGAACCAACCCATGGGTCCACTGGAACTCGCGGATTTCATAGGACTGGACACCTGCCTGGAAATACTGGATATCCTCCGGGCCGGGATGGGAGAGAAGTTCAGCCCATGTCCCCTGCTGAGAAAAATGGTTGGAGAAGGGAGGCTGGGCAGAAAGAGCGGGGAGGGATTTTATGATTACAGGTGAAGCGATAAGGATCGAAAGGAAGGAGGGAATCGGGACGATAACCTTCGCGCGGCCGGAATCGCTCAACATCTTTGATACCCCGTCTCTCATGAAATTGAGGGACGCCCTGGCGGAACTCGAAAAGGACGACAGGATAAGAGTCCTGATCGTAACGGGGAACACCCACTTCTGCGCCGGCGCGGACATCAAGGAACTGAAGGCGAAGGGCGCGGCTTCTGCCCAGGCCTTCGCCGAGTTGGGCCATTCCATATGCGACCGGATAGAAAATATGCAGAAGCCGGTCATAGCTGCGGTCAGGGGGTTTGCGCTCGGAGCCGGCTGTGAAGTGGCACTTTCCTGCGATATGAGGATCGCGTCTGAGAGTGCAAAATTCGGCCAGCCGGAAGTCGCCCTCGGTCTTATACCGGGTTTCGGCGGGACACAGAGGCTGACGAGGCTTGTCGGCATCGGGGCATCGAAGGAGATGATACTGACTGGAAGGATCGTCGCTGCGGCGGAAGCGCGCTCTATCGGCCTGATAAACACCGTTGTGAGGGACGAAGAACTGATGGATAAGGCCGAAGATACTGCGCTTCTCCTTGCTCAAAAAGGGCCCGTTGCCATGAAGCTCGCCAAGAGGCTTATAAATGAGAGCCAGAGAATCGGGGGAGAACTTGAGATGGAGATCGCGTTCTTCGCAGACTGCTTCTCTACTGCAGACCACCTGGAAGGGATAAACGCCTTCCTGGAAAAGAGAAAGCCGAAGTTCAAAGGCGTCTGACGCGGCACGCAGGATTACGGATAAAGCTACAAATATCAATTGACCGCGGACAGGAAGAAGTTGTTTCCATCCTGGGAGACTTTACTTTCCAGGTGCCGCCTCTTTCCTCCTGCTCACCGGCTCATAGACACATCCCATCTTGCCGCAATAATTACCGACATATTCCGCCGTGGGTCTGTAAAGCGCCGGCTTTTCCTGGGCATCGGCAAACTTTTCCTCAATTATGTGGGCGCACCACCCCGCAATCCTGGATATGGCAAAAATCCCGGTCATGAGGTCCGCCGGTATGCCTAACATGTGATAGACCGAGGCACTCCAGAAATCGACATTCGTATGAAGCGCGTTCTTGCCTCTCTTTCGGAATTCGGCCAGGGCCGCACTTTCGACCTGGTCGGACAGTTCGTACCACTTTGTTGCCCCGACTTTTTCGCCCAGACTGCGTGACATTTCCTTCAGTATCTTTGCCCGCGGATCGTATGCCTTGTAAACAGCATGGCCCATCCCCATGATCCTCTTCTTCTGGTCCAACTGTCTCCTAACCCATCCCGGGATGTCTTTCTCGGAATCGACCTCGTCCAGCATTCTCATCACACGCTCGTTGGCGCCGCCGTGGAGGCTCCCCGAAAGTGCTCCTACACCGGCAGCCACACCGGCATACATGTGTGCTCTTGTCGAAACAACTTCACGACAGGCAAATGTAGAAGCGTTGAAAGTGTGATCGGCGTGAAGTATAAGACAGATATCAAGATCGCGCGCAAGCTCGGGATCGGGTTTCCCGCCCTGCAGCTGCCAGAGGAAATTTCCGGCATGGGAGAGTGAATCATCCGGAGGCAAAGGGTCCAACTCATCTCTAATCCTGTGCCAGGCGGCAACAAGGGCAGGTATGCGGGCGATTAGAGAAACAGCTTTTCGCAAGTTTCCCTCTCTTGTATCATCTGACAACTGTGGATCTGAGATCGCAAGGAGAGGAACCGCAGCCTGGAGAACATCCATCGGCAGCGCCTCTTTCGGCAGCTTCCTGAGACAGCCAAGGACAAAGTCCGGAATTTCTCCGGCATCCCTGATCTCCTTTGCGAACGAATCGATCTCGTTTTTGCCCGGAAGTCCGTCATGCAGAAGAAGCCAGGCAACCTCCGGGAAAGTGGATTTCTCCGCAAGATCCTCGATCCTGTATCCCCTGTAAAGGAGAATCCCGCGTTCGCCGTCGATATAGCTGATCTTGGTGTCGGCCACGGTAACACCGCGCAGGCCGGTATTCTTTACATTGACTTCATTCATTTTTTCAACTCCCGTTTTACAAAGTTCAGTGTACCCCCGGCAAGCAGATGTTTCCGCTGCCGCTCGGAGACGTCGAGTATCGCTATAATGGAATTTCCGTCAACAGTGACAGGAATCTCCGTGTCGCCGGCTTCAATATGTCTTCTCACATCGGGGAAGACGGTTTTCGAACCATTTTCGAAGCGCTTATAATCTTCGGGATCATCAAACGTAAGAGGGATGATTCCCCAGTTGCACAGGTTCGCCTTATGAATGCGAGCGAAACTTTTTACAATCTTGGCACAGACCCCCAGATAGCGCGGCGCAAGTGCGGCATGCTCCCTGCTCGAGCCCTGGCCGTAGTTCTCGCCCCCGATTACGACAACCGTCCCCATCTCTCTGCAGCGGGCCGCAAAACCGGGATCGATTCTCGAAAAGACGAATTCGCTTATCGCTTCTATATTGGAGCGGAAGGGAAGTATCCTGCTGCCGGCAGGCATTATGCCGTCCGTAGATATGTTGTCACCGACTTTAAGAGCAACCTCGGCTTCCAATCTCGCCGGAAGAGGACGGAATTCCGGCAGAGGCTTTATGTTAGGCCCCCTGAAGACTTCCGTCTCACGCAATTTAGCCGAGGGAAAAACAATCGACGCCTCGTCTATCAGATATTTTTTGGGGTCCCTTATACGTGGATAATTTATTTCCCCGGCAAGATCCCGGGGGTCTGTTATCACTCCTCTGAGGGCAGACGCGGCTGCCGTCTCCGGTGAGCAGAGATAAACCTTGTCGTCCTCCGTTCCGGAACGTCCCGGGAAATTCCGTGGAAACGTCCTCAGGCTAACCTGACCCGTCCCCGGAGCCTGCCCCATTCCGATGCACCCCAGACAACCGGGCTCATGTATCCTCGCACCGGCCGTCAGAAGGGAGATGAGACCGCCCCGGGATGCAACGTTCTCGATAACCTGCCTGCTTCCCGGGTTAATATTGAACGACGTGCCGGGACTGCAATGCCTCCCTTCCATGATCTTCGCGGTCACCATGAGGTCTCTGAAAGAGGAGTTAACACTGCTGCCTACGATCACCTGATCCACCTTGATCCCTTTCACATCCCCCACCCTGACGACATTCCCGGGCGATGAAGGCCTGGCGATAAGGGGTTCAAGAGACGGGAGATCGATCTCGTCATCTTCATCGTACTTCGCCCCCCTGTCCGCGGACAACTCCAACCAGACCTTTCCCCTTCCCTGCGCTTCGAGATATGAATAAGTGTTCTTGTCGGAGGGGAAGACCGTGCCGGTAGCCCCCAGTTCAGTCCCCATATTCCCTACCGTTTCCCTGTCAGTCGCCGAAAGCGATTTCACTCCGGGGCCGTAATACTCAATCACCCTGCCCACGCAGCCCTTCACCCCGTGGCGACGCAGCATTTCGAGAATCAGGTCCTTGGCGCTTACCCAGTCCGGAAGACTGCCCGTCAGTCTCACCCCGAATATCTTCGGGCAGGTAAGGTGATAAGGATATCCCGCCATGGCCAGCGCCACATCGAGACCGCCGGCACCGATGCCGAGCATCGATACGCCTGCTGCGCCGGGGGTGTGGCTGTCCGCCCCGAGTATGATCTTTCCCGGCTCTCCGAAACGCTCCATGTGCACCTGATGAGAAACTCCGTTACCCGGGGGGCTGAAGTGGACCCCGTAACGTGCGCTCGCGGTCCGCAGATACATATGGTCGTCGGCATTCCTGAAGTCCGCCTGCAGGGTGTTATGGTCCACATACTGGGCGGCTAGTTCCACCTTCACGCGATCGACTCCCAGGGCCTCAAATTCCAGCATCCCCATCGTCCCCGTCGCATCCTGGAGGAGCGTATGGTCTATCCGGATGCCGATCTCCCTTCCCGGAATAAGCTCCCCCTCGACGAGATGCCCATCGAGGATCTTATGTGCCAGGTTCTTTGCCATTTAACAAAGTATATCAGGGAACCAGTCCGCCCGCTAGAGAGACGCCGCATCGATTTTTCTTGAGGCACATGTCTGCATTTCTAATCTTCCGCGGGGTGGACAGGTCCTTTTGGATGCCCGATATTTTCGTTCATGCGGCGTGTTACAATGAAAAAAAGCTGAGTATTTTGGATGCGGGTCTCGCAAGTCCGGCTGTGAGTGGCGAACAGTAACCTCGGGCCTCCCGGCCGGCCTTTTAGTGAAGAACGGAGAAAATGGAGAGGCAAAAACATGAAGTGGAAACTCGGGGATATAAGGACACGCCTTAACCTGCTTGCGGCCATTATCCTGCTTGCGGGTCTCGGGAGTGCCGCGCTGATTTATCTCGGGGCCGGAAGCGGCTCAGGGAATGAATTATCAGTCGGAGATATTTACCTGGTGAGACCTGAGGACTCCAAGATGTACAGACATGACCTGGAAGTTTATGGTGGGAAGGCGAATGTTCTTATGGACGAGTTTATGCGCTGGTTTTCAGAATTATGGCACGGCAGACAGCTCGCATTCACGATAACCTGCATCACGGTCGTTATGTCCTTAGCGGTCTTCTGCATCGCCCGGCACTGGTCATCCGACTTAAGTGCCGAGAAGGGGGATGACAATAGAAATGTATGAAACCGACGGGACATGGGATATAGCTGTCATCCCCGCCCCGAGAGCATCCTTTTGAAAAGGAGGGAGGGGTAAGATTGCCCGGGAAAACATTCTTCAACAGGCTGTAAACCGACCAGGGAGTTATCCATAAATATTGTTAGGCAATGTTCTACTTTTTTTGCTATATTGATACAAGTAAAACAAATCCAGGGGGGAACTTTATGAAATCGGAAGCGGTCTTTATTAACGGCTGTAAGCGAAAGTGTTTTGTCTTTGTGATGGTTTTATCAATGGCAGCATTTTTTTCCGGAAGCGCTCTTGCTGCTAATCTATTGCAGAATCCTCACTTTGCCGGGGACTTGTCCGGCTGGAACGCGGGGATATCCACCTATGACGGGACGCTGGATGCCACCGGCGTAGTTGGGTCAGGTTCAGCGAAGCATGTTTTCGTCAACAACTTTAACGGGGGTGCCGGCACGGTTGCACTCAGTCAGTGCCTGACAGGCTTTGTCCCGGGTCAGTCTTACATCTTCGGGGGCAAAGTGTATATGCCTTCAGGACAAGCGATTGAAGGTACAGGCAGTATTGTTGTCTCATGGTTTACCGGGACCGATTGCACAACCGGCCTTATCTCTTCTGCCAATGTCGGCACGTCATTCGGTGCCACTACCGATGTTTGGACGCCATTGGTCCATTCTGCGGTGACTATTCCGGCCAACGCACGGAGCGTCTGGTTCAGCGGTCAAAACGGAGCTGCAAGTGCGGGGAGTCACCAGACAAACTTTGATGATATGTACTTTAGCGACGCTGCTGTAGCAGCAACGCCTGTTCCTACGCTGAACGACTGGGGCATGATTTTCTTCATGCTTGCCGCAGGATTTTATTCGGTACGCATTCTTAGAAGAAGCAGAAAGGTCTAAGCAGCTTAAAATCATGCTGCGACATGTACTCCGCCCTTAAGCGCAGTACTTAGGTTTATCCGAAGCCAGGAGATATTTCGATGAGATATACGGTAAGGGTTGTCTTTTCGGCAGCGGTGTTAATGTCCGCCATCTCTTTCGGGTTTTGCCGTCATGGCTATGCCGGTGAGATGAAGTATGTTCATGGGGACAGCAACTCGATGGAAATGCGCCACATGGACACGATGATGGCCCATGGTCTTTGGATGGTGACGGAGGGTTTCAATATGGTGATGCTTGCTGAGATGAAGATGGTCCCGTCTGTCGACACAGCGACCTCGGAGCATGGCCGTCAAATGATCAGAAGCGGCAGAGAGGTAATTGAACATTTCATGAGCGGATCCCAAATGAGGGGGCTTCATAAGACCGGCCACGCCGCCGACCCTCTCATGAAATACACGCACGACCTCGGCGAGGCCATAATGAAGGTAACCATAATGATGGAGAGGATTACAGCCGAGGGGGCGATGGAATCCGGGACGATGCCGCAGCACCATATTCAGCTTCTTATTAGTCATGCGCTGAGTATGGCCGCTGAAGGATACAGCATGGCCAGCCTCGGACAGATGAGCATGAGCATGCCTGTCGACAAATTTTCGATTGGTGAGGGCCAGATGATGATGACAGAAGCGCGCTGGTTGCTGAAGAACAACGTCGAAGGCAAGTCGATTAAAAAGACGCAAAAAAAAGGTCTGAAGAGCGGCAACGCCATGACGGCCGAGACGCATGAACTTCGTGAGGCGGCAACGAGGGTGATTGACCTCCTCGAAAAAATGCCTTCTGCCGCCTCAAAATAACACCCGCCTTCCTCACTCACTGGGAGAAGGCGGGACGTCTAGGTCAGGACCTTGATACCCTTCACAGTTACGTCCCCTGACGCCGGAAGTCCCGCTAGCCCAGATTATTCATGAAATGTGGTGTACACGAAAGGACATAGTATGTTCGCTCAGTCCTGCCTGCCGGCAGGCAGGACTGAGCGAACATACTATGTCCTTTCGTGTACACCACATTTCATGAATAATCTGGGCTAGCGGGACTTCCGGCGTCAGGGGACGTAACTGTGAAGGGTATCAAGGTCCTGACCTAGACGTCCCGCCTTCTCCCAGTGAGTGAGGAAGGCGGGTGTTATTTTGAGGCGGCAGAAGGCATTTTTTCGAGGAGGTCAATCACCCTCGTTGCCGCCTCACGAAGTTCATGCGTCTCGGCCGTCATGGCGTTGCCGCTCTTCAGACCTTTTTTTTGCGTCTTTTTAATCGACTTGCCTTCGACGTTGTTCTTCAGCAACCAGCGCGCTTCTGTCATCATCATCTGGCCCTCACCAATCGAAAATTTGTCGACAGGCATGCTCATGCTCATCTGTCCGAGGCTGGCCATGCTGTATCCTTCAGCGGCCATACTCAGCGCATGACTAATAAGAAGCTGAATATGGTGCTGCGGCATCGTCCCGGATTCCATCGCCCCCTCGGCTGTAATCCTCTCCATCATTATGGTTACCTTCATTATGGCCTCGCCGAGGTCGTGCGTGTATTTCATGAGAGGGTCGGCGGCGTGGCCGGTCTTATGAAGCCCCCTCATTTGGGATCCGCTCATGAAATGTTCAATTACCTCTCTGCCGCTTCTGATCATTTGACGGCCATGCTCCGAGGTCGCTGTGTCGACAGACGGGACCATCTTCATCTCAGCAAGCATCACCATATTGAAACCCTCCGTCACCATCCAAAGACCATGGGCCATCATCGTGTCCATGTGGCGCATTTCCATCGAGTTGCTGTCCCCATGAACATACTTCATCTCACCGGCATAGCCATGACGGCAAAACCCGAAAGAGATGGCGGACATTAACACCGCTGCCGAAAAGACAACCCTTACCGTATATCTCATCGAAATATCTCCTGGCTTCGGATAAACCTAAGTACTGCGCTTAAGGGCGGAGTACATGTCGCAGCATGATTTTAAGCTGCTTAGACCTTTCTGCTTCTTCTAAGAATGCGTACCGAATAAAATCCTGCGGCAAGCATGAAGAAAATCATGCCCCAGTCGTTCAGCGTAGGAACAGGCGTTGCTGCTACAGCAGCGTCGCTAAAGTACATATCATCAAAGTTTGTCTGGTGACTCCCCGCACTTGCAGCTCCGTTTTGACCGCTGAACCAGACGCTCCGTGCGTTGGCCGGAATAGTCACCGCAGAATGGACCAATGGCGTCCAAACATCGGTAGTGGCACCGAATGACGTGCCGACATTGGCAGAAGAGATAAGGCCGGTTGTGCAATCGGTCCCGGTAAACCATGAGACAACAATACTGCCTGTACCTTCAATCGCTTGTCCTGAAGGCATATACACTTTGCCCCCGAAGATGTAAGACTGACCCGGGACAAAGCCTGTCAGGCACTGACTGAGTGCAACCGTGCCGGCACCCCCGTTAAAGTTGTTGACGAAAACATGCTTCGCTGAACCTGACCCAACTACGCCGGTGGCATCCAGCGTCCCGTCATAGGTGGATATCCCCGCGTTCCAGCCGGACAAGTCCCCGGCAAAGTGAGGATTCTGCAATAGATTAGCAGCAAGAGCGCTTCCGGAAAAAAATGCTGCCATTGATAAAACCATCACAAAGACAAAACACTTTCGCTTACAGCCGTTAATAAAGACCGCTTCCGATTTCATAAAGTTCCCCCCTGGATTTGTTTTACTTGTATCAATATAGCAAAAAAAGTAGAACATTGCCTAACAATATTTATGGATAACTCCCTGGTCGGTTTACAGCCTGTTGAAGAATGTTTTCCCGGGCAATCTTACCCCTCCCTCCTTTTCAAAAGGATGCTCTCGGGGCGGGGATGACAGCTATATCCCATGTCCCGTCGGTTTCATACATTTCTATTGTCATCCCCCTTCTCGGCACTTAAGTCGGATGACCAGTGCCGGGCGATGCAGAAGACCGCTAAGGACATAACGACCGTGATGCAGGTTATCGTGAATGCGAGCTGTCTGCCGTGCCATAATTCTGAAAACCAGCGCATAAACTCGTCCATAAGAACATTCGCCTTCCCACCATAAACTTCCAGGTCATGTCTGTACATCTTGGAGTCCTCAGGTCTCACCAGGTAAATATCTCCGACTGATAATTCATTCCCTGAGCCGCTTCCGGCCCCGAGATAAATCAGCGCGGCACTCCCGAGACCCGCAAGCAGGATAATGGCCGCAAGCAGGTTAAGGCGTGTCCTTATATCCCCGAGTTTCCACTTCATGTTTTTGCCTCTCCATTTTCTCCGTTCTTCACTAAAAGGCCGGCCGGGAGGCCCGAGGTTACTGTTCGCCACTCACAGCCGGACTTGCGAGACCCGCATCCAAAATACTCAGCTTTTTTTCATTGTAACACGCCGCATGAACGAAAATATCGGGCATCCAAAAGGACCTGTCCACCCCGCGGAAGATTAGAAATGCAGACATGTGCCTCAAGAAAAATCGATGCGGCGTCTCTCTAGCGGGCGGACTGGTTCCCTGATATACTTTGTTAAATGGCAAAGAACCTGGCACATAAGATCCTCGATGGGCATCTCGTCGAGGGGGAGCTTATTCCGGGAAGGGAGATCGGCATCCGGATAGACCATACGCTCCTCCAGGATGCGACGGGGACGATGGGGATGCTGGAATTTGAGGCCCTGGGAGTCGATCGCGTGAAGGTGGAACTAGCCGCCCAGTATGTGGACCATAACACCCTGCAGGCGGACTTCAGGAATGCCGACGACCATATGTATCTGCGGACCGCGAGCGCACGTTACGGGGTCCACTTCAGCCCCCCGGGTAACGGAGTTTCTCATCAGGTGCACATGGAGCGTTTCGGAGAGCCGGGAAAGATCATACTCGGGGCGGACAGCCACACCCCCGGCGCAGCAGGCGTATCGATGCTCGGCATCGGTGCCGGCGGTCTCGATGTGGCGCTGGCCATGGCGGGATATCCTTATCACCTTACCTGCCCGAAGATATTCGGGGTGAGACTGACGGGCAGTCTTCCGGACTGGGTAAGCGCCAAGGACCTGATTCTCGAAATGCTGCGTCGCCACGGGGTGAAGGGCTGCGTGGGCAGGGTGATTGAGTATTACGGCCCCGGAGTGAAATCGCTTTCGGCGACTGACAGGGAAACGGTAGGGAATATGGGGACTGAACTGGGGGCTACCGGCACGGTCTTCCCCTCCGACAAGAACACTTATTCATATCTCGAAGCGCAGGGAAGGGGAAAGGTCTGGTTGGAGTTGTCCGCGGACAGGGGGGCGAAGTACGATGAAGATGACGAGATCGATCTCCCGTCTCTTGAACCCCTTATCGCCAGGCCTTCATCGCCCGGGAATGTCGTCAGGGTGGGGGATGTGAAAGGGATCAAGGTGGATCAGGTGATCGTAGGCAGCAGTGTTAACTCCTCTTTCAGAGACCTCATGGTGACCGCGAAGATCATGGAAGGGAGGCATTGCAGTCCCGGCACGTCGTTCAATATTAACCCGGGAAGCAGGCAGGTTATCGAGAACGTTGCATCCCGGGGCGGTCTCATCTCCCTTCTGACGGCCGGTGCGAGGATACATGAGCCCGGTTGTCTGGGGTGCATCGGAATGGGGCAGGCTCCGGGGACGGGTCAGGTTAGCCTGAGGACGTTTCCACGGAATTTCCCGGGACGTTCCGGAACGGAGGACGACAAGGTTTATCTCTGCTCACCGGAGACGGCAGCCGCGTCTGCCCTCAGAGGAGTGATAACAGACCCCCGGGATCTTGCCGGGGAAATAAATTATCCACGTATAAGGGACCCCAAAAAATATCTGATAGACGAGGCGTCGATTGTTTTTCCCTCGGCTAAATTGCGTGAGACGGAAGTCTTCAGGGGGCCTAACATAAAGCCTCTGCCGGAATTCCGTCCTCTTCCGGCGAGATTGGAAGCCGAGGTTGCTCTTAAAGTCGGTGACAACATATCTACGGACGGCATAATGCCTGCCGGCAGCAGGATACTTCCCTTCCGCTCCAATATAGAAGCGATAAGCGAATTCGTCTTTTCGAGAATCGATCCCGGTTTTGCGGCCCGCTGCAGAGAGATGGGGACGGTTGTCGTAATCGGGGGCGAGAACTACGGCCAGGGCTCGAGCAGGGAGCATGCCGCACTTGCGCCGCGCTATCTGGGGGTCTGTGCCAAGATTGTAAAAAGTTTCGCTCGCATTCATAAGGCGAACCTGTGCAACTGGGGAATCATCCCTCTTACGTTTGATGATCCCGAAGATTATAAGCGCTTCGAAAATGGTTCGAAAACCGTCTTCCCCGATGTGAGAAGACATATTGAAGCCGGCGACACGGAGATTCCTGTCACTGTTGACGGAAATTCCATTATAGCGATACTCGACGTCTCCGAGCGGCAGCGGAAACATCTGCTTGCCGGGGGTACACTGAACTTTGTAAAACGGGAGTTGAAAAAATGAATGAAGTCAATGTAAAGAATACCGGCCTGCGCGGTGTTACCGTGGCCGACACCAAGATCAGCTATATCGACGGCGAACGCGGGATTCTCCTTTACAGGGGATACAGGATCGAGGATCTTGCGGAGAAATCCACTTTCCCGGAGGTTGCCTGGCTTCTTCTGCATGACGGACTTCCGGGCAAAAACGAGATCGATTCGTTCGCAAAGGAGATCAGGGATGCCGGAGAAATTCCGGACTTTGTCCTTGGCTGTCTCAGGAAGCTGCCGAAAGAGGCGCTGCCGATGGATGTTCTCCAGGCTGCGGTTCCTCTCCTTGCGATCTCAGATCCACAGTTGTCAGATGATACAAGAGAGGGAAACTTGCGAAAAGCTGTTTCTCTAATCGCCCGCATACCTGCCCTTGTTGCCGCCTGGCACAGGATTAGAGATGAGTTGGACCCTTTGCCTCCGGATGATTCACTCTCCCATGCCGGAAATTTCCTCTGGCAGCTGCAGGGCGGGAAACCCGATCCCGAGCTTGCGCGCGATCTTGATATCTGTCTTATACTTCACGCCGATCACACTTTCAACGCTTCTACATTTGCCTGTCGTGAAGTTGTTTCGACAAGAGCACACATGTATGCCGGTGTGGCTGCCGGTGTAGGAGCACTTTCGGGGAGCCTCCACGGCGGCGCCAACGAGCGTGTGATGAGAATGCTGGACGAGGTCGATTCCGAGAAAGACATCCCGGGATGGGTTAGGAGACAGTTGGACCAGAAGAAGAGGATCATGGGGATGGGCCATGCTGTTTACAAGGCATACGATCCGCGGGCAAAGATACTGAAGGAAATGTCACGCAGTCTGGGCGAAAAAGTCGGGGCAACAAAGTGGTACGAACTGTCCGACCAGGTCGAAAGTGCGGCCCTGGCCGAATTCCGAAAGAGAGGCAAGAACGCGCTTCATACGAATGTCGATTTCTGGAGTGCCTCGGTCTATCACATGTTAGGCATACCGGCGGACCTCATGACCGGGATTTTTGCCATATCCAGGATTGCGGGGTGGTGCGCCCACATAATTGAGGAAAAGTTTGCCGATGCCCAGGAAAAGCCGGCGCTTTACAGACCCACGGCGGAATATGTCGGTAATTATTGCGGCAAGATGGGATGTGTCTATGAGCCGGTGAGCAGGAGGAAAGAGGCGGCACCTGGAAAGTAAAGTCTCCCAGGATGGAAACAACTTCTTCCTGTCCGCGGTCAATTGATATTTGTAGCTTTATCCGTAATCCTGCGTGCCGCGTCAGACGCCTTTGAACTTCGGCTTTCTCTTTTCCAGGAAGGCGTTTATCCCTTCCAGGTGGTCTGCAGTAGAGAAGCAGTCTGCGAAGAACGCGATCTCCATCTCAAGTTCTCCCCCGATTCTCTGGCTCTCATTTATAAGCCTCTTGGCGAGCTTCATGGCAACGGGCCCTTTTTGAGCAAGGAGAAGCGCAGTATCTTCGGCCTTATCCATCAGTTCTTCGTCCCTCACAACGGTGTTTATCAGGCCGATAGAGCGCGCTTCCGCCGCAGCGACGATCCTTCCAGTCAGTATCATCTCCTTCGATGCCCCGATGCCGACAAGCCTCGTCAGCCTCTGTGTCCCGCCGAAACCCGGTATAAGACCGAGGGCGACTTCCGGCTGGCCGAATTTTGCACTCTCAGACGCGATCCTCATATCGCAGGAAAGTGCCACTTCACAGCCGGCTCCGAGCGCAAACCCCCTGACCGCAGCTATGACCGGCTTCTGCATATTTTCTATCCGGTCGCATATGGAATGGCCCAACTCGGCGAAGGCCTGGGCAGAAGCCGCGCCCTTCGCCTTCAGTTCCTTGATGTCCGCGCCGGCGCAGAAGTGGGTGTTCCCCGTTACGATCAGGACTCTTATCCTGTCGTCCTTTTCGAGTTCCGCCAGGGCGTCCCTCAATTTCATGAGAGACGGGGTATCAAAGATGTTGAGCGATTCCGGCCGCGCGAAGGTTATCGTCCCGATTCCCTCCTTCCTTTCGATCCTTATCGCTTCACCTGTAATCATAAAATCCCTCCCCGCTCTTTCTGCCCAGCCTCCCTTCTCCAACCATTTTTCTCAGCAGGGGACATGGGCTGAACTTCTCTCCCATCCCGGCCCGGAGGATATCCAGTATTTCCAGGCAGGTGTCCAGTCCTATGAAATCCGCGAGTTCCAGTGGACCCATGGGTTGGTTCGCGCCGAGCTTCATGATGGTGTCGATGCCTTCTTTTGATGCCACCCCGTCCTGCAGGCAGAAGACTGCCTCGTTAATCATGGGCATGAGGACGCGGTTTGAGACGAAACCGGGGAAATCCATGACAACAACCGGAGCCTTTCCCATTCTTTCGGATACCGACCTAACGGCAGCTACGGTTTCATCGGATGTCCTGTCGCCTCTGGCAATCTCGACAAGTTTCATAATGTAGGCCGGATTCATGAAATGCATTCCGATGAACCGGCCGGGCCTTCCGGTTGACCCGGCGAGTCGGGTGATCGGTATGGAAGAGGTGTTCGATGCAAAGATGGCCTCCGGGGAACACAGTCCGTCGAGCTTTCGAAATATTTCTTTCTTGACCTCTTCTCTCTCGGTTACCGCCTCTATGATCAGGCCGGCCGCCCTGCAATCTTCGAGGGAAGTTGTCGTTCTTATATGTGAAAGGATCAGGTCCCTCTCCCCCGCTCTGATTTTACCTTCAGCAACCCTTTTTTCGAGCCTGTTCTTTATTGCAGTGATGCATCGGGAGACGGCTTCCCCGTCGAGATCTTCGATAAGCACATCATAGCCGCTCTGAGCAGCCGCCTGAGCTATGCCGCCTCCCATGATACCGGCACCGATTACGGCGATAACCTTGATTTCCACTTTTTCATCTCCTTCTGAACCGGCAAAGCCCGGGCCAAAATGCATTTCACCGCAGAGGCGTAAAGATCGCGGAGATCAATAGGTCTTGTCTTCCGGTGAGAGGCCGGAGAACAAAGCTATCCGCCAGGGGACTGAGTCCCATCCTTTTCCTTCAGTGCCAGGTGTGCAATCAGGAGCCTGAGCATGTCCGATGTGCCCTCTCCCAAGGTCAGGAGTCTCGCGTCCCTCCAGTGCCTGTGTACATCGTATCCGTCGGTATAGCCGTAACCGCCGTGTATCTGTATCGCTTTATCGCAGACCCGGAGCGCCATTTCCGATGAGAAGAGTTTCGCCTTGGACGCCTGGAGGGCTATATCCTCTCGTTTTTCTTTCAGGGATGAAGCGTAGTAAGTGAGGAGCCTCGCCGCGCTTATGTCGGTCGCCATGTCGGAAAGCTTCTGCTGGACGAGCTGGAAACCCGATATGGTTTGTCCGAATGCCTTTCTCCTCCTGCTGTAATGTATCGCTTTGTCAAATGCGCACTGAGCTATACCCACGCCTATTGCAGCGATGGTGATGCGGCCGGAATTAAGTATCTGTTTGGCGTATTCGAGCCCCTGCCCCTCTTCTCCAAGCAGGCTCTCTTTCGGTACACTGCAATTATCCAGACGTATAGCCGCCAGCCGGTTTCCCCTGAATCCGAGCTTTTCTATCGGTTTAAGAACGTTAAAGCCGGGGGTCTTCGAAGGGATCAGGAGGGCGGAAACGCCTTTGCCTGTCCTGGCAAATACGAGTGCGAAGTCTGTTTCCCCGGCGTTGGATATCATCATTTTGCTGCCGTTAAGTACATAGCGGCCCCCGGAAAGGGCGGCTGTTGTCTGAATGGCTTTTGCGTCTGAGCCGCAGCAGGGCTCGGTGAGCGCAAAAGATACCAGCTTCGTGCCCTTTGCGAGTCCGTATACCTTCAGGAACTTCCGTTTCTGGTCTTCGTCGCCGAAGTGGTTTATACCGGCGCAGATCATCCCCTGTATTGACACCTGCAGGGCCGTGTTTGCGCAGGCATTTGACAGCGACTCAAGTGCTGCGAGATATACGGGAAAGGGAAGGGCGGCCCCTCCGTATTCCTGCGGGAAGGGAAGCCCGAATAGTCCCCGGTCAGCCAATTTGGCGAGGTTCTCTCGCGGGAATATTTCTTCCTGATCTGTCTTTCTTGCCCCCGGTGCTATTTCCTCCTGGAAAAAGGCGGCAAACGATTCGAGGGTGGAATGATATCCCTGAAAATCCGTGAAAAGCATTTCGATGATCTTCCTCTGTTCTTCGATGTAGAGCACGGCTATCTCTCTACGATCATCGCAAGGGCGTTCCCGCCGCCGAGGCAGAGTGTGGCAAGCCCCCGCTTTAGTCCTCTTGCCTTCAGGGCATAGAGGAGTGTCACCAGTATTCTGGCGCCACTGCAGCCTATGGGATGGCCTATTGCGACCGCCCCGCCGTTGACGTTCATCTTTGCTTCCGGGATCGCGAGTTCGCGTTCTATCACGATCGAGGCCGTCGCGTATGCTTCGTTATGCTCGATGAGGTCGATATCCGCGATGGAAAGGCCCGTCTTCTTCAGAAGCTTTCTCACAGTCGGGATCGGCGCCTCCATCACGTCTTCCGGCCTCGTTCCGCCGACTGCGTAATCCACAATCTTTCCGAGTGGCATCAGACCGAGTTCTTTCGCCTTAGCCCCGGACATCACGAGAAGTGCAGCAGCCCCGTCGCTCAGTTTGGAGACGTTGCCCGCTGTAAGAATACCTCCATCCTTGAAAACGGGAGGGAGTTTCTCCAGCTTCTCCATGGACGTATCCTCCCTCACGCATTCGTCTCTGTCGATAATCATGCCCCCCACCTCAACGGGGAGAATCTCTTCCCTGAAGCGTCCCTCGTTTATGGCGGCTATGGCCTTCAGGTTGCTCTTCAGACTGAAATCATCGGCCTGCCGTCTGGTGATCCCGAACTTTGCGGCGACCCTTTCACCGGTCATTGCCATGTGAAAATCATTATAGACATCCCAAAGCCCGTCGTTCAGCATAGCGTCCATGGCGTATGCGTTTCCAATGCGAAGGCCCCACCGGAGGCCTTTTATAAGGTGGGGGGAGGCGCTCATGTTTTCCATTCCGCCGGCGACGATAATATCTCCATCGCCGGCCTTTATCGCCTGCGCGGCGAGCATGACCGCCTTCAGGCCAGAACCGCAGACCTTGTTTACGGTGTAAGACCCTATCTCGACCGGAAGTCCTGAGAAGATGGCGGCCTGTCTCGCAGGGTTCTGCCCGAGACCGGCGGTGATCACATTGCCCATTATGACCTCGTCCACTTTCGCGAGCGGAACGTCCGCCCTCCTTAGCGCTTCTGCGATGACCAGCGCACCCAGGCGAGGTGCGGAGATGTCCCTGAATGACCTGCCGAACCTCCCGACCGGCGTTCTTGCTCCGCTTGCGATGACGACTTCCCCAGACATGACGCCTCCGGTGTGATATATTGTGAATAGTCAAAGTATATCAGGTTTGGGAGGGACATCAAATGGACTTTGCATTCTCGGAGGAGGAAGAGGAATTCCGCACAGCCGTGAGGGATTTCTGCGAGAGCAGGATCGCGCCTTTGTCGGAGGAGATAGATGAAAAGGGAGAAATACCGCGCAGCGTGATCTCGGATATGGGGGCCTTCGGTCTGCTAGGTATAACGGTGTCTAAACAATACGGAGGTGCGGGTGCGGGCTTTATGAAGGCGGCCATAGTCGCGGAGGAGATAGCCAGGGCTGATATGAGTATGGCCGTTGCGGTCTACTATCTCGTAGAAGCAGGCTGGGGCTTCCTGTTCGAACGATATGGGTCGGAGAAGGCAAAGACCGAGATACTCCCGAAGGTGACAAAAGGAGAGTCCTTTCTTGGAATAGCCTCGACGGAGGCGACAGGGGGGTCTGATATCTCGTCGACTTCTACTTCGATGGTCAGACGGGACGGGAGTCTGATCATAAGCGGGACGAAGACATACATCAGCGGCGTGAGGGAAGCGGCCGAATATGGCGGAGGATATGTGGCTGTTGTGAAGACCGCGCCGAAGCTGGGTCGCAAGGGACTCTCCCTCTGCTATTTGCCCGTCGGTGAGAAGGCAGGGGTTGAGGTCATTGCTTCCCGACAGATGGGCAGAGAGGGGATATCCAACGGGTTCATAAAGATAAACGATGTGGAGATACCGGATCATTATGTTATAGGAGAGTGGAACAAGGGGTTTTACTATGCGATGGAGGGTTTCAACTGCGCACGCACACTGGTTGCCGCCGCCTGCATAGGAGCTGCGGCAAAGGCAATCGAAATGGGCATCGGCCGTATAAAAAAAAGGAAAGTTTTCGGTACCCCCATCGGGAAGTTCGAAGGAATACAGTTCCAGCTCGCGGACGATTATGCGAGGCTCGAATCGGCGAGAATGGTTGTATGCAAGGCGGCCTGGATGCTCGACCGTTTTTATGGAGAGGACATGTTCAGCCACGAGGAAATAAATATTGCTGTGGCGACCGCAAAACTGACTGCGCCGCAGGCGGCCTTCGAGATCATCAAGGACGTGATGATCTGGCATGGCGCATATGGTTATACGAGAGAGGCCGGCATCGAGAGAGGCCTGAGGGGCGTTGCTTCCTACATTGTCGGGGCCGAAGGGACGATGAATGTCATGAAGATAATAATCGGCAAGGTCCTTCTGGGCAAGGAATACGGCCCGATGTGATATGAAAGTCCCGGCGTTAACACGTTCACTCTTTGCCTAAACCTGGCGCTTGGAACGTTTCATGGCAAAGAATGGCGCGTGGTTGGAGGTGAATGCGGGAGGGTCATTTTTCAGGATTGCGGAAACGGCCGGGTCTCGTTTGAACTCATTATCGAGGAAGAGACGGACACGCTTCCTGTCCCATCCTTTGGGATGGATGAAGTCGGTATAGAGCGAAAGGTCTCCGTCGTAGAACTTCATGGTCTCTATTTCTTTATCCCGTTTACCGCATACCGGCATGTTGAATATCGCCAGGTTGAGGAAGTCGATGCAGTTGCTGTGTCTGACTGCAAATTTGAGGGTCTTGCGGGCGCTGGCCTCTGTCTCTGCAGGCGTTCCAAAAATAAGGTACACGTATGCGGCAATCCCCGCCCGTTCCAGGTTTTTTAAGACGGCTGAAGCTGTTTCAAGTCTGATACCCTTCTGCAGAGCGTCCAGGACATCCTGGTCTCCGGACTCGATACCGAGTTTGAGCATTACGCAGCCTGCTTTTTTCAAGGCGACACAAAAATCGCGGTCGGCAAGCCGCGGGCCAACCCGGGCAAAGCCATACCATGGGACATGAAGATTGTCGGTTATGAGTGCATCGAAAATGGCCGGGCTTATCGCGTTGTCGAGAAGATGAATGAGCACCGGGTGTGTTTCATCTGCAAGCTCCTGCAATTCAGCTGTGACACGGCCCGGGGTAAGAGGGAGATAGGGGTTGTCCTCGGCTTTTTCCGGACAAAAAGAACACCTGTTCCAGAAACAGCCTGTCGAGGCGCTGTAAGGCAAAATGAACCCGGGTGAAAGGTAATCACACAACGGGAGGGCACCGTATTCAGGACGGGCTGTTTCCCCTTCAGTCGCATCCACGCCAAGGATGGAGAGAAGCTGAATCTCACCGGGACCTGCCACAACGTGGTCGACAAGTCCGCCGAAGGGATTTTGCCATCCGGAATTTTTTTTCCACGAGCTGACGAGACCTCCGCCCAAGATTATCTTTATCCCTGGGAAATTGCGCCTTATAAATCCCATTACCGAAAATGCGGATAAGGCCTGACTCAGATAATTCAGTGAAATACCCACAATATGAAAGTTTTGTTTCAAGAAGAGTTCTTCTAATCGGGTCTGAAAATACGTATAAAAAGGGCTCTTTTCCGGCCTTTCAGCAGCTGCCAGGAGGTCGGCGCTATTCAGGGGTGAGAGACATTTGTCCTCGAAATTCACAAGTCCCACCGACACAGCCGGCGGCGAAATTTTGTCCAGTACGCGGCCTATGTCTTTCACTGCCCGCCGGTAGCGGTCTATACTGTCGTAGAGGCCTGGATTTCTCAGGGACTTCAGATTGCGGTCTCTGTGCAGAAACGCCCGCTTTGACCAGGTGTCAGATTCTGCTCCCGCAGGCAACCGTATGCCCATAAGGTAAAGGAGCCCCTCCAGATTCGCGTCCAGAAGGCTGTGTTCGACTCCGTGACGCGCGAGCATGCCCGCCAGCCTCGCAATGCCCGCGGGCGGCTCAGAAGGTTTGGCTGTGGGAGGATGGATCAGGAGCAACATGACAGTTTGCTTCTTTTATGTCCGCGTTCTTGTCTCAATATCTCTCAACTCTAACAGAGACAACGTGAGGCTTTCAACACTCCTGTCAGTTCTGCATCGATTGCGGGCCCGGACAAAAAGAAAGGCCCGGCAATGCCGGGCCTTGAGTTATGGAGTTTCATGGGCCGGTCTGCAGCCCCGGCCCATGAAATAGCAGCTTCCGGCTAGGTCCGACGTTTTTTTCGGAGTACCGCTACAGCCCCGACCCCGGCCAGAAGCATGAAGAGGATCATGCCCCATTCGGTCATGGTCGGGACTTGCGTTGGCACCGTAACTACAGCGACCTGCGCAGTGGCGGACCTGAAAACATCAGGGCCGGTTGGAGGGGTCCCTGTTGCCGTGACAGTGTTTGTAAAGTCCGAGGTCACATTATTGACCTTACATGTGTAGACCCATGTCTCAGTGGTATCAAGGACACCGGGGTTGCTGGTGTCGCCAGTGGGTCCGGTAAGAGTAGTGCACTGCGGATCACTGACGATGATATTGTGTAGAGGCACACTGCCAGGGTTCCTGACAGTCAAAGTGAATGTGGCGGTCCCTCCGCTGACAACTGTCTGGTTAGACGGGGTCTTAATCACTGTAATAAGCGGGGCTGGCGGCGTGTTAATAGTAACCTGTGAACTGTCGGAGTCAGTGACGGTCGGACCACCTGCTACCGTGCCGTTCGCCGTAACGTTATTTATAAAGCCGGCAGTTACATTGGCTGTCGAGCATGTGTAGACCCATGTCTCAGTGGTATCAAGGACACCGGGGTTGCTGGTATCGCCAGTGGGTCCGGTAAGAGGAGTAGTGCACTGCGGATCACTGACGCTGACATTGGTCAGGGGGAGACTGCCGGTGTTCGTAACAGTAAGTGTGAATGAGGCCGTCCCGCCGCTGTCAACTGTCTGGATGGAGGGGGTCTTGATCACCGTGATCGCCGCCGTATTTACTGTCACATTCGCAGATGCGGTCGCAGTGACATCAGGACCGGTCGGAGGGGTCCCCGTCGCCGTGACAGTGTTTGTGAAGGGAGAGGTGACACCATTGACCGTGCAAGTGTAAGTCCACGTCTCAGTGGTCTGAAGAATATGGTCGTTGTTAGAATCACCCACCGGGCCGGTGAGACTAGAACACTGCGGATCACTGACAATGACATTGCTCAGAGGGGCATTGGTCCCTGTGTTCCTGACGGTTATGGTAAACGTGGCATTATTTCCGCTCAACACCGCCTGGTCGGCAGGAGTCTTGGCAACCGAGATAGCCGGCACGGATATCGGAAGACCTGATGGGACCACTTGACAGTCGCACTTCGATTTTGTTCTCGGGAAAGCGCCGGTTACATCTGCGCAGTTGTTTGATGCCTGGTTGTCCCAGCTTGTACAGACGGGAATATCGATTAAGCCGTCACCGTTAAGATCTACGCATGCGAATTCCAGAGTAACCCTTCTGTACGCGTTGCTGTTGGTTGAAATGTCGCCACACAAGTCTGAGTCGCCGTCCCAATATGGATTAGTAACAGTACCGGTAGAGTCAGGATATCCGTCGGCATCCGTATCTATGGACGGACGGGTCGATGAGAGAACACCTGAAAGAAAGTCATGGTCGCAACTTGTCCCTGTCAATGCGCTGGTGCCGTCCTGGGAGAAGAAAAGCCCTATGTCATATCGGTCCGGTGAGCCTATCGCGCTGACTTTCACGTCGAAGGTCGCGGTAGCGACTCCGTTAGTACACCCTGAAAAGGTACCCGGAACGGGAGTGAAGCTCTGTACACGCACGTCGTTCGCCGTGCAAACCGAGCCCGGCTGATAGTGGTCAATGCAGACATTGCCCGTTTCAGCCTTTGCTGCAGTGGGCGTAATCAGTAAAACCGTTGAGATTACGGCCAGCACCAAAATATGCACAGATATCGCCGGCAAAAAATTCTTTCTTCCTGAAAACAAAATTCCCTTCATTTGTCCTCCTAAGTTCAATTTTTTCTACATGCGTCAGATATTATTAAACAACTACAGCTTTTGATTTAGAGTAAATTTAGTAAAGTCGACATACATCTCATAAGCATATCAAAGTTTTTTCATCTGTCAACCCCCCCGGGGAAAACGGCTTCGCAAAGTGCTTTGGGGCTTCTTATTAACCCGGCAACATAATACCGTAAGCCGTCATCCTCGCTTTGTCGGGGATCGGACGGCGTAATATCGTAAGAACAAAGAAAGATTCCGGACAAGCCGGAATGACAAAATTCAACTATTTGATTGCCGGGTTAATAGTTCAGTGCATATGCACGCGCGATATGGCCTTTTGAGCCGACAAGTCTCCACGGTCCGCAAGAGATAAATCCTGCGGCCGGGGATATGCGCCGCTCTACGTTCTGGTTTTCCGGAATTTTGACCGATTTTCGTTCTATAATTAATACATATGATAACTATTGCCAACTCCTTCGAATGGGCAGGTAAATGCTTTCAGCATCTTTCTTCCGAAAGCCATTTCGTCCAGTTCGGCAGCTTTTGGATCGAAAACCTGTTGTCGGCTGACAAGCCATGATCATTAAAACATTCAGGCTCCGGCTGACACTCTTTTACACAGGCGCGGTAGTATTAATAATTGCCGGTTTTTGCCTGCTGCTTTACAGACAGTACGAGGGACAGCTTCTGGACAGGGTCGACGCCCAACTCATGGATACTGCGCGGAATCTCATTGTGAGCGAGGTAAAGCCCAAGACGCTCACGCGCGACCAGGAGATCATAATAAAGACCAAGCAGGAATACTTCCAGATAGTCAATTATAGCGGCGAGATTATTATCACATCCCTCAGTCAGAACCAGCAGTGGCCCCTTGACAAACAGATGATGCTGAAGGCCTTTCAAGGCAATCCTCAATATGAGACGGTAAAGTTCATGGGTGGTGATTACAGGACGATATATTTCCCTGTCAACACGGAGTCTATCGTACGTGTGGGGAAGTCGCTGGATGAGACGGGTCAGACGCTGGCGGGGCTGAGAAGGCTTCTTATCCTTTTTTCTCCTTTTGTGCTGGTGATATGCTCGATAATGAGCTGGCTCTTCGCCGGCTGGGCACTTAATCCGGTTCTCGAAATAAAGAACATTGCGGAGCAGATAAGGCGGGGAAGGATGAGGGGAAGGATCGAGGCCGGTTTAAAGGGGCGTGAGCTGGGTGAACTCGCGGTGATTTTCAACGACATGCTGCAGAGCATCCAGCGTTCCGTGGAAATGCAGAAGCGCTTTGTTGCCGACGTATCCCACGAGATAAGATCTCCCCTGACGGCACTGCGCGGCAGCATTGAGGTTGCGCTGCGCAGAAGGAGGTCTGTTGAAGACTATGAAAATGTGCTTGAGACCAGTCTGGCCGATGTTATCAGGCTGTCCCGGATCACGGACGACCTGCTCTTTCTCACCAGGGCAGACAACAACATACTTGATCTCAGGCGGCAATGGTTTGAGCTTGGGCCTGCTTTATCCTCCATTATTGAGCGGCTCGGGCACAAAGCGGTTTCTGCGGGAGTTTCCCTGGTAGAGGATTATCGGGTCGACCTCGAAGTATACGGAGATACGTTTCTCCTGGATCAGGCCTTCTCTAATCTGGTGGAAAATGCGATAAAGTATACCCCGAGGGGCGGGAAGGTGACTGTCACGACCGAAGAGAAGGAGGGCAAAGTCATGGTGACCGTGAGTGACAGCGGTATCGGCATCCCTGAAGAGGATATCCCTCATTTGTTTGAAAGGTTTTACCGTGTCGACAAAGAGCGGTCCAGAAGGGCCGGGGGGACCGGTCTTGGCCTTTCGATCACCGAATGGATCATCAAGGCGCACAAGGGAACGATATCGGTGAAGAGCACCCCGGGTTCAGGCAGCGATTTTATAGTTGCTCTGCCTAAGGACGGCGACAGGGAATGACTTTATCTATTGCTTCGCCGCCGAAAATTCGTGTTGTCCGGAGTTGTGCCGGCGGCCCCGGGCTGACTTCAGGATCACCCCTGTCTGATATGGCATTCCGCTGATGGAGAGACTTAATGGCCAGTTCGTTGAATTTCTTGTATACAGCACTGTTTGTTTCATGAATTTGCTTGACGAGCCGGTTCGGCACATGCTATTCTAAAGGTAGAATTTTGGAAGTTTTTGCGATTGCGGAGGCCACAAAGACTTTTGACTTTGTGGCCTTTTTTTCTTGATGCCTTCTAAGATTTGAGTTTATAGATAAGGAGGTAAGAGAAATGGCACAAGGAACCG
>JBJKPE010000218.1:0-8950 GCA_046706685.1 Thermodesulfovibrionales bacterium | reverse complement strand
ACGAAGGCGAAAATCTTGTCTTGCAGTTCACTTGTTTCCATAGTACTTTACCCCCGCGATTAGATTATCATATTTCCACTCACAAGTTTATAAGAAGACAGCAGTCTTTGCAACTGCTGTCTTCTCCGTGCCATCCTTAAGACCACTTGAAAGTCGAAGCAGTCCTCAAGGTGTCTCTCATAAAGGTAAAGTCATCGATGCACTGGTACGTAAAGTCGATCTCTGTGAGCTTGAAGAACTGCTCCCAGCCGATTCTCTCGATCCATTCGCCCATTCTCTCATGCTTCCGTGCATTGGCGGCGTAAACCTCGACAATATGTTTCACGGCAGCGACAACTTTCGGCCATCTCGGCGGCTCGTTCGAGATGTAAGGGATAACGAGCTTCGAGAACTTGGGATTTGACCTGAGGCTGTTCACCTTCCCGCCGACCACTATTGCGATACCGTCGCGTTCCGGGTCCTTGATGTCTATCGGAGGGCAGACGGTAAAGCAGTTGCCGCAATACATGCATTTTTCGGCATTGATCTTAATGCTCTTCTTCGCCGGGTCCGGGCTTATCGCGCGTGTCGGACAGGCCCCGATGACCGTCGGAAGTTCGCACATATTCTTGAACCTGTCGTGATCTATGACAGGCACCTTGGTATGTACGGCAACAAGCGCGATGTCGGAGCAATGCACTGCGCCGCACATATTCACGCAGCATGCAACCGCAAGGCGAACCTTATTGGGAAGCGACTTGGAATCGAAGTACTCATAGAGCTCATCCATCATAGCT
The DNA here is from genome assembly GCA_046706685.1 of Thermodesulfovibrionales bacterium. GTDB lineage: Bacteria > Nitrospirota > Thermodesulfovibrionia > Thermodesulfovibrionales > UBA6898 > JARRRD01. The sequence goes on along the minus strand of JBJKPE010000218.1, from coordinate 8,174 downwards.
TTGACAAGTCCCGACGCATCGGTAGCCGCACTGTGGCAGTGCACCCAGCCCTGGGTATGGACTATGTTGCTTATGCCATGGCCGATACCGCCCATTTTAAATCCGCGCTCAGCCAGTTCTTTTTTGCACGGCTCAAGCTTGCTCTCGTCGGATATAAGAAACTCGACGTTGTTCCTTGTAGTGAAGCGAAGATGCCCGTCACAGTATTTCTCCGCAACGTCGCAGACCTCGCGGATGGTATCAGTAGCCATGATCCTGGGCGTTGCCACCCGGACAGTCCAAAGCTTGTCGCCGCTTTCGCCCACATGCACCATGGTGCTGTGCGAAATTACTTCGTGGTATTTCCACTTGCCGTAGTTCTTCAGAACCACAGGCGGCATGAACTGATGATAATCGGGCGGACCTATGTCTGTTCTTCTCTCTGGTAAAGCCATCTTCTATCTCCTCCTTGAAAGATATATAATGTTTATTTAGAATTTGTAGACGCCGGTCTTCTTCTCTTCCGCTTCCTTGGCCTTGAATGCCGCCATGTCCTCTTCCGTATAGAACATGAACGGGTCTTTTCTCGGCTCTCTGATCTGCTGCGGCTGGGGAGCAATACCGATCCCCTCGAGGAACGACCTCATGCCCTTCATCTCGATGACCTCTCCGACTCTCTCCCTCGGCTTCGCGTTATCATCCCACCAGTCCCAGATCTTCCGGATAAGGTCCTTCAGTTCCGTAAATGGCGGTTCGACCTTGATGAACGGCACAACAACCCATGAGAGCAGCGAGCCGACGACGATCGGGGCCTTGGCCCCCATGCAAATGGTGGCGCCTCTCTCCCCGCTGGGTCTCAATGCCTTGGTCATTCTTGTAATGCAGTGCATGCATCTGTTGCAGTTAGCGTTATCGATCTTGAGGGCCTTGCCGTCATAGTTCATGCACTTTGTCGGGCACATATCCACTATCTCAGCGTTTATGTCCATCCCTTTCTTGGCATAGTTGGCTACTTCGGCCTGGTCGATGAGAATGTCGCCCTTCCAGGTCCCGATGATGGAGAAGTCCGAGCGGGCAATCGCCGCAACGCAGTCACATGCGCAACCAGCTGCCTTGATCTTGAATTTGTAGGCAAACATCGGCCTGTGAAGCTCGTCCTGGAATTCCTGGGTAAGATTATAGATAAGACCCAGGGTGTCGTAATTCGACCACTCACACCGGCCGGGTCCTACACAGCAGCTCGGGGTCCTGAGGTCGGATCCGGAACCGCCAAGGTCCCAGCCGCGCGACGAGTACTCGGCAAAAATGGTCTCGAGATTCTCCGTTTTCGTCCCGAGAAGAACAATATCCCCGGTCGAACCGTGCATATTCGTAATACCGCTGCCATATTTGTCCCAGATATCGCAGATCTCGCGCAACGCCTTGGCGGTATAGAAGAAACCGCTCGGCTGGTTCAATCTGACCGTGTGGAAATGAGCCACCTCGGGGAACATCTCGGGCAGATCGGAATATCTTCCGATAACTCCCCCGCCGTATCCGAGAACACCGACTATGCCTCCATGCTTCCAGTAACCACGCTTCGTCTTAAAAGAATACTCGAGCTGTCCCAACTCGTCGTTGGCCATCGGGCTTCTCTTGGCAGCCTTTTTGATCTCTGTGACAAAGCTCGGCCACGGCCCTTTTTCCAGCTCATCAAGCAACGGCGTATCGTACTTCTTCATAAAATCCTCCTTTATTAATGATTTTCAAAGCCTTATATTGCAGAACTTGCAGTTATGCAGGCGCTTAACAGATTAAAACACCTTTTGCAGAATGGTCAAATAAAAAAAATTAATCTACAAATCATTATTACTTATTTTCCTCAATTATTGGACATCGTATGAAGAGAATTCAAGGGTCCGGGGAAATTTACCCCGGGCAGGAGCAGTATCTTCAGCTGTCACTTTACAAAAACGGTCGGGATACTGCAAACCTCGTCAATGCCAGACTCGTGTGCGGCGCCGGGTCGTACCTCAGGAGCTCTTCAGGACGCCGGTCTGTTCTTATTTTCCTATTTACTTTCCCCCCCGCTTAAGTGCTATACTTATCGAGCTTTTTTTCATTATATAGGAGAGGGAACGTGGAGAGAGAATGCGCAGTGTAACACTTTTTTTGTTGTTCGTCATCTTGCTGGGAAGCGTTGCCTACGCCCAGGGTCAGCCAGTCGTCACCAAAATCGAGATCCAGGGACTGCACAGGATGGAGGAAGGGGCTGTAAAATCGAAGATTTTGGAAAAGGTCGGCGAGCCTCTGTCCGAGGACAAGATCAGCACCGACATAAAGACAATATACAAGATGGGATACTTTGACGATGTGAAGGTTGAGGCCGAACCTTTTGAAGGGGGCCTGAAGCTCATTTACATCCTCAACCAGAAGCCGACGATAATAAAAATAGATATCCAGCGCAACAAGGAGTACGACGACGCCAAGCTGAAAGAAAAAATCTCGTTAAGCCCCGGCTCCATCGCAGACACCGTCCTCATTCAGGACAATGCCGTGAAATTAAGGAAATTCTATGAAGAGGAAGGCTACTGGCTGGCAAATGTTGTTCCTGTCATAAAAAAGGTTTCAGAAAACGACGTCACCCTGACCTATCAGATCGATGAAGGACCGAAGATAAAGATCCGCAAGATAATAATAGAAGGCAACAAGCATATTTCCTCGTCCAAGATCAAAGGAGCAATGAAAACGTCTACATGGTGGCTTTTTTCCTTTATAAGCTCGTCGGGATACTACAAGAAGGACGAAATGGAGAAGGACGTTGAGAGAATAAAAAACCTTTACTTCGACCACGGGTATATTAAGGCGGTCGTCGGGGAACCTGAGATCAAAGTCAACAGGAAAGAAAAAGGCATGACCATCAAAATACAGGTTTCGGAAGGGGACCAGTACAGAATCTCATCGGTGGATGTAACAGGCAATAAGGCCTATAGCGACAAGGCGATCAGGGAGAAGATAACCATCAAGCCGGGCAGCGTTTTTGACAAGAGCCTCCTTGAAAAAAACATCCAGGGAATCTCCAGTCTTTACATGGACAACGGCTATGCCCTTGTCTCTGTCACGCCCGATCTTGTCCCTGACGACAAGAACAAGACCGTCCGCGTAACTCTCACTATCAGCGAAGGCGACCGCTACCGGATGGGCAGGATAGAAGTATCAGGCAACACCAAGACCAGGGACAAGGTTATCAGAAGAGAGATGAGGCTCGATGAGGGGGATATTTTTGACAGTTCAAAAATCAGAAGGAGCTACGAGAGAATAAACAACCTCAATTATTTCGACACTGTCGAGATGATCCCGAAACCTGAGTACAAAGAGAAGGTGGTTGACCTGGACGTCAAGGTAAAAGAAAAATCCACAGACTTCCTGAGTATAGGCGGCGGGTACAGTTCCGTCGACAAATTTATCGCAACTACCGATCTGACCCTGGGCAACCTTTTTGGGAGAGGCCAGTATTTAAAAATTAAAGGCGAACTTGGCGGAGTGAGTTCACTCTACGAGATCTCATTCAGGGACCCATGGTTCCTTGATAAACCGATATCCCTGTCAACGGGCGTTTACAAGAACAGCCGGCAATACATAGAATACGACGAGCGTGCCACCGGCGCCTACATAAGCCTGGGGAAAAATTTTTCGGAATACTGGAGCGGAAGCCTGGGGTATAATTTTGAAAGGGCCACGATATACAACATTTCGGAGGGGGTGTCGCCGATAATACGGGATCAAATGGGAACAAATACAACCAGCAGTATCACCCCTTCCATTGTCAGGGACAGCCGGGACAATTACCTGGATCCTTCAAGGGGTTCCCGAAATTCACTTACCTTCACCTTCGCCGGGCTTGGCGGCAGCAATAAATTCGTAAAGGGCACCCTTGACTCCGCATGGTACTTTCCGCTGGGGAGCACTAATTTTATGGTGCGCGGACGTTTCGGATATGGACACGGCATCTTCGACAAGACACTGCCTCTGTATGAAAGGTTTTATGTGGGTGGCATCTACACCGTGAGGGGGCTGGGCTTCGGCGATGCAGGTCCGAAGGACGAGAATACCCATGATGCAATAGGAGGAACGACAGAACTGGTTTTTAACACTGAATACGTTTTCCCCATTCTGCCGGAGATGAGATTCAAAGGGGTGGTGTTCTTCGACGCCGGAAACTCCTACGACAATTTCCAGAACTTTGGCAGCCTGAGATACACAACCGGTGCAGGTATACGGTGGATATCTCCTATGGGCCCTATCAGGGTTGAATGGGGCTATAATCTCGCCAGGAAACCGGGCGAAAGCGCAAGCAAGATTGAGTTTGCCTTTGGAAGCTTTTTCTAAACCATATATGAGGAGAAGGAACATGAGGAAACTATTATTACTGGTGGTGATCTTTGGTTTGATGGCAGGCAGGTACGCCTATGCGGACACTATTACTATGAAGATAGGCGTTGTCGATCTCATGAAGGCACTCAACGAGTCGGATGCGGGGAAGAAAGCGAAGGCTGAACTTGAATCTGTCATCAAGTCGAAGCAGGCGGCCATAAACGAAAAGGGCAAGGCCATAGAAAAATTGAAAGCAGAACTTGACAAACAATCCTCTGTCCTCTCGCCCGACGCCAAAAAATCAAAGCAGGACGATCTGGACCGGATGATGAGAGATTACCAGAGGATGGTTTCAGACTCCCAGAGCGACGTAAAACAAAGAGAATCGGATCTTACCGACGGGATCTTGACTGGCTTGAGGGGCGTTATCAAAAAAATAGGTCAGAAGGAAGGCTATACCATGATCATAGAGAATGCAGAGGGCATAGTCCTTTATTCAAAAAAGAACCTTGACCTGACGGAAGAGGTAATCAAACAGTATAACGCATCGCATCCGACGTCGGACAATTAGCATACGTTTATTCAGGGATTTGTGCGCCTCCCTCCATTCAGGAAGGCGTTATTTCTCGTCCCTGAATTTATCTTTGGATACACTCATTCGATGAAACTGAGAGAATTTTCCGAACTTGTAGAGGGAACGGTAATCGGTGATCCCGGCGTTGAGATCACAGGCGCCTCGGGCGTTCAAGACGCCGGAAGAGGCGATATTACCTTCGTCACTTCAGCAAAATTCGCGAAGTTTCTGCAGGGAAGTCAGGCTTCCTGTGTGATTGTGAAGGAGCCGCTGGAAGGACTCGCCATCACCCAGCTTCAGGTTGGCAATCCCTATTACGCATTCGCGAAGGCATTGGAGATATTTCATCCGGCGCCGGCTTTTGAGCCCGGCATAAGCGAGTCGGCATTCGTCTCCGCTGAAGCGGCTATAGGGAGGAACGTAACGGTGTTTCCCATGGCGTACATCGCTGATCATGCCTCCATAGGGGACGACACGGTCATCTACCCGGGCGTCTTTATCGGAAGTCACGCCAAGCTCGGAAAGGGCTGCGTCATCCATCCAAACGTAACGATCAGAGAAAACGTACGGATCGGGGAACGGGTCGTCATACATTCCGGCTCGGTTATAGGATCGGACGGGTTCGGCTATGTTTTCGAAAAAGGAATACACTACAAAATACCCCAGGTAGGCGGAGTCGTAGTCGAAGATGACGTAGAGATAGGCTCCAACGTATCAATCGACCGTGCGACCACGGGCAATACCGTCATTGGGCAGGGGACAAAGATCGATAACCTGGTGCAGATCGCTCACAACGTAACCATCGGGAAAAACTCACTGATCATCGCCCAGGTGGGTATCAGCGGCAGCAGCGAGATAGGAGACTTTGTGACGCTTGCGGGCCAGGTGGGAATTGCCGATCACAGTTCTCTTGAACCTGGGACAATCATCGGTGCCCAGTCGGGGCTCACCGGACATTATATAAAAGGCATGTATTCCGGATCGCCCGCCATTCCTCACCGGAACTGGCTGAAGGCCCAGGCCCTGTTCTCAAAGCTGCCCGAAATGAACAGAAGGATAAGGGAACTCGAAAACAAACTGGAAAAGGGGGAAGCTAGACATGCTGACGATAAATGAGATAATGAAGAATCTGCCGCACCGGTACCCGTTCCTCCTGGTCGACAGAATTGTTGAGCTGGAGCCGGGAGTGCGCGCAACGGGGATAAAAAACGTTACGATCAACGAGCCTTTTTTCCAGGGGCATTTTCCGGAGCAGCCCATTATGCCCGGGGTGCTTATAATAGAGGCCATGGCACAAGTTGCCGGAGTGATGGCCTTTCGTTCCGGTGTTGAAGGCAAATCGGTCTACTTCATGAGCATCGACAACGCAAAGTTCAGGCGCCCCATTGTGCCGGGCGACCAGGTAATAATGGAAATCAAGGTGCTGAAACAAAGGGGCAAAGTCTGGAAATTTTCTGGCGTTGCAACAGTTGACGGGAAGACGGTATCTGAGGCGGAATTCACGGCCATGGTCACGGACAGGGAGATCTGACAGAATGAAGACGAAAATTCACGATACCGCTATAGTCGACCCCACGGCGGAACTTGATCATGATGTCGAAATTGGCCCCTTTTGTATAATACACAAGGGCGTAAGGATAGAGAGAGGTTCGCGGCTTTTGTCCCATGTGGTCGTAGAAGGTGACACGCAGATAGGTGAAAACTGCACTATACATCCTTTTTCTAGCATAGGCTTACCCCCGCAGGACTTAAAATACAAGGGCGAACATACCCGTCTCGTCCTGGGCCACGGCAATATTATCAGGGAATATACCACCGTTCATAGAGCCTCCGTCGGCGGTGACGGCGTAACTGCGATTGGCGATAACAATTTCTTCATGGCCTATGTGCATGTCGCTCATGACTGCAAGATAGGGAGCAATGTAATAATGGCGAACGCCGCAACCCTGGCAGGTCACGTGCTGGTTGAGGATTACGCCGTGATCGGCGGGCTTGTAGCAGTTCACCAGTTCACGAGAATAGGCAGGTACGCCATGGTAGGCGGCTTCAGCGGCATAGGGCAGGATATCCCGCCTTACATGGTGGCGTCAGGAGCCCGGGCGAAGCTCTTCGGGCCGAATACTATCGGATTGAAAAGACACGGGTTCTCTGACGCAACCGTAAACGGGATAAAGAAGGCTTACAAGATCCTTTTCAGGGAAAAACGCACTCTGAGGGACGCCCTGAAGAAAATTCAGGATGATGTTCCTGTCACCGACGAAATCAGGCACCTCATCGAATTCATCGAAAAGAACAAACGCGGAATCTGCCGTTGAAAATTATGAAAAAGCTGGGTCTTATCGCCGGAAGCGGTGAACTGCCATTGGCAATCGCTGCCGAGGCCCGCGCCAAGGGATACACCGTGATCGCTGTGGGCCTTGACCCGCTTGCCGAAAGGGCTCTTGCGACGGCAGCGGACGAAGTCAAATGGGTCAATGTGGGGAAGCTGGGAACGATCATCGACACACTCACCAAGTCCGGCATAAAGGAGGCTGTAATGGCCGGCAAGGTCCCGAAATCTTTACTGTACAGGAGCAAGATTACTCCCGACCTGAGGGCTGTCAAGGTGCTTTTCTCACTCAAAGACAGAAGCGATGATTCCATCATGCTGGCTATCACAAAGGAGTTGGAAAAAGACGGCATCAGACTTTTGGACACGACCGAGTTCAGTTCCGGCCTTTTAACGCCCGAGGGCGTTCTCACCAGGCTGTCACCCTCGAAAGAGGAGTGGCTGGACATTGCCTTTGGTTGTGAGATCGCCAAGCAGATCGGAAGGCTCGACATTGGACAAACCGTGGTAGTCAAAGATAAGGCTGTGATGGCCGTTGAAGCTATAGAGGGGACGGATGAGGCGATAAGGAGGGGAGGCACGCTGGCGGGCAATGGGGCCGTAGTGGTCAAGGTGAGCAAGCCTCAGCAGGACATGCGGTTCGACGTTCCTGTGACGGGTCTGGACACCCTCAGGGCCATGATCTCCGTCCATGCCCGTGTACTGGCTGTAGAGGCTGGGCAGAGCATTCTCCTCGACAGGGAGAAAATGGTTGCCGAGGCAGACGGCGCCGGGATATCCGTCGTAGGCTATCACTCGGGGAAATAATTCCTGTGTGGTGCGATTCCTGACCTGTCGTTGCAAAAAGACCTGAATTTCAAATCCGTCATCGCCTCCAGGGCGTGCGAATCTGCGCAACCGGCTTGGATCGGGAATCGATAAATCCCTGTCATTCAGGAA
>JBJKPE010000217.1:0-12768 GCA_046706685.1 Thermodesulfovibrionales bacterium | reverse complement strand
AGAGACAGCAAGGCGGTACGGCCTGCCCGACAGCGTCGTAGATACCGCAAAGGCGATGCTCGGCGGCATCAAGGTGGAGTTCGACAACCTCATCGCGGACCTGAACGAGAAAAGGGCGCGTTATGAGGCTGCCCTCGATGATTTAGACCGGGAGAAAGAAGAGTTGGGGGAAAAAAACAGGCTTCTTGAAGAGCGGCTGGCCGAGGCTGAGGAACGTCAAAAGGAAATATTGGCGAAGTCCTACAGGGAAGCTGCCGCCACCATCGCCGACATAAAGAGACAGATGCATGCGCTGATTGAAGAGTTGAAGGTTAAGGAAAAGGAAAAAAGGCGCGATGTCGTCAGGCAGGTCGAGGCGAAACAACGGGAGATTACCGAAAAACTAAGCAGGCTGGAAGAAGGGGAGACAGTCTCTCTATCGCCCGCAGATGTCAAGACGGGCGATACGGTATTCGTCCGCTCCCTTGGATATGATGCCGCAGTGGTTAGTGTGATGGGGCAGCAGGGCCGCGTGAGGGTGACAGCGGGCAACATGGAGATAGAGGTGCCTCTCTCGGACATCGCACGGAAGAAAGGAAAGACCCTTGAGAAAAAAACTCGGGCAGCCGGAGCGGAAGGGGCCGACGAAATAATCCCGACGAGCGTCAACCTCATCGGGATGAGAGTGGATGAGGCGCTGTCGCGGCTGGAACCTTTTCTTAATCATGTCTCTCTGGCCGGAATTCCGCAAGTCACCGTCATCCACGGCCTCGGCACGGGAATACTCTCCAGGGCGGTACGGGAACACCTTGAAGGACATCCTCTTGTGAAGAAATTCAGGCCCGGTGAAAGGTCCGAAGGCGGTGAAGGCGTCACCGTCGTTACGATGGCCTGAGACTGAGAGGCCGTTTTTAGTGTCGTCATTCCGCACATACGTCATGTATAATGACACGATGTAAATTACCACACCCGAACCTCGCGGGAAATTCTTGAGATGGACGGAGAACGATGCGATGGTCAAAAAGATCGAGAATTACTTCGAACTTGAAAAAAACAGCACAAACGTAAAGACCGAGGTGCTTGCGGGGATAGCGACATTCCTGATGATGGCATACATAATCGTTGTCAATCCGGGGATATTATCCAGGACCGGCATGCCATTTTCAGGCGTCCTGTTTGCGACCGTCATGGTCTCGGCACTCAGTTCGATTGCGATGGGGCTCTACTCCAATCTGCCTTACAGTCTGGCCCCCGGAATGGGCATCAACGCCTTTTTCACGTTCAGCATCGTCCTCGGAATGGGCATCGGCTGGCAGACCGCGCTCGGGGCCGTGTTTATTTCCGGCATATGTTTCATCCTCTTGTCTTTGACGGGACTGAGGACGGAAATCGTCAAGGCTATTCCAACATCCCTGAGGCTCGGCCTCGCTGCCGGGATAGGTCTCTTTCTGGCTTTAATCGGGCTGGAAAGCGTCGGCTTTGTGGTTCCGAACAAGGCAACCATCGTCGGCTTCGGACGTCTGACTATCACGGTCATATTGTTCATAACAGGCATGATCTTTACATCGGTGTTGATGATAAGGAGGGTCACCGGCGCTTTCATTATCGGTATCCTTCTTACGTCTGTTTTATCACTGATCGTCTCGACCACAGGCTCATCGGCCGGATGGCTGAAAACCCCGATTGTGACCATGCCGGACAGAATCTTCGCCCTGCCGACCCTTGACGTCTTTTTTAAGCTGGATATCGCAGGAGCCCTGACCGTCGGCATGATCATGCCGGCCTTTACATTCCTCTTTGTCGACCTGTTCGATTCCCTCGCCTCGTTTGTCGGCATCGCCGAGGCAGCCGGCCTCGTCGATGAAGACGGCACGCCGACCAACATCGGGAAGGCGCTGCTGGTAGATGCGTGCTCTACGACCATATCTGGGCTTTTCGGGACTTCATCCGGAACGGTTTATGTGGAATCCGCCGCCGGCATTGAAGAAGGCGGGAGGACCGGCCTGACCGCTGTTGTAACGGGGCTCCTGTTTTTGCCATTTGCGTTTTTATCCCCTGTCCTCTCCTTTATCCCTGCGGCTGCCACAGCGCCGGTCCTGGTACTGGTAGGCGTTTTTATGGCGAAGCCCCTGAAGGACATCCCCTGGAAGAATTTTGAAGAATCCATTCCCGCCTTTCTGGCGATCATAATGATCCCTCTCACTTTCAGCATTACTCAAGGGGTGATATGGGGGTTCCTGGTATACACGTTCATAAAACTATTTCTGGGAAAGGCGAGGGAGGTCCACGCTATAATTTATGCGATCGATATTTTGTCGATCATCTCCCTGATAGGATAAGTGGACACAGCCCTTTTAAGGGCAACACGGCTGCTAAAGGAAAGTACAGTAACGGGCTTCAGTCTCCCTCAAACTCGGTAAGGGCAAAAAAGGAGTATCCCTTCTCCTTGAGTCTCTTTGATCCTCCAACGTCGGGCAGGTCGACTATAAAAGCCATCTCGCCCACAATCCCGCCGAGCTTTTCCACAAGGGCGGCGGCGGCGAGAGCGGTCCCGCCCGTCGCGAGCAGGTCGTCCACCAAAAGCACCCGCATTCCCTTCGCGATGGAATCCATGTGCATTTCTATCGTATCGGTCCCGTATTCCAGTTCGTACTCGTGGCTTATCTTTTCGCCGGGAAGTTTGCCTTTTTTCCTCACCGGGACAAAGCCCTTCCCCAGCGTATAGGCCAGTGCGCCTCCTATAATGAATCCTCTCGACTCGATACCCACCACGATGTCGAACGGCATTTCAACATTGATATACCTCTGCGTCAGGGCGTCGATCACAAGCCTGAAGCCCACAGGGTCTTTGATCAGAGTGGTGATGTCCCGAAACATGATCCCTTTCTTCGGATAGTCGGGGATCGTCCGGATCCTGGATTTTATCGGCATTTGCGTCCTCCTATCTGCATTCGCACCCTGTATAGTCGATTCTGGAGATCGTTTCAACAAGAAGCTTCTTCACGTTCTCAGCGTTCTTGTTCATGATCGACACTATCATCTCCCAGGTCACCGGCTCCTCACCCTCTTTCCAGCAGTCGTAGTCGGTAGACATGGCAATCGTCTGATAGCAAAGGCCTGCCTCTCTTGCAAGAGCAACTTCGGGGACAGTCGACATATTGATAACATCGGCTCCCAGCTTCCTGAACATGTGAGACTCGGCCTTCGTCGAAAACCTCGGCCCCTCTATTGTCACAACTGTTCCCAGCGTATGGTGCTTCAGCTTCAGCTCCTTTGCGGTCTTCGCAAGCAATGAACGCAGCTTCCTGCAAAAAGGCTCGCTCATCGGCGTATGGATTACTTTCTCGTCATGAAAAGTCAGGGACCGATGCTTTGTGAAGTCTATGAACTGGTCGACGAACACAAGATCTCCCGGCTTTATTTTTTCGCGGAGGGAACCGACCGCAGTCGTGGCCAGGATATGCGTGCAACCTTCTTTCTTCAGGGCATGGATGTTGGCCCTGAAGTTGACTCCCGTGGGGTAGATGGAATGGTCCTTTCCGTGCCTGGCAAGTATTACCGTGTCCCTGCCGTGAATCTTTCCGATCGTAAGCGGCGAAGAAGGGCTCCCGTAAGGGGTCTTCACTCTTTTCTGCCTGACGTCACTGATCAACCCGGGATCGTCCAGTCCCGATCCGCCGATGATGCCGACCTTTATACCCGCCATGCTCTCTCCTTTACCAAGTGAAGTGATTTAAAAGATAAATAACGAAAGAGATGAAAGTCAAGTGTCAGGCATGTCATACGTCAGACAGTAATTGAACGAGAGCGCCTGGAACAAAAGAGATCGGTATCCGAAAGGGTCCCTACAATCCCTCAAACAGATTTCTGAGGATACCGAAACGGGATGATTTCGCTCCGTCGGCGTTCAGTTCCGATGACGGCCGCAGTTCCTTTTCGCCGGTTTCCCCGGCGACCTGCACAGCCAGGTCCCTTATCGCCCTGTTCAGTTCAGAATCCTGATCGTAGGAGCTGAAAGGAACCCCCTTATTAAGGCACCTCATTGCTACATCGTACGAATTGGGTATTATAGAGAAAATATCGCGGTTCAGCACCCTGGCCGCCTCCTCCAGGTCTATATCGCCTTTCTTATGATACCTGTTGACAATCAGCTTCACCTTGTTCCGGGAAACTGACCGTTCAAAATAGGCGAGGTGCCGCCGCACGTTCTTGATGCCTGGAAGGCTGAGGACGAAAGGAAGAAGCAGAAGGTCCGACATTTCTACCGCCGACATAGTCCGCTTGTCCAGAACGGTCTGCGTATCGATAACGACATAGTCGAACATTTTCCTTAGCAGTTCCAGTACCTTCCTGAGTTCATCCGCCGATATTGACACGCCTTCTTCAACCCTGTGTGGCTCGGCCAGCACAAAGATTCCCGAATCATGCCTGGCTACGACACTTTTGAGAAAATGTCTGTCAAGCCGGCTGATGTTGACCGTAACGTCGCTTATGTTGTAGGAAGGGCTCAGATTGAGAAACGTGCTGACATCGCCGGCGCTGAGATCAAGATCCACGAGGATCGTGGGTTTCCCCGTAACATGAAAAATGTTGGTCGCAAGGTTGATAGCAAGGGTTGTAACGCCAACTCCTCCCTTGGGACTGAAAAGCGTGCAGATGCGGCCCGTCCTGGCTTTCGAATCAATTCCCCCGCCCCATGTCCTGTCAAGCTTCCGAAAAGCGGAAAGGAGATCCGGCCCATTCAGCGGTCTCAGCAGGTACTCTGAGGCACCCGCCCTCATCGCGCTGAGGATAGCCTCGGTCGAGGAGTCATTACAGACGGCAAATATGCTCGTCCCCGGGAAACGGTCGTGGACAGTACTGATCTTCCCGATATCCGCGCCTTCTTTACCACATATGTCCATTATGACAACAGCGGGCTTCTTCTTATAGATCATTTCGTAGCCCTTGTTAAAGTTCGCGGCAACACCTTCCACTTTTACGGGAATGTCACAGTCCCGGATATACTGCACCGTGGACTCTACGGAACCGACATCCCCGTCAATGACTACTACCGATATTTCATTCGACATACGAGCCCCCTTTTGCGACTCACGCGAACTATGCCCTTCAAGTAATGAGCCCCCTGGTATCCCTTATTTCGACGACGGTCCTCAAACCCCAGCCGGCTTCTTCAGAGAAGGGGCCACCCACGACAGAGCAATGATTCCGATCTTCGATTTCTTCCCCCCTTTGCCACGGCCTGATTTCGCCGGTCCGGGGGACAGGAGTACCAATGCTAGAACTTGCAGCAGCTCCAGCTAGAAAAGTCTATCATGGAGAAAGGGGCCTGTCAATGCATACTTTCGTATATATTTCACACTAACCAGGCAAACCGGGACCCGGATTGTGGCGGCCATGCCCTTTTACTTTATCCCGGTTACAAAACTGTGAAACGCCAGATTCTAATGGTCTTTAATCTGCAGGAATCCAGCGGACTTCATCTGGTCTTCTATAGTTTCCGCCGTCACCCTAATGGAAAGCGGCGGCCCCTCTGGCGTATCTGTTTTTTTCCAGTCAATGACCGCAAGTCTGCCGCCTTTCCGCAGAAGGCGGTAGGCCTCTCTCGTAATCTTTTCCGGCTCGTCAAGTTCGTGGTGAAGATTGATCATGTACACGAGATCGGCTACGCCATCAGGCAGAGGGACAGAGACTTCTTCCATCTTCACGGGAATTACCGAATCTTTCTGTTTCAGCGGAAGATTGTCCTTCATCCATTCCAGCATAATATCGGACACGTCACAGGCATATATCCTGCCGCCGTTCATCTTATTGCTGAACAAAATCGCAAAAAATCCCGTGCCCGCACCGATGTCCACCACTGTAAGCGGATGTCCCTCGCTCATAGTGTTCCAGATCAGATCCGCGTTGAGATATTCAAGCCTCTTGGGGTCGTTAAGTTTCGCCAGCTTTTGCGGGTCAAATTTCTTTGATTCCATCAGTTATCCCAATCCTCCTTCAGAAACACTAACTCTCGTCCGCCTTGAGTACATACCCTGTGCCTCTTACAGTATGTATAAGCGCCTTGTTGTACCCCTTGTCTATTTTTTCTCTCAGGAACTTTATGTGAACATCTACGATGTTGGTGCTCGGGTCGAAATTATAACCCCACACATTTTCTATTATCTGCGTCCTCGATAAAACTCTTCCCTTGTTCCTCAGGAGATACTCTATCATCGCAAACTCTTTCGGCGTCAGGAGAATCTCTTTCCCTCCCCTGAAGACCCTCCGGGCCAGAAGATCAATCCTTAAATCATCGATCATCAGCTCACTCGACGAATCGGCAGAACGCCTGAGCAGGGCCTTAAGTCTCGCCAGAAGTTCGGAAAAAGCAAAGGGCTTGGTGAGATAGTCATCGGCACCGCTTTCCAGGCCTTCCACTTTGCTCTCCACGGAATCTATGGCCGTCAGCATCAGGACAGGCTTCTTAACCCCCTTTCCCCTCAGCTTTCTGCACAACTCTACGCCGTTCATGCCCGGCAGCATAATATCAAATATCATCAGGTCGTATTCATTCGAGACGGCCATAAGGTACCCTGCGGCGCCCTCTTCCGCAACATCGACGGTATAAAACTCCTCCTCCAGCCCTTTCTTTATAAAGCCGGCGACATTTTTCTCATCTTCTACCAGAAGTATCCTCATATTTCTATTATATCCGGAGGCAGGGACAAAAATGTGCAACGAATTTTTTACAGACTGACCCGTTCGAGCTTCCTCATTCGCCGACCAGCCGGGGCCTCGAAAAAACCGGATTCTCCAATGAGGTCCCGGAACAACAGCCACTCGTCATGGCCTCCCTTATATGATCTTACGGTTTGCGGTCCGGCTCGTATGATATGCGTCCGGACCAGGCAAGGTCAGACACACATGATTCCGGTTGACGCCAATCTGCCCGCAATATAAAGCGGGAGGTCCCTCCGCAGGATTTGGCGATGCCTCAAGAGAGCTGTTTCAGGACTGTTGTTCTGTCCGGAGAGATGGGAGAGGCAGGCCCACTTTAACCTCGTGCAGGCCCGAAGGAGTTCAGCCGCCTCGACATTCGAGATATGACCTCCCGGTCCAGCTATACGCCGTTTCAGAAATGCCGGATAAGGTCCTGTCGCAAGCATCGACGGCTCATAATTGCTCTCTATAAATACGGCGTCCAGCTCCGCCATAACCTCGCCGAGTCCCGCAAAGACATGTCCCAGGTCGGTCATGATGCCCAGCCGTTTACCTCCGGCGTCGACGACAAAGGCCGCCCCGTCGGCTCCGTCATGGGGCGTGGGGACCGATTCAACGGAGATGTCACCGAAACGCAGCTTTCCCCCGGCAAAAAAGAGCGAGACATCCTTCAGACTTCCGAGGCCGTGCCTCCTGTCGGCCGCGGAGAGAGTCCTGGGAGTCGCATAGATCGGCAGACCGTATTTCCTCTGGTAGACGCCTGCATAGAGCACGTGGTCGGCATGATCATGGGATATGATCAAAGCGTCGACCTGCCGTATATCGTATCCGCAGCGGGAGAGCCTTCGTTCCGCCTCGGCGCCGCAGATCCCGGCGTCAAAAAGGAGCCTGACATTCCCCGCCTCAACGAATATGCAATTACCGCTGCTTCCGGACTGCAGGGAGACGGCAGCTATGCCGCAGTCCTTGCCGGAGCTTACCGGCCCGGTCAAAGCCGGTCCCTGCAGTCCGTCATGCCTCTCCTCCAAACGGTTGACTTTATCGGAATTCCCATAATCCTTTCCGCCTAGTATACCACCAGCCCCTGATGAGCGGTCCAGGGCTCTGCCAGTCTCCCCGCCCGGCTCAAAAAAGGAGGGAAGGCAATCCCAATTGCCGACCGGGCACTTGACTTGAGGTAATTATCGTGAGATTCTTCACCTATAGACGACACTGTTTGAGGGCAGGTTAATGTCAGGAGATATAAACAGACCAGGAGGATAATAATGAAAAAAATGCTTATCGCCATCGACGGTTCCGACAATGCCATGAAGGCGGTGGAATACGCCGCCAGGCAGTTCTCGGGGATGAACGACTTGTTTATGACGATCCTTCACGTCGTGCCGTACCCGCCTGCCCCGCTGTGGGACGATGGTCATATACCTACGGAAGAAGAAAGTGAAATCAGGTCGAAAGACCTGGAGAGATGGCTGAAGAACGAAAAGGCGAAACTGGGCCCCATCTTTGACAAGGCTGTGCATATATTGACCGGAAGGAACATAAAACCTGAGAACATACGTACAAAATCTATCTCCGATTCCATAGACGTGGCGGGAAGCATCCTGGAAGAAGCGAGGGACGGCGGCTACGACACGCTCGTACTCGGCAGGCGCGGCCTGTCGCCTGCAAAACATTTCCTGATGGGGAGCGTTACGAGCAAGATCATAAACCACGGGGCTGGAATCGCAATCTGCGTCGTCGAGTGACCCCCTCCGCAGATGAGCACCTCATGCGGCGGTCTCACTCCGCTATCCTGTTAAAATACCCGAACAGGACCGGATCAAAATGCTTCGCTTCACTCTCCCTCATTATGCTGACAGCCTCTTCCCGGCTGAGCGCTCTTCGGTAAGGTCTGTCGGTCGTCAGGGCATCGAAACAATCGGATATCGCTATTATCCGCGACACCATGGGAATGTCCTCGCCCTTCAGACCGGAAGGATAGCCTGAGCCGTCGTATTTTTCATGATGGTGCCGGATCCACAGGGAAATTTCCTTGAGCCGGGGGATATGCTGGATCATCCTCGCCCCTATCACCGGGTGCTCTTTCATCATGCCCATCTCAGCATCGTTAAGCTTGCCGTTCTTGTGCAGAATGTTCTCGGGAGTGCCTATCTTACCGATGTCGTGCAGCAGCGCTGCAAGTTTAAGCCAGTTCACCATGTCGGCAGAAAAACCGGCCGCTTCAGCTATACTCACGGATGTTTCGGCCACCCTCTTTGAATGGCCGTATGTGTACGGGTCCTTGGCATCTATCGCAAGGGAAAAAGCCTCTGCGGTGCTGAAAAGCATACCGCGCAGATCATCAAAGAGAAAGGCCTTCTTAATAGAAACAGCGCAGGCTGACGCTATGCCGGATATCAGTTTTATATCCGTGGAGTAAAATTCCTGCCCATCCAGTTTGTCACTGGCAACAAGCGCCCCTATCATAGCGTCCTCCACAATCAGAGGAACTATGAGAAGGCTCTTGACCGGATAGGGGAACCCCTCGAAGCGGTCGTCCCTGCTTACGTCGCAGACCGTAATCGACTCTTTCTTTTCGTGTACATATCCCAACAGGCCGCTGTCAATGTTGAGCGTCATCATTGATGCCTTGCTTGCATATGCACCCAGAGATACCCTGGGAAGAAGAATTGGTTTCCTTGACGCCTGGGCCGTCCTTCCGGCCTCGCTGAGTTCCGCCGGAAGCAATCCGTCGGACGGCATCTCGCTGACGAGGAATATCGAGACAGCGTTCACCGGACAAAGGTTCATCATCTCATCTGCAAGGACCGTACATATGGTATTCACATCCAGACCTGTCCCCAGTCTGGAAGAAATATTCCACAACAGGGAGAGTTCCTCGTAATTTCTCGCCACTTCGCCGGAAAGGCTCTCTATCTCATATGCCATTTCGACGATCCCGGACAGGTTTTTAGCTATGAAGTCCAGTGCATGCGCTTCGGCCGCTCCGCTCATGGCAACGTAGCCTACCAGGGACTCCCTGAGAAAAAGAGGTCTCTCGGTCAGTTGACCATCCGTGACATAACCAGGGAAGCCCGCTATTACGTTCCTGTCCCTGTCCAGGATCATGAGGTCGGTATTCAGGCCCTCACCATACTCGCGGATCAGTTTCCTCACCGTCTCGATTGCGATCAATTCAGAAATTCTTGACACCCGGAACCCTCCCTTCCAGACATCTGCACAATTCCTCCAGTCCATGCCCGTAATCAGCCGCGCCGAGTCCAACACCCGTGATCCCGCCGAGCGGGACGTTCAGGGTAAGGATAATAGGCACAGCGGCGAAGGCGGGATATTTTCTGATGTCGGAGATAGTCCTGTAGATCTCCTCCTTTGGATAGGATCCGATGATAACCGCATCCTGAAGAGAACCTGACGGCACATTGTATGCATCCGGTACTATAACGG
Source organism: Thermodesulfovibrionales bacterium (assembly GCA_046706685.1). GTDB lineage: Bacteria > Nitrospirota > Thermodesulfovibrionia > Thermodesulfovibrionales > UBA6898 > JARRRD01. The sequence goes on along the minus strand of JBJKPE010000217.1, from coordinate 2,643 downwards.
TATCATAGCCCTTTGTGCCGACAAGAGTCTGCAGGTTCCTGGCGTCCTCCGGGTTACGCGATACTATAAGGATTCTGCCTGTCTTTTTCTGAGCAACCTCCTCGATGGCGGCATTCAGATGAAAACTGTCGAAGGGCTTCGAAATATAAGCGTTTACGGCAAGCTGGTGCCCGTTCTTTTCGTCATTGATTATGAAGGCAAGGAAGAAGGGAATGCCCTGCACCCGTGCAATAGTCCTGAGCTCATCAACATAGTCGGCGTTATCGGGATAACCGATAATGATCGCGTCGGGTCTGGAAGCCTTGACGACTTCGGGCGCCATTCGGCTGTCCGCGCCCATAGTCTTGTACCCCGCTTTTTCAAGGGCCAGTCTCATTATATGCCGCATCGTCACCGAATCCTCGAGGACAAGAACATGCCTGCCCCGCACGTATTCAAAGGACCGTACCGTGTTACCTCTTTGCTCGATCCCAAGCTTCGGCAGTGTGAAAAAAAAGGTGCTACCCTTGCCTATTTGACTCTCAACCCACATGATGCCCCCGTGGGCCTCGACGATCTTCTTCGATATACTGAGGCCCAGTCCCGACCCCTTCGCACGTCCCTGCAACTCGTCCCCTATCCGGTAGAATTCCTCAAATATCCTGTCCCGCTCCTCGGGATAAATCCCTTCGCCCGTATCGGCCACGGATACTTTCTCCTCCTGCGGCAAGTCCTCCACCACAACCGTTATCTTGCCGCTGCGGGTAAATTTCACGGCGTTGCTGATAAGGTTCAGCAGCACCTGCAAAAGTCTGTTCTTGTCGCCCTTTACCGGGGAAAGCCCGTCCGGGATATCCGTCTCTATCACCAGGCCTTTGTTTTCAGCAAGCGGGCGCATCATCCTGATCCCGGAATTGATGATTTCCCCGATATTGGCATAGTCCATATGCCATTCCACCTTCCCCGCCTCCATCCTCACCACGTCAAGTATTTCGTTGGTAAGGTCGGTAAGCCTCTCACTCTCCTCGTTAATTATGCCAAGGAACTCTTTTCTGGTCTCATCGTCAATGTCATCGTACGTAAGCAGTATTTCCGAAAAAGAGCGTATAGAGGACAAGGGCGCTCTCAGTTCGTGTGAAACACCTGAGATAAAATGGCTCTTGTTCCTGTCGACGGCCAGCAGGCGCTCATTGCTTTCAGAAATCGAATCTATCTTTGCCTGCTGGTTCATGACCTTAAGATTAAGTGAGTTCGTCAGCCCATGAAAAATATCGGTGGTCTTCTGGAGTGAATCACGTTCTTTCTGTACGTAGTCCGAGAGCTTCCCGGAGACTACGGCCATCAGCAGGAACGGCAGCACGTTCACGGCGACGAAATAAAAGGGATAAGACCCGTGTCCTACCAGGGGCATGACCGCGTAAAGTATGCTGAACGTAAGGGCCGCCTGCAGCACAGCCTTGGCGTTCAACTCCGGTATGAGCAGTACCATGAGCGGATAAAAGATATTCCGGAGATGACTCTCCACACCGCCGGTTAAATACAAACCCGGGATCAGGCAGAGCAGGCCCAAAAACAAGTAGATCTTCCTGTTCATCAATGAAGCGCCCGGAGTACATTTCTGACTTTTGAAACCAGTTCTCTGGGACTGAACGGCTTTGTTATGAACTCGTCGGCTCCCTCTCTGAAACCCTGCTCCCTGTCGATTTCCTGACCCTTGCCTGTCAGGATTATCACATAGCTCTGCTTCAGCACGTCATCGCCCTTAATAACCCTGCACGTGCTGAAACCGTTCATCTTCGGCATCATGATGTCGAGGAATATTATTTTCGGACTGGCCTCACGTGCCTTCAGCAATGCCTCTTCCCCGTTTGAGGCAACCTCGACATCAAAGCCTTCCCGCCTCAACACAAAAGTCAGAGACCGCTGGACGTAAGGGTCATCGTCCACTACCAGTATGTCCATAGCATACTCTTAACATATAAGGCGGACCGCGTCAACTCTGAACCGCTTTGAACCCGAAAAGCATCAAATATTCACCAAAAAAGAGTCAAAATCGCAAAGAAATCCAATGTTTTATCAGGATAGGTATATTCTTCGACCAAATGAATCGCCCTGGTTTAATGGCTGTCTGGTTTTTATACTCTGACGCTGCATTAAAGATGGGGAAGAACTGAAGGCAAAGCCGCAATTTATTACCGCGGCAATTAAATACTTCAAAACGCTGTCATTCCCGCAATCCCGAAAGCCTTCTGGGGTCGGGAATCCTTCCGAAAACAAAGAAAGATGCCGGACAAGCCGGAATGACGGGCAGCGACACGTCTCATTTATTTAACTGCCGGAGTAATGATGCAATCGGGAGTAATCTCTGCGGATATAAGTTTCCGGAACCACGGTTGTCTTTTGCACTTTGCGGCACTGCGCGATTAAGATTACCCGTCCCGGCCTTGCGGGACCAGGTCGACAGCCTGTGATGCCGTCAACCTTCGTTCTTCTCTTTTATAAGCGCCACATTCCCGACCGGCACGACGATCCAGCCGGATTCGGATTCCAGATATACCTCTTCTTCACCGACTTCTATGAGTCGGCCCGTATACACCATGTCAGCCGTGTGGACCTCGACAACCTTGCCGATAAGTTCCTGCACCTTTAGAACCTGCCTCCCTG
>JBJKPE010000216.1:0-3078 GCA_046706685.1 Thermodesulfovibrionales bacterium | reverse complement strand
CTGCTATCTTCCCCAAATGACCATACTTTCGCTTTATTCCTACGTGAACGCATCGATTTGCGTGATCCCAAGGGGTTAAGGCGGGCGGCTTAATTAACTTTATAGGGAAGTATCGGTACTCTCAAGTAATCTAATTTCCCACGGTCTTCATCAAGCCAGCCTTCGATTCGGTCTATCTTTTCCTTAATACTTGAAATGCGATCTTCTTCCTCATCTATCCAGCCTTCTACGCGATCCCTAAAGCTGTCAGACCACGCGGAAGCACGCTGGTCTCTTAAATTATCCAAATGTGCCTCAGCTTTAGAAAGAACAGCATATAGTTTTTCCAATCTTTCCTTGTGCGTTGCGATTCTATCCCGCACTTTATCTTGAAAAGCCTCTCTCTTGGCCCTATAGTATTCGTCCTTGGCTTCCTTCGCTTTCGCCTTTCCTTCTTTCCAACTTTCCCATGCCGAATTAAGCGAATCCTGTGCATCCTTCAGCGCCTGGAAAGCCTCTTTCTTGTCCCGCCCCATCATTTCATCTTTGTATTCCGACATAAGGTTCCAACCTTCTTTAAGCTTCGCCGAACATGCCTTCAACTCCCGATGTTTCTCGTCTATCTCGGGACCGGGAAGCATCGCTGTAAGGGGTAAGGCTGGCAAAGATATGAGTGAGACTATAAAATCACCGAGGGGACCGGAAGGAGTCGCCGCTGATGCACAAGACAGGATTTCGTTCATATATCGGCTTGAATTGCGAGATTTGTCGTCCCATTTATCCTGTTCTTCCGCCTGTATGTCTTTAACTTTGTCGACAAGGGACTGAAATTTGTCCCAGTGTTCTTTTCTCTCTTCCTTTGTCGGGAATCGGCTGTCCTTGAAAGCGGCGCTTATCCTCTTTATTTCCTCCCAAATCGGTCGCCATTTCGTTTTGAAAGGTCTGGCAGAATTTACCGAGTTTTCAAAAGTGTTGATGAGTGAACTTAACTGGCTACTTTCCGTAAATTTCTGTCCATATTAAAAGAACCCCAGTCCTGGGAGTTGGATAAGGACTGCTGGTACGCTCTCTATACGAAGAACCGCTACATAGAGCAAGTGGACAAGGAGATTGAGCGGCGGAAGAAAGACTATTGGCTCTGTGTTCGCAAAGTTGGCATGGGCATTCTAATCGCTGTTGTCGGCGGTCTTCTACTTCTTCTGTGTCAGCATTATCTTTGTCACTTTTTTCCCAAAAATAACGATCAGGCTGGGAAAACGCAATCGCAGCAATACAAGCAAAAGGAACCCACTTTGACGGCCACCCATGCTGCTGGCAAAAACAGCCCACAAAAGAAAAGAACAAGACAATAAGAAGGAAGCACCCGATTTGGACAAAAGCTCTCCGTAGCTTGGCAGCCGATCTTTTCTCCTTCAACACTCTAATACCCCACTACCGTCTCTCGGAGTGATGGTAATATTTAGGCACGACAGATAAAGCCAAACAGGTTTCGAAATGCTTTATATAAAGGCGCAAGCATCGTGAAAATAGAGAGAGCTGTTTGAGGCTACCTGGCGGCAGCCTCTCGACTGCCAAGTGGGATTCAGTGGGATCACGGTGGAAACTTTTTACACATTTCACTTTACACAGAGTGAGAGTTTAGTTTTTGAATATTTGTATTATCAAGGGGTTATAAGTTATTTACACTCTTATACTGAAACTAAAGTCCTGATCCATGACCCCCGATGCCTCGACAAATTCGAGGACAACGACATTATCATCCCGATCATGGTGATTGAAGAGCTGGACAAGCTCAAAAAAGGTGACAGGTCGACCGCTTATGCGGCGCGCGAGGCCATCAGAAGGCTTTCGGAGCTTTCCAGGACGGGACGCATATCGGAGGGGATAACGCTGCCCGGCGGGGGGCATCTCAAAGTGGAAACCGGTCCCGTTACTCCGGTCGCGCCTTTACCGGGCACTGCCGACAACCTGATCATCACCGTTGCGGCAGCGCTCAATGGATCGCCCGGCCTCGACGTGATATTGGTCTCGAAGGATGCCAACGCGAGGATCAAGGCTGAGGCAGTGGGGCTTTCAGCGCAGGACTATATCCACGACAAGACCTCACTTTTTCTCAAGTACGGCCACATAGTTACCGAGGAGGATTGCTCAAACGGAATCCTGTCCGTCCGGTACCGGCTCAGGGACAATGAATTAATGCGGTTATGCGGACAAAACCGCCAAGGGGAACCCGTCAGGCGAGAGAGGGTGGTCTTCGGCATAAAGGCGGCCAATGTCGAGCAGGAATGCACCATCGATGCTCTCACAAACCCGAAAATAAACGTAGTAGCCATCACCGGCAAGGCCGGCACGGGCAAGACCCTTCTTGCGCTCGCCTGCGGTCTGCATCTCGTAACCGGCAAAACCAGCAGATATGACCAGGTCATGGTGGCCAGACCGGTTGTCCCCATGGGCAACGATCTGGGATATCTTCCGGGCGACATCAAAGAAAAGCTTGCCCCCTGGATGCAGCCCATTATTGACAATCTCGATGTGCTGGTTTCCACACCCAAACAAGATGTCTCCGGCGGTGCAAGGAAGCCGCGTGTCCAGCACAAGAACTTCAATTACCTGTTCGACGCCGGCTATGTCCAGGTGGAGCCGTTGACCTACATTCGCGGACGCAGCTTGCCCCGGCGGTACTTCATCATCGACGAGGCTCAAAACCTCACGCCGAGAGAGTGCAAGACCATCGTTACCAGGGCGGGGGAGGGGACGAAGATCATCGTTACGGGCGACGTCGACCAGATCGACAACCCCTACCTCGACGCTCAGAGCAACGGCCTGTCATATCTGATAAGCAGGTTCATGCAGCAGGAGGATTTTTGCTATCTCAATCTGCTCAAAAGCAGCAGGTCCGGGCTGGCTGAGAGAGCGGCTGCGTTGCTATGAATATGGATACAAGAGTCGGTTTCCTTCAGCGTGATGTGGTTATTTCCTGTCATGCGTCCAGGCTCCCGGGTGCAACGGTCATTTTGTCCTGCTCAGGGCAGGGTGTTTCGTTTTTTGCCTTTTGCCAAAAACAAACAACCCGCCCATTACTGGCGTCGTTGTATACCC
>JBJKPE010000215.1:0-3445 GCA_046706685.1 Thermodesulfovibrionales bacterium | reverse complement strand
CCAGATTTTACAGTCCTTTCCAGGAAGTTTTAGAGGGTCCGGAGGCCCCTATTAAGCAAATCGAGGGGTTGACCCGCATCAGAATCCCTAATCTCACAGTTCGGCTAAGTTTGATGGTGGATTATGGGCTATGGGGATACCTGGCAACATGGGCTTATATTAATATATAATTCACAATTATCTTTATAATTTATATCTGGCTTTCAGATATAACGGGTTAACAATGTTTTTTCGCAGTTCTCACATCAGAAAGCATCAAAGGTACGCGTATTTACAGTTCATTACTTTTTTTTCTTTAGGCCCTCAGGTAGCCGAGGGAAGCCGTTGTGCGATCTGTGTCGATCTGAGCGATTCCGGAATATGCATGTATACCCCGGACCGTCTCCATAAGGGTCAGGCCATTCTTTTCAACAATCCATTGCCTTTTCACCATCCGAAAGCCACTGTAAGATGGGTTAAGGAATATCGAATCGCCGGCCATTTCTGTAAATCAGGGGTTATGCTTTCAAGCCGTGCGGAGGATGATTCCAGCCGTAAAAACGGAGACCTGAAGGATCCCTCTCCGGGAGATGTCGAAAAAAGGTCCTCCCTTATTGAAGGCGGCAATTTTGCCTTCCCCGGGGGAAACTGCCGAGTGGCTTCAAGTGATGACTTTTGGTCGAACCTGGCGGAGCTTTCTGAAAAGGAAGCGGGCCAATTTATCGCATTGACCTCCGAGGTAATGCTGCATGAGGCGATGAAGGACGATGTATGGCTGAGGTTTCTGCGGGCGATTGCTTTTTTCAGGAAGGCCGGTATTATCTCCGGCAGACAGGGCAACAGCTGGAATAACAATACGCTGGATCTGGTTGAAAAGTCACTGATTGATTTTCGCGCTTCGGGTGAGCTCGGCGGCAATGATGAACGGTTCACACATAACATCCTGGAAGAAAACAGGGATGCCGCGGCAAAGGCGCTCGAAGGAGAGAGACCGGGCAGGGCACAGGAAATACTTGGCAAAACAAAGCTTGCCTATTTTGGTGACCGTCTTTATTTCAGGAGCCGGCAGTATGCGCCTTCCGACGAGGAGATGAAGATTTTCGGAAATATTTTCTTTCATTACTCCGGCATTGTCAGGTCAGCCGAGATTTTCTACAAGGTGCTTGGGGAACCGGGGAAGCGTTACATCAATGTTTTGCTCTATAAGGAAACTTCTCCCCGGAATGCTGCTGGGGAAGCTATCGACCCCCTCTGCATCATCGGGCTGGTTGAAGACGGAACGTTTCACCTTGTCAAAGATTTTGCCGCAAGCGCACCGGATGCTGAGGTCGGTGAAGAGGGAGCAGAGGATGGCGGACCACTATATGGAAAACTATCGAGTCAGGAAACGGGCGGCAACAGCAACAGGAGAAAGGCAAAGCTTCTGATGGCCGGCACCGTCCTCCTGCTTCTCATGATCACTCTATTTTTCCTGAAATCCCGTCAGCCGAAATCGGTCTCTGAGCCTGAAAAAGGGGTGATGGCAGGGCAGCATCCCGTGCTTAATTCGCACCTTGTATCTGGATCCCCGGATAACCCCTCATCGATTACACAGGGGTCCGGAAGTTCTGCTAAAGTAGAAGTGCATAAGAGCCTGGGAGCGCCTGCTGAGGGGGGTACCGGCAGAAGGAAAAAGAGGCCACAGAAAACGGAAGCGAACGAGGAAGGGCAAATTACGACCGGTCGCGGGAGGACAACGGGGACCCCGCCGCCGGAGATTAGAAAGAGAAGTTTTCCCCCCCACTCCAGGGACGATCTTTGAGATAGGAGAGATATGCCGGCAAAACACAGGATTATTTCATGGCTTTATTTGCTTATTTTGATAAGTGCTTTTTACGGGTGCGCTCACAATTTCCGCTCGGCTGCCGGACAAAACAGCGAATCATGCCGCGCATACCCGGAATCAAAGAAAATGCATGCAAGTATAGGCATTTATCTGAATGATGATCTCAGGGGATATGAATATGAAAGACGGATACTGGGTGTGACTTTCAGGATGCATGTGGGTGATTCTATTGCCGCTATATTGCCACAGATGACGTCGGCCATGATCTTAGGGGACGTAGTAGAGGTAAAGTCGCTGCCTCCATATGATGATAATTACAGGCCCGATGTCGATGCCGTAATAGAACCAGACATTCTTTACGCATATGGGAACGTTGAGGGAACGGTTGCAGGCCGCGTAGACGCAAAGATGATGATGAGAACTACCCTTTATGATCTGGACGGGAGAGTCTTGTGGCAGGACACGGCAACGGGAGTAAGCCGCAGCGGGGAACTCGACTTGGCGGGCAACTATGTCGGCATCCTGGAAGAAGCGGACAAGACCGCTTACGATGCGGCATTTTCGGCCGCCGCCAGGATCACGGACGATTTTAACAACTCCAGCCAGAAGGGACTCTCAATTACCAAAATCCCGCGCGAGCCCGCCACCGGGGCAAAACTCTCGGACTTAGAACTTTTCAGTCGTTATTATCGGGAGGGACGGCTCCAGTACGAGAAAAGAAACTTCTTCCAGGCCCTGCTCTCTTTTGAAAAGGCGACGAATTCGAATCCTGCCGATCTTTCCACTTTATTTTACCTGGCAGCATGCTATACCTATACAGGCCGGAAGAACACGGCCATGGTCAAGTTCGGGAAATTTCGCGAGCTGGCCGAATCGACCCGGGAGATCGGCGACGCGGAGAAGTGGATGGCATTGCTTGAAAAACCTTTAAAAATTGGAATGGCCGCTGCCGGGACAGGCCACCGAAAGATGCACGACGAACTGCAACGGATTCTCACGGACAGCGGGATGTATGAGGTAAAGAACCTGACGGGCCTGAAAATTCCCTCTCCGGATGCGAAAACTGCGGAGTTCGATAAGTTCCTCGATGAATGCCTTAGGAAGGGCATGAGAATCGTGATCCTTGACAATGTCGATTATACCGTCCGCAAAGCGGTAGAAGCACCGCCGGGCATGGGGGATACGGCTACGGACTATATCGTCGGGATTACGGCAAAAGTTTACTCTGCAAAAAAGAAAGAGTTGAAAACCGAGATCAGGATAGATGAGAGAACAACCGCTGTCAAAAAGAAGAGCACGGCGGAAGAACAGGCGCTAAAAGAACATCTTCTGAGAAAAGGGGCCAAAGAGCTCGTCCTGAGGCTTCTGGAAGATGATATCTTTTAGCCGGAAGCTCCCTTCGCAATACCTGGACCGGACACCTGGGCTTTCTTTCTACCATGCATTCATACCCGTCAATGCGACTTTGCCGCGGACATCCCCGACCGCGTTGACTTGCCGCCGTCTAATGCAGTCTCAATTACTTGACATACAATGCCCGGTAAACTTATTATCCATATACGGGGCGTAGCGCAGCTTGGTAGCGCGCACGGTTCGGGACCGTGAAGTCGGAGGTTCAAATCCTCTCGCCCCGACCATTTT
>JBJKPE010000214.1:0-2568 GCA_046706685.1 Thermodesulfovibrionales bacterium | reverse complement strand
TCCATCCCTTCCTGTGTGAAAGCCTGCTTTTCGCCGGCCTTATAAAGGTCCCGTGCTCTTTGCCCTTCACAAGAGATGTCAGCAGCCCCTTTCTCTTTCCGCTGATAATGAATACCGATATCCCGTGAGAAGCAGCCCTCCTGGCGGCAAGCAGCTTGGAATACATCCCTCCAGTCCCGACGACACTGCCGGCACCACCCGCCATCTCCTCCACCTCTGCTGTTATCTCTTCCACACAGGGAATCAAATCCGCATCCGCCTTCACCCTGGGGTCTTGCCGGTAAAGCCCGTCGACATCGGACAATATAATGAGGCTCTCGGCTTCAACAAGAACGGATACCAGTGACGCCAGGTTATCATTGTCTCCAAACTTGATCTCATCGGTGGCCACCGTATCGTTTTCATTCACAACCGGCACGATCCCGTAGGAAAGCAGCGTCAACAGCGTATTCTTGGCGTTTATATACCTCTTCCTGTCAGACAGGTCCTCCCGCGTCAGGAGAACTTGCGCCACTTTTTTCCCGAAATCTCCGAAACTTTTTTCATAGGCCCACATCAGACTGCTCTGCCCGACCGCTGCCGCCGCCTGTTTGAGCTTGATGGCATCCGGCTTTTTCCTCAACCCCAGTTTCCTCATGCCGGCGGCGACGGCGCCAGATGAAACAATCACAACTTCGCATCCCATCTTCTGAAGATCAGCGATATCCGCCGCAATCGACAATATCCGGCGTGTATCGAGTCCGTCCTTTCCACCCGAAAGGATATTGCTGCCTATCTTCACGACAAGTCGTCTCATCGACCTTCCTCTGCGAGCAGCCGGCATTCGGCTTCCCTCGTCTCAAAATCCATCCGCTCATTATACATTACCGCCCTTTTTCATGTCATTACGGGAAGCATCATTTGTACAGACGGCCGCAGTACGGCCATGAATTATACAAGCGGAGTTGCAATAACGCTCCGACTCATCGAAAATTATATATAACATCCCGATGGTATCTTCCCGGGGGGCAGTGCGGTCCTTGACCGTCAGAGGACCGACAGCAGAACAAAGGAGGTCAAACATGAAAAGACAAAGTCTTGGTGCCCTTGCGGGTCTTGCTATTTCGTTTCTGTTATTTTGCACCCTCGCGGGAGCAGGCATACGGGAGTCCTCAGGTCATGTGTCCGGGCTCCGGGACCAGACGAGCGTTGAATTGACCATTTACAACGTAAATCTTGGTCTTGTGAAAGACCGCAGGACGGTAAGTCTGCCGCCAGGGACAGACGAACTGAGGTTCATGGATGTCGCGTCCCAAATAATCCCCGCAAGCGTTTATGTAAAGTCAGTCGGGGATCCCGGCGGGCTGAGTATCCTCGAACAGAATTACGAATATGACCTCCTGAACCCCCAGAAGCTCCTCGACAAATACGTGGGCAAAGAAGTGAAACTCTACTACAAGAACCCTTACACGGAGAGAGAGGAGGTAGTCCACGCTACACTGCTGTCGAACAACGGGGGACCGATCTTCAAAATCGGCGACGAAATAACCTTCGGGCATCCGGGCAGGATAGTATTTCCTGGGGTCCCGGAAGACCTGATTTCCAAACCGACACTGGTATGGCTCGTCGAAAACAGGCTTTCTTCACCTCAAAGTCTTGAGGCCTCATATCTGACAAACGGCATCACCTGGCGCGCAGACTACGTCTTGACTATCGACAGCGGAGATCAGAAGGCGGACCTATCGGGATGGGTCACCATTGATAACAAGAGCGGAGCAGCTTACCGAAACGCCTCGATAAAACTCATCGCGGGACAGGTCCACAGGGTCACGCCGGAATACGAATACGGCGGCAAGATGATGCGCGTCGCAGAGGCTGCGGTCAAACAGGGGCCTCAGTTTAAAGAGGAAGAGTTCTTCGAATATCATATATACACCCTTCAGCGGCCTTCAACAATAAAAGACAATCAGACGAAACAGATACGCCTTATCGCCGCGGAAAACATACCCGTGAAGAAGGAGCTTGTCTATTACGGGTCGTCTTACTACTACCGAAGCAGATATGGAGAGGACATCTCAAACCAGAAAATCGGAGTATTCGTGGAGATGAAGAACAGCAGGGAAGACAACCTCGGGATACCCCTGCCAAAAGGTATTGTGAGGTTATACAAGCGCGACAACGAGGGAAGCCTGCAATTCATTGGAGAGGACACCGTAGACCACACTCCCAGGGACGAGAAGGTCAGGATAAGAGTCGGTGAAGCCTTCGATGTCGTGGGAAGCAGAAGACAAGTCGACTGGAAAAAAATTGCTTACGATACATACGAGGCCGCTTTTGAGATCTCGCTCAGAAACCACAAGAAGGAAGACGTTACTGTTAAGGTAATAGAGCCCGTCCCGGGGGACTGGACGATGCTGAGTTTCTCTCATCCGTACAGGAAAACGGATGCCTTCGCCGCCGAGTTTGATATGCTCGTCCCAAGGGATAAAGCGGTAACTCTGTCATACAGGGTGAGAATGAGGTTCTAGCCGCTAAATCAGGCGGGAACTGCAAGGACACTCTTTGACCGAATATCCCTGCAGCTCTTTC
>JBJKPE010000213.1:0-8405 GCA_046706685.1 Thermodesulfovibrionales bacterium | reverse complement strand
TCCGACAAAAGCTGAAAATAACTTTTTTTATGTGGTAGAATAGATGATAACTCCGGAGGATAAATTTGAATATCTATAGAAGCCTCTTCATATGGGTCCTTATAGGATTGATGATAATCCTTCTCTTTAACCTTTTGAACACGCCGAAAAAGACCTCGGAAGAGCTCATCTTCTCCGATTTCCTGACGAAGATTGAAGCGGGAAAAGTCGATGAGGTGACCATAAAAGACAATGCCATTACGGGCCGGCTGAAAGACGGCGTCAAGTTCACGTCTTATTATGCCGACTATCCGGATCTTGTGAAGCAGCTGCGTTCGCAGAACGTGAAGATAACGGTAAAGCCGCCTGACCAGAACCCCTGGTACGTCAATCTGTTTTTCACGTGGGGACCTATCATATTCATAGCGATCATCTGGATATTCTTCATGCGACAGATGCAGAGCGGGGGGAATAAAGCGCTTTCCTTCGGCAAATCGAAGGCAAGACTTGTCTCCGAGAAGGCGGTCAAGATCACCTTTGCCGATGTGGCCGGCGTCGAGGAGGCCAAAGGTGAGGTCCAGGAGATAATAGACTTTTTGAAAGACCCTCAGAAATTCCAGAAGCTCGGCGGCAAGATTCCAAAGGGGGTACTCCTCGTGGGCGCGCCCGGCGCCGGCAAGACGCTGCTTGCCAGGGCAATAGCAGGGGAAGCGGGGGTACCTTTTTTCAGCATAAGCGGTTCGGACTTTGTAGAGATGTTTGTGGGTGTGGGCGCATCCCGCGTAAGGGACCTGTTCGAACAGGCCAAGAAAAGCGCCCCCTGCATAATCTTCATCGATGAAATCGACGCGGTGGGGAGGCACAGGGGAGCGGGCCTTGGCGGAGGACACGACGAGCGCGAGCAGACTCTCAACCAGCTTCTGGTAGAGATGGACGGTTTTGAAGGCACCGAAGGCGTCATCATCATCGCGGCGACAAACAGGCCCGACGTTCTGGACCCCGCACTTCTGAGGCCGGGCAGGTTCGACAGACAGGTTGTCGTGCCCCAGCCCGACGTGAAAGGCAGGCTGGAGATACTGAAGGTGCATGTCAGAAACATCCCGGTGGATGACAACGTCAACCTCGAAAAAATCGCGAGGGGAACACCGGGCTTTTCCGGCGCGGACCTTGCCAACCTCGTAAACGAGGCTGCCCTGCTGGCTGCCAGACAGTCCAAGACAAAAGTGGAGAATTCCGACTTTGAGGCGGCTAAAGACAAGGTGCTTATGGGCGTCGAGAGAAAGAGCATGATCATCAGCGATGAAGAAAAAAAGAACACCGCCTATCACGAAGCGGGCCACGCCCTGGTGGCCAAGCTCACGCCGGGCACAGACCCCATTCACAAGGTCAGCATAATACCGCGCGGCCGCGCCCTCGGCATAACGCAGCAACTCCCGATAGACGACCGGTATACCTACTCCAAGGATTACCTTTTGAAGACTCTGCAGGTCCTCATGGGCGGCAGGGTGGCGGAAGAACTGGCCTTGAAGCACATGACCACCGGTGCCGGCAACGATATCGAACGCGCCACTGAACTGGCAAGGAAGATGGTAACTGAATGGGGCATGAGCGAGAAGCTCGGACCTCTCACCTTCGGGAAAAAAGAAGAGCAGATATTCCTCGGCCGCGAAATCGCGCAGCATAAGGACTACAGCGAAAAGACGGCGGTGGAAATCGACGAAGAGGTCAAACGCATTATCTTCGACGCTTATTCCGCGGCAAAGAACCTTCTTCAGGGCAAGTACGCTCTTCTGGACACCTTTGCCCGCAAACTTCTCGAAAAAGAGACGCTCGACGGACCGGAGATCGATCAGATGATCACCGAGTTCGAAGGCCGGGCACCAGTCGAGGCGTAATCTTGTCGTGAGGCTGGCCTGGCAAACGTTCTGCCTGGACTTTTCCAAAAAAACGCATATCATGGGCGTCCTCAATGTGACGCCCGATTCTTTTTCGGACGGCGGGCTCCATTTCGATAAGTCCACGGCCGTCGACCGCGCACTCAGGATGATCGATGAGGGTGCCGACATCATCGATATAGGCGGTGAATCCACCCGACCTGGATCCGATCCGGTATCCCCTGAGGAAGAGATAAGACGTACTGTCCCTGTCATAGATGCCCTTGCAAAGAGGATTCGCTGCCCAATATCCATAGATACATACAGGGCCGGAGTGGCGGCGCGGGCGCTTGACGCAGGCGCTTCCATCGTCAACGACATCAGCGGCCTGAGGTTCGATCCCCAGATGCCCGGGGTCGTTTCCGGCTATAAGGTCCCGGTCGTGATCATGCATATAAAGGGCACCCCGAAGAGCATGCAGTTGAATCCGGTGTATAACGCTCTCATTCCGGAGATCCTGCAATATTTCAGAGAATGCACCAAATTTGCCGTCAACGCCGGTATCAGCGAAGACCTCATTGTCCTGGATCCCGGTATAGGCTTCGGAAAGACCTTCGACCACAACCTCGCCATACTGAACAACCTTCAGGAATTCACTCAGCTCTGCAAGCCCATCCTAGTAGGTCCGTCACGCAAGGCATTCCTCGGCAGGCTGCTCGGCGGTGCTCCGGCGGATGAAAGGATCGAGGGAACAGCGGCGGCGGTAGCCATCTCCATAATGAAAGGCGCCAGCATAGTCCGCGTCCATGATGTAAAGGAGATGTCGAAGGTCGCAAAAGTAGCGGACGCGATAAAAAGGGAAAGAGCAGCATAACTTATCCCGCCCTCCTTTTTGGAATTAAATCAAAAAAGCATTTTAGCCACGGATAAGCACGGATGAGCACGGATAAAAACAAGTGTTGTCATCCGGGAAAGATCCAGCTTTCGGCCGGGTGACGAAAAGCTTGCGTGTTCTTGGGAATCCGTGTTCATCCGTGGCTGACTGCCTTTTAAAGGATTGAGGAAGAGGCAGGGCCGGAGCCCCGCCTCCTGAGTATCCGGCCGCGTTACATATCCTGCCGGACTAGGGCGTACCGGTGAAGTTCACGCTGCTGCTGCTGGAACAAACCGTCTGGACCGTTGGTGAAAACGTTACAAGAGTCCCCGGCTTTGTCGGTGTTACAGTGTAACACTCGGTGCCTGGTATGCCGGTAAAGGAGTACATCCCGTTGGCATCGGTCGTCGCCAGCCTGTAAGTCGTTCCAGTGCTGGTTTTCCTTAAGGTCATCGTGACGCCGGTAAACGGCGACCCGGCGGCGTGAAAGACACCCCCGCCTATGTTCAGTTGAACCGGTACCGCAACCTGGACGTTACCCGATGAGACCGGCCCCGCGCCGGAGTTGTCCGTGATATAGTGCTGGATAGTAAACAGGCAGGTCGACGAGCAGTTATAGGTGTGACTGAAAACGATGTTCGACGGAGAGTCCGTGAGATTGATGGACTGGGTCATGGTGGGCGTGCCGTCGCCCCACGTGATCGAGATTATCCCCGGGCCGGAGTGGCTGCACAGATTATAATCCGGGTCATAGGAGAGATCTGTCAATGTGACCGTCTTGGCCGATACCGAGACACTCTTGGCCGATACAGGAAAAGCGTTGGCTGCCTGCGGTGTCACCTGAACAGTTTTGGTCCCGACATGGTTATTTACGTCCGTTACAGTGAGCTGCGGGAAATAAGGGCCGCTGCCGGCATAATTGTGTATGACCGGCGATCCCGTAGCGGTCGTGTCGTCGCCCAGATTCCAGAAAAAAGTATATGGCGCCGTGCCTCCCGCGACCGTACCGTTCAGCGCGACCTGGTAGCAGCCCGGCCCGTAATTTACAGCGACGGACGCGTCGAGCTGCACGCCGCCCCAGACATTGGACCATCCCGGATGAGAAGTGCCGCCATGACATGAGATATTCAGGCACTTGCCGCCGCCCTTGTCATATACATAATCGAAATATACGTCAGGAGCCGGGCTTACATCGTACTGCATATTGACGTGGTTTGCATGATTGGCTATGGTGACGCCGTCCGTGGTGGTCGTATAGTGGCATGTGCCGCAGGAAAACCATGAATTCTGCTGCAGTTGCTGGAAGTGTATGACATGGCTGTTGGACTTCGGCTGGTCCTGTGGATACTGGGGAGGATAACCGTGGCAGGCATCGCACGCGGCAGGCACGGTCGTACCCCAGGCCGGAGATGTACCGGTCGGCGGGGCTCCGGTGGTTACGGATGTTCCGTTGCTGTGACAGTATATGTTCGAGCAAGTCATCGTGCCGTTCGTCGAAACTGCGGTGCCGTTGGTCGCTGCATATGTGTAAGGGCTGACGAGAATACGACCGTCATAGACGCCACCGCCCTGTCCCATATAGTTGAAACCTATCTGAAGTTCTCCGTTGTCGGCGATCAGACTCACCGGCATGCCCCCGTAGTGGCAGGTCTGGCAGTCGAAGTTATAACCGGCAGGCGTAGCATGCTTCTCATGAGCCCCTGCGGTTACGGCGCCGGTCACCGATGGATAGCGCACCAGTCCATCCTCTCCAGGCTGGTCTGTCACCGGGGGATTGCCGTGACAGGCGGAGCATCCGGGGAACCCCCCGCTGTGCGGCCCGTTCGGGCCGTGACAGATTACGCATTGACAGTCCTCTGCACTGACGACCGAAACTGCGGCAAGCACTAGGAAAATTGATAAGAATGCTACGACGATCCTTTTCATCGCCGGACCCTGCGGTCCCCTAAACGCACCAGCGATCAATTTCATAATAACCCTCCTTACTTAATATGCAAAATTGTGCCAAGAATGCTTGATATGCCCGGCCACCAGCACCGCGCAAACAAAAGACGTTTTACCCTCGATGCCCACCTCCTTTCCAAACAGCAAAGCACAACTGCTGCATAGCCCACGCAGTTCGGGAAATAAAAAAACCGGGTGCCGAAGCATTGTCTTCGGCAGCCCGGCTCTCTTCTTCTCGTAAGACCCGTCGGCTTTCCGCCCTCCCCTCACGAAGAGTTTGGTCTTATCGGACACGCTGTGTGTGACAGATTCTGGCTATCTCAAGATACCTTGTGTAGAAGCCCCCCTGGTTCTTTTCATGCTACACAGTCGAAGACCGGCTGTCAAGGGAAATGTGACTCAGCTGCAGGATTACGGTCTTCACAAAAGATCTTTCTCCGCCTCTACCCAATCTTTTGTGTTTGTGGTAAAGTAACTCACTTTTTTCAGGGATATATAACAAAAGGAGGACTCATCCATGAGAACGTCGTCCTTTGTCCAAGGGGCATTTCTGCTTCTGCTGCTTACTCTATGGGGTTGCGCAACAGCAAACGACTTTACCCGGTCCGGTGCAGACGGAACGAGCCGGGTCTATACGGTAACTCAGGAACAGGCATGGGATATTGCAAAAACGGTGTTCCGGTGGGAGGGCGCCGATGCAATCAGGGAAAGCATCAAGAAGGATTACATGGTCGCAAGCATCGGGACGGGTTTCTTTTCCTACGACGCGGCCATATGTGCCTGGATAGATCCAGTGGGCGCCGACGAGACCATGATTGCCGTTGCCTCGAAGCACAAGGATTTGACCAGGGCAACGAATTTCACCGAAGCGACATTCTACTGGAGATTTTCACAGGCCGTCGACATCGTCAAGGCCGGCATGCCACTACCCGAAGCGCCCCCGGACTAGCCAGTCTGTTCATAAGCCCCCGCTTTGTCTTTGAGGAATCGATAAGTTTACACCCTTCTTCCCATACACCGGGCCTCTGGCCGACTGGCCCCTTTTCAAACACATTGCAGAGTATGAGACCGGCCATCAACAATTAGCGCCATTCATCACCCCTGTCCTTCATACAGAAGGACTCGCACGCTGACACGTTTCAGGCTGTTAAACACGCATTATGGCAGTGGTCCCTGTCCTGCGAAAGCTGCGTGTCCGTTTTATGAGGATTATACCACCCCGAGGGTGTCGGGTGAGCGGCTTTCACCTCCGATATTGCGGGGCTGCACCCAGCCAGCATCAGAATTATTCCTGCAGATATAATCTTGTTCATCGGTTAACTCCCATTCCAATTTTTCTAATAACTCGTTTTTGGCCCTTGCCGCTCACCCATTTTTCATTGTTTGCGTGATGAGTGCTTTTCCGGAGAGCCAACCATCCTTCGAAAACATGGATTTCCGCCTTCGCGGGGATGACGAGTCTAAACCCGATAACGGCAAAAAATCAATTTTGAGGCAGGTTTCGGTAAGCAGGGGCGTATTGAACTACGCCCCTGCAGGTCTGTCCGGGCTCCTATTTCTAGATCACTTCAAAGTGAACTCTCCGGTTTTCCTTCATACACTTGCTGTTTTTGTTGTGTGGAGTGGGCGCCTCGATACAGAGCGGCCTTGTCTTGCCGTAGCTGATCGTCGTCAACCTGTCGGCGGAGATACCCTGATTTTCGAGGTACTCCTTCACCGCATCCGCCCTTCTTTGGCCAAGTTTCATGTTGTAGTCTGCGGCGCCGTGTGAACAGGCATGTCCCTCGATCTGGACCTTTAACCCAGGGTTTTCTTTCAGTGTCTTTATGTCGCTGTTGAGAATACCCTTTGCGACTTCTGTAAGGGTCGCCTTATCAAAGTCGAAATGTATGTCCTCAAGCACTACCTTGGCCGGCTCGACGGCTGGAGCAGGCGGCGGTGTAGCTTCTGGCACCGGTGCGGGTACGGGCGTCGGTTCTGGTTTCATCTCGGCAGCCGGTTTGGCCGGGCAAAGGGCCTTAATTTTGCCGGTCGCCTCCTGGGCCATATCAATCGCTTTCTGCGTGTCGCATGCCATGTAGACCTCATAGGCCTTGTCTACATTGTCCTTTAACGCATTAAATTCTGCCGGGCATTCCTTGTCTTTGCCGGCGGCCCGGGCTTCGTCCAGGGCGCGGTCCGCATTTACCAATGCGGTGGGATAGTACAAATATCCGCCTCTGTAAGCGGGTCTTTTTTCCATGCCGGAACACCCAACCATTAAACTAAGGGAAAATAAGGCAACAACGACGATAATCACTTTCTTTGCTGTTATTACTCGCATATTTTATACCTCCTCATGAATTGTTTGTTTCCACAGCCTCAAAATCTTTCTCGGAAAGTTTCTTTTATTAACACCCCCTTAGGACCTGCCTTGCCTTCTCTGCCAGGCAGTTGAATAATGTTATGGTCAAAAGGCCTGCCACCGGGACAATAACTGCTGTGCCGGCCAAAAAATGGATGAAACCGCCCATTGTATAGCCATCTACCAACTCCAAAAGCCGGAGTATCATGAAGATCTTCCAAATGTTTTCATTCCAGAGCTGTAACAGAAGTCCCTATTCGTATCATATCACTGTTTAAATTGTACCCCTCCCGTGGATAAAGTCAAAACATGATTTTTTTACCAAACAAATTTAGGAAGATCGGTGTGCACGGTGACCACCCGGTCGACCGGGTTTTATCACTTGAATTGCGGATTTCTGCTTCGGAGAGTTCTCTCCCGGGTCTTATGACGCTTTCACTGTATGTTTTTGTTCAGGCAGAAGACCACGGGTCTGCCCTTAGCTGCCGGAAAACCTCGGCCGCGTTACCCCTCCCGCTCCTGCGCCTCTCTTACTCACGCCCGGGGGCTGCAATCTCGTCTCCCGTACCTTCGGCCCTTTCCTTTTTGGCGTGTTCGGCCGCAAGGAACATATACATCGCGGGCACCACAAACAGGGTAAACAGTGTGCCGATAGAAATGCCGGTCATGATCACCAGTCCCATATTGAATCGTCCGGCCGCACCGGCTCCGGTCGCTGTCACAAGAGGCAGTACGCCCAGAACCATTGCCGCAGTCGTCATCAATATCGGCCGCAGCCGGATAGAGGCGGCCGTTTCCACCGCCTCCCGCTTGCTCTTTCCCTCCCGCTGCAGGTCGTTGGCGAACTGCACAATCAGGATTCCGTGCTTGCTGATGAGGCCGATAAGTGTCACGAGTCCGACCTCCGTATATATATTCAGGCTCGCACCCCCGACACCCAGGCTGATGAAGATCATGGCCCCGCAGATCGACATCGGCACGCTCACAAGCACTATGAAGGGATCGCGGAAGCTTTCGAAAAGAGCGGCCAGTGCGAGAAAGATGATTATCATCGCAAAAAAGAAGGTGACCAGCAATGCACTCGACTCCTGCATGTACTGCCGCGACTGGCCCCCGTAATCCACGCTGTACCCCTGAGGGAGAACCTCCTTGGCAATGTTGTTCAGTGTGGCCAACGCCTGGCCGAGCGTGACGCCCGGCACGGTCACAGCCGAGATGGTCGCGGAATTCAACTGCTGAAAGTGGTTGAGAGACTCCGGCACAACAGTCGTCTTGAGACTCGCAATAGTCGATAGCGGTATCGATGCGCCGGATGCGTTGGTGATGTAATAGTGCCGCAACTGATCGGCGTTGAGCCTTTCGCGCTGCATCACCTGGGGGATCACCTTGT
>JBJKPE010000212.1:0-10420 GCA_046706685.1 Thermodesulfovibrionales bacterium | reverse complement strand
AAGAGGCCCTGCGCAGGGCGACAAATCCTGACGATTTCGCTCTCAAGGTAAAAGGGATACAATCCACCAGCGACCTTACCTTTGATGGAGATACACAGGGCGAAGAAATGAAAGTTGACAGATTCGGTCAGTGAAGCAAGGTTGTATGCGCTGAAGCTGCTCGGCTACAGGGGCAGAAGCGAGAAGGAATTGCGCGAGAGGCTGAGGCGGAAAGGTTTCCAGGAGGATATAACAGACCGTACACTGCTGCATCTGAAAGAAGCGGGATTTATCGACGATACGGCACTCGCCGTTGATCTGAAGAGACAGGCATTCGAGCGGAAAATGCTCGGCTATGAGGGTGCAAAATCATTTTTGTTGAAAAGGGGCCTGTCCCGATCCGCCGTGGAGTCGGCTCTCGCCTACGATGAAGAGGCCGAACTGGAGAAGGCTGTAAAATTTCTGGACAAAAAGATGTCGTCTATGGGAAATTATCCTGCCAAGGAAAAGAAGAAAAAGCTCTGGAATTTTTTGGCCCGCAGGGGTTATTCTTCGGCAGTGATCCGTAAGGCAATGAAGGATTTCTATTTCGAAGAGGAGGTCTGACAGTGAGGAATATGAGGTTGTCTGTTTTATTGGTTGCACTTTTTCTGGCGGCGGGCTGTGCCACTTCGGCGAGATACTCGGTCGAGGAAATACAGAATTATCCCCCTGCGGTCCAGGAACATATCAAGAACAAGGAGGTCAGTCTTGGAATGACCATGACGCAGGTCAGGTATTCCTGGGGTGCGCCCGACAGCATAAGGGTAATGGAGCCTGATAACGGCAAGGAGCGGATTCAGTGGACCTATAAGAAGATGATCTTTTCGAAAACGAGGCTGATTTTTACAGATGGCATTCTGGGGGAGATAGTCAGCAGTGAGCCGGGGGTGGCGAAATAACCATGACAGGCGCGGAGATACGGGCTACATTCCTGGATTTCTTCAGGGAAAGAGGGCATGAGGTGGTGGGGAGTTCATCTCTTATCCCCGCCAACGATCCTACCCTTCTGTTTACAAACGCTGGCATGGTGCAGTTCAAGTCGGTTTTTCTCGGCGATGAACGCCTGCCGTTCAGGAGAGCCGCGTCCAGCCAGAAATGCCTGAGGGCGGGAGGCAAGCATAACGACCTCGAAAATGTTGGTCATACGGCGCGTCATCATACATTTTTCGAGATGCTCGGGAACTTCTCTTTCGGCGACTATTTCAAGCGGGAGGCGATACAGTTTGCCTGGGATCTTCTCACCGGCGTTTTCCAATTGCCGAAAGAACGTCTTTGGGTGTCTGTGTACGAGGAAGATGACGAAGCCGCCGCGCTCTGGGCTGATCTTACAGATGTTGGGAAAGACAAGATAGTGAGACTGGGAGCGAAGGACAACTTCTGGCAGATGGGTGACACAGGCCCCTGCGGGCCATGTTCGGAAATAATCATAGATCAGGGGAGTGAAATCGGCTGCGGAAGGCCTGATTGCGGGGTTGGCTGTGATTGCGATAGGTATCTTGAAATCTGGAACCTTGTTTTCATGCAATATGACAGGGATAAGACGGGGGCGTTATCACCTCTTCCGAGGCCGAGCATAGACACGGGCATGGGCCTAGAGAGGATGGCGGCTGTCCTGCAGGGGAAACATAATAATTTCGATTCCGATATATTTTCTCCGATCATTTCCGACATATGCAGCTTTTCGGGGAAGAGTTACGGCACCAACAGTGTGACCGATACCGCCATCAGGGTGATTGCCGACCACATTCGGGCCGTCAGTTTTTTGCTTTCCGAAGGGCTGGCTCCATCGAACGAGGGAAAAGGCTATGTTTTGCGGAGGATTATCCGAAGGGCCTCCCGTTACGCCAAGTCCCTTGATATTGGGGATCCTGTACTGTTTAAGCTCTGCGAATCCGTTTCCAGGTCCATGGGGGAAGCGTATCCTGAGCTGATTGAAGAGCAGCCGAGGGTCAAGAAGATGCTCAGGATGGAGGAGGAAAGATTCAACAGAACCTTGGAACAAGGCCTTTTACTTCTGAACAACATAATCGGGAATCTTCAACAGTCTGGTCGGAATGTCATTCCTGGAGGCGACCTTTTCAAACTTTACGATACCTTCGGGTTTCCGATCGACATCGCGAGGGATGTTGCTGCCGAAAACGGTCTGACCATCGATGAGGCGGGCTATCACAAGGAAATGGAGATACAGAAGACGAAGGCCAAGGCATCCTGGTCGGCCGAAGAAATGGGCGCAGCTCCGGTTTACAAAGACCTTGTGGACCAGCATGGAAAGACAGAGTTCACGGGATACGAAGAAACTGAGTCGGAGTCAGCGGTGCTTGCGGTCGTTGTGAACGGGGAAGCTGTCGCCGCAATTAATGCGGGAGACGACGGCGAAGTACTCCTTGACCGGACTCCTTTTTACGCAGAGTCCGGGGGTCAGGTGGGAGACACGGGGGAATTATCGTCGGGGGGAATGAAGGCGGTTGTGCTCGATACGAAGAAACCCATCGAGGGACTGCATATTCACAAGGTGAAGGTCGAAGAAGGCTCGTTGAGGGTAGGAGCAACGGTTCTCTCGCGGGTGGACATGCGGAAGAGGGCTGCAACGATGAGAAATCATACTGCGACACATCTTCTCCATGCTGCGCTCAGAAATATACTGGGGGGCCATGTCAAGCAGGCCGGTTCTTATGTGTCACCAGAAAGACTCCGCTTTGATTTCACGCATTTCAGTCCTCTTGGAAACGAGATCAACGAGCAACTGGAAAACCAGGTCAACGAAAATATCATGAGGGACATAGCGGTTCAGACGACCGTGATGGAGACAAAAAAGGCGATTGACGCGGGCGTTATCGCACTGTTCGGGGAGAAGTACGGCGAAAAAGTAAGGGTGTTGGCGATATCGGATGTCAGTTCGGAGCTATGCGGTGGAACGCACGTGGCTGCAACGGGAGAGATTGGCCTTTTCAAGATACTCTCCGAGGGGAGTGTGGCATCCGGTATAAGAAGAATAGAGGCTGTCACCGGCTGGGAGGCCATTCGTCACTTCAGGGAAAAGGAGAAAGAGCTGAACAGGATCTCCGAATTCCTCAAGACCTCCGAAAATCCTGCGGAGAAGGTTCAAAAGATGATGGCCGAAATGAAGGAACTGGAAAGATCGATTGAGAGGCTGAAAGGCAGAACCGCATCGGATGTTTCGGCGGTCATACTCGAAAAGGCGAGAGATGTCGCCGGCATTAAGGTTGTTGCCTCGAGGCTGGACGGCATCGAGCCGAAGGATCTCAGGGTCACTGCCGACAACGTCAGGGACGGCATTGGCTCGGGAATTTTACTTCTGGCCTCGGTTAAAGACGGGCAGGCCTCACTGGTGGCTATGGTAACGAAAGACCTCACGGACAGGTATAATGCCGGCAATATTCTTAAAGAGGTCGCTGCCGCCGCCGGGGGGAGGGGAGGGGGAAAACCCGATGTTGCCCAGGGCGGCACGAAAGAGATCAAAAAGCTGGACAAAGCCCTCGAATCATTATACGATATAGTTGAAAGGCGCTAACAGCGCCGAGATTCTGCATAAACGGGGTGCAGTCGCCCCATATTACTCGATTCAAGGGGGTTATTTATGGCATTGTTCGACGTTTTGAGAAACGCACTGCTGGCCGGTTTCGGCGTACAGGAAAAGGTGAAGGAATTCGTTGACGACCTTGTAAAGAAAGGTGAACTCAGCGAATCGCAGGGGGCGAAACTCGTAAGGGAGTGGTCCGAAAAGTTCGAGAAGAATACGGAAGACCTGAGCAAGAGCCTTAACGAGATGGTCGCCAAGACACTCGAAAAAATGAATCTGTCAACCAAGGACGACATCCAGAAACTGAACGAAAAAGTTGATACTCTCTCATCGAGGGTGTCGAAGATGGAAGGTGCAAAGGGGGAGGGGCAGGAAGGTCGATAGATGCCTGTCAACCTTCTGACTGTCAGAAGAACCTACAGAAACGTCAACAGGATCCGGCAGATCGTCAATGTTTTTCTCAAGTACGGCTTTGGAAAAATAATCGACCAACTCCATCTCAGCAGGTTCATTCCCTTCAGGCAAAGATTCAAAGCGTTTGGTCAATGGCCCTCTCTCAAAAGTCCCACGGTTCCTGAGCGACTCCGCAAGGCCTTTGCTGAACTCGGCCCGAGTTTTATAAAACTTGCGCAGATCCTCTCCACGAGACCGGATCTTATCACGAAGCCGTTCTCGGATGAATTCAAAAAACTTCAGGACAGGGTGCCCCAATTTCCTGTTAAAGAGGCTATAGGCATAATCGAGCAGGAAATAGGGCTCCCTATAGACAGTATCTTTTCCTACTTCGACAATATACCGGTTGCCGCCGCTTCCATTTCCCAGGTACACCAGGGCAGGCTCCTCGACGGCAGCGACGTTATTGTAAAAGTGCAGCGCCCTGAGATCCGAGAACAGATCGAGACCGACATCAGCATACTTACCACGGCGGCAAACCTCATGGAGAAATATGTCCCGGAGAGCATATTCTTCAACCCGAAAGGCATCGTTGAGGAATTCACCAGGACCGTGAGGAAAGAGCTCGATTTTACTGAAGAGGCGAGGAACGGCTGCAGGTTCAGGCGAAGCTTTGAGAAGAGTCAGGACGTATATATCCCGAGGATTTTTGCCGAATTTACAAGCGAAAAGGTCGTCTTCATGGAGAGGATTGAAGGTGTCAGGATCGATGATATTGAAGGTATTACAAGACTTGGGCTCGACCGTGTGAGGCTTGCGAAGATCGGCGTCGACGCATACTTCAAGCAGATTCTGGAAGACGGTTTTTTTCACGCCGACCCCCATGCCGGAAACATCTTCGCCATGCCGGACGGAAGGATAGCCTTTATGGATTTCGGGATCGTAGGGAGGGTCACTCCGCAGTTGAGGGAAACGATGGCCAACACCTTTCTTGCCCTCATTCACAGAGACTTCGACAAGCTTATTGAGCAGTATATAGAGCTGGGCCTTGTGCCCGAGCATGCCGATCTCGAAGCATTCAGAAGGGAGTTCAAGGCCGACCTTATGGACTTCCTGGAGCCCCTTTATGGCCTCACTCTGAAAGAGCTGAATTTTGCGGAATACATGGACACAGTGACCCATCTCGCCATAAAACACCATTTGAAGATCCCTTCGGACCTCCTGCTTGTGAACAAGGCGATGCTCATTCTGGAAAATCTCGGCACGGAATTGGACCCTAATTTCGACTTCATAGCCGCTGCAGAGCCTTATGCCAGTAGATTACTGAAGGAAAGGATAAGGCCGTCACGCTTGTATGAACGGGCGAGAAAGAATTTTATGGATGTAAGCGATTTCTTTGTCCTCTTTCCAAAGCAGATGAAGGAGATTATTCGCAAGGTGCTGCGCGACGATGTCCACATAAAAATGACTCATGTCGGACTTGACAAGCTTATCAGGGACATGGACCGGTCCAGCAACCGCATAGCCTTCAGCATGATCATCAGCGCGATTCTGCTCAGCTCTGCCATCATGCATGCGACGGGTGTAGGGCCTAAGATCTATGGGATGTCCGTACTCGGGTTTCTCGCGTTCGGAATCGCATTCGTTCTCGGCATCTGGCTGATTATTTCTATAATAAGGTCGGGAAGATTGTAAGTCTTGTCTTAGTTGGGAAGGCTTTCCAGTTGCGGGTAGTGGGAAAATGCATTAATTGCAGACCCCTACGGAAGTCCATTTTGGCACCTGTTGTCATGTAAATCCTCTTGCAATAAAGAATACCTCTATTTATAATGTTAGAGTTATGGAGGACACTAGGTACTGTCTGTGCTGCGGGGAGCAGGTACCTTTCAACACATTCGAAAGGCATGGAAAACGGGAGGTCACTTGCGCCTACTGCGGATTTACCCTCGATGTTCAGAAGCTTGAGTCCCAGGCCACATCCGTGGCGGGATATGCCCTGGTCACCGATGATTCCAAATATACCAGAAAGATAATAGAAGATTTGATCAAAGAGAAGGATTTTTACTCGTCAGTGCTTTCCTTCGAAAACGGTCTTGAACTCATATCCTCTTATTCGAAGCTCGTTGTCGAAAAAAAGCCGGTCGGGATCTCGATCATCGATCTCAATATGCCTGTAATGGACGGTCTGACTGCTGCCAGGGCGATGCGTGCCCTGGAAGAGCAGAACGGGGCTAAGAGGGCGCCTATTATATTCTTTTCTGCCGTCAAGGCTGATCAGAGCCTCAAGGAGCAGATGCAGAGCCTCTCACCAGCAAATTATGTCAACAAAGGTTCAGATCCTGATCCTGACAAACTTGCCTCGCGCGTGGACTACCTCCTGACATACCTTGTCGAAAAGCACAGCTGCCCTGCCGAATAAACTAGGGCAACTTTACCTGCCTGCGGCGTCACTAGGTCGAGAAGGGCTGAATCGTCAGCCCCGCAGTGCCTGGCTTTTAGTTGTAAAGAAACTTGTTTAAGAAATATCATAATAGGGTCCCTCAAAAAAGCTTTTTTCTATTACTGATGCGCGAGCAATTGTAAAATATTATTTATTATCATGAACTCCAGTGCTCTCCATGATCTGGGAAAAAAGATCACGACCGACCCATACAACTCGCTGGTATTCCAGGCGGGAAGGGGCGTGGTAATATACCTTGTGGGGGGATATACGCGCGATCTTCTTTCAAATAGAGAGAGTAGTGACAGAGATTATGTTGTAGCAGGACCGATGGAGGGACTTCTAAAGGAGGTCACTCGGGCAACTGAGGGCAGGCTGATCGAACTCGGTGGCGGAGCCTTGTATCGCATAGTTGTCAGGAATGGCGGAACACTCGATTTCACATCACTCAGGGGCGAAATTGAAAGGGATCTCTCCCGCCGCGACTTTACTATTAACTCTATTGGCTGGTCGCTCGGAACAGGCTGGATAGATCCGAAAGGAGGAATAGACGACCTGCGACGGGGACTGCTCAGAATGATTGACGCTAGAAATTTGGTGAGCGATCCGCTGAGAATTCTTAGGGCCTACAGATTCGCAGGAGAATTTGCTCTCGAAATCGAACCGGCAACCAGGAGGGCCTTAAGAAGGTTATCAGTCCTCATTTCTAAAGCATCGAGTGAAAGAATAACTTCAGAGTTTTTCAAGATTCTAAACCTTAGTAATGCTCCTCGCATGGTTGAATTGATGTTGGAAGACGGTCTGCTTACGTGCCTGATTAGTAGTCCTTACAAAGAGTTAGAGAGAGAGGTTAAAGTACTCGATAAACTTTACCTCAGGTCCTCCGGGGCGTCCTTAAAGTATAAGTTCAATGCTATTTTTTCTCAGGGGCTTATGCACCGTGGTGTGCTCGGTCTTGAGGTGCTGCTTGAAGGTCTTCCCGGGCATCTTTTTGCTCTCAGCGGCAAAATCCTCAAGCGGATAATTTCCCTTAAAAGGGCCGCTGAGATCGTGGGGCTGCGGAGTCTCAAATCCTTGAGCCGGGAAGCGCTCTTCGATCTGTTCGAGATTGCAGGAGAAGCAGCTCCCGACTTTCTCATGATAAATAATCTAACCGCACATCTGACCGCCCTTGAGGAGTATGGGAGAATTCAGAAAGAAGGACTGTTGGCCGCGGCGCAGGTCAGGTCAGCCATCGTGACAGATCAGGGTGCTGCGCTGGGAAAAGCGATAAGAGCATTAAAGGAAGCCGAATTTACGGGTCGTATAGCGACAGAGAAAGAGGCGTTGGACTTTTTGCGGAGACGGATTTATTAGTCAAGGCTTCATACAAAATGAAAATCTCCGAATGGTATTTTACATAATATATCTTATCGGACATTATATATAAACAGAGAATGTCAGTAACTTGTTGGTATCACTGTTAGGAAAGTGTCTTTGCCGGGGAGTATATAGCCCTCAACAGCCCTGTCTATGTATTAGGCATCCAAAATAATATTTCATATCAGTAACTTGCGGTCAACTTATCGCAATCCCGCGAAGCATTCCATCGATGATGCCCGTCGGCCTTACATACACAAGCATTCCCTTGATGAGTCCTGCGGCGGGGACCAGAATCTTCTGGTAATTCGCCGAAGTACCGCTGATGAGATTGCCTTCACGCGAATCTTCGATAATTACATCCAGACCTCTGCCCACCTGTCTTGCCATGTAGGAGCCTTTTTTAAGGGCCGCGAGGTTGCGGAGACTTACGAGCCGTTCTGCTACGACCTTTTTCGACGCAGTGGCAAGCATACTTTCAGCCTTGGTACCGGGACGGACCGAATAAGGGAAAATGTGAAGGTAAGAGAAAGGAAGGTCGTTTATCAGATGCCAGGTGTCATTGAATTCATCGTCGCCCTCTCCGGGAAAACCGACAATAACATCCGTCCCCAGCGAGACGTTATCCACCTTATCAGCAACGAACTGGATAGCATCCCTGTAATGCGCGGCGTCATATTGCCGATTCATGAGCCGCAGCATTTTATCGCTACCGCTCTGCAAGGGGAGATGAAGGTGATTACAAATTCGTTTGTTCTGCATGATTTCTACGAGTTCGGCGTTTAACTCTCCGATTTCGAGAGAGCTCAATCTAAATCGTGCAATATCTGTTTCATCAAGCAGTCTTTTCAGGAGAATGTTCAGGTTTGACTTTACCTTTAGGTCCTGCCCGTAAGATCCCAGGTGAATCCCTGTCAGCACGATCTCCTTATGCCCGCTTGACCCTATAGCCTGTGCCCGCTCGATTGCTTCCTCAGGAAGTATGCTCCTTGAGCCACCTCTGGCCAGGGGAACAGAACAATAGGAACATTTGAAATTACAGCCGTCCTGTACCTTCAAGTGAGGTCTTGACCGGGAGGAGAGATTGTAGACTAGATCCGCCGGCCTCCCGGTAAGCATGGTCACAATGTCATATTTTTTCCTGTTGTCCACCACCTCCGAAACTCCCGGTATGGCTCTTACCTCAGAGGGGCTCAACTGCGAGTAACAGCCGGTGACAATCACGCCTGCCCCGGCCCTTGCCGCCCTTCGCACCAGTTGTCTCGAATTATAATCGCCCTTGGCTGTGACGGTACAGGTATTTACGATGCAGACATCGGGATTATCTTGTAATTGAACAATGGTAACGCCATTTTCCTTAAGTGTTCCCTCAAGGACTGAGCTTTCTGCCTGATTGACCCTGCAACCAAGCGTAAGGATAGCAACTCTCATCGTCATGCAGGGTTTGTCTCTGAATCGATGCTAACGCCGGAGAGCGTATGAAGGCGAGCCTTCTCGATTCTCACCAGTCTCAAAGAGCCTTCAGCCTCCGGGAAGCTCTTTACCGTCACGATTTTGTTCGTCCTCGTACGGCCCATGAGCAACTCCGCGTCGTTTTCCGAAGGACCTTCCACGAGGATCTCCTGAATGGTGCCCTCAAGCATCACGTTCCTGTCGTAGGTAATGCCTTCCTGCGCCTTCAATATCTCGTTGAGGCGCATCGACTTAAGAGCTTCATCCAATTGATTTTTCATATTGCAGGCCTTGGTTCCCTTCTTTGGCGAAAACTTGAATGCGAAGATTCCATCAAAGCCGATCTCATCGAGCGCTCTGAGTGTGTCGGCATGATCCTCCTCCGTTTCACCGGGGAACCCAGCGATTATATCGGTAGTAAGTGCAACGCCGGGAATTTTGTCCCTGAGCCTGTCCACCTTCGATTTATACTCGGCATATGTATACCGCCTGTTCATCTGTTCCAGTATTCTGTCGGAACCTGACTGAATCGGCAGGTGTATATGTTCACACAGACTCCGCAGTTCCGAAACGGCATCGATCAGATTATTGGAAAAATCCCTGGGATGTGAAGTGACAAAACGGACCCGCTCAACCCCGGTCTCATCTATCCTTCGAAGAAGATCGACGAAGCCGACATCGCTCCTGTAGGAGTTGACGTTCTGCCCTAAAAGAGTAACTTCCCTGAATCCTTTAGCGACAAGGTTTCTTACCTCGTCCAATATGCTGCCGCTCGGCCTGGAGACTTCTCTGCCTCTTGTATAAGGAACGATGCAATAACTGCAAAAATTGTCGCAGCCGTACATGATTGATATCCAGGTCTTCACCCTGCCCTGCCTCTCGGCAGTAAATTCTCTGAGGGCAATGTCATGGTTGTCCTGCTGTATCTCGATCCCGCGGTCCGACGAAATAAGTTCGGACAGACGGTGAATGTTTTGAGGCCCCATCACAAAATCGACAAAAGGGGCTTTTTTGAAGAGCCCCTCTCCGGCCTCCTGCGCAACACATCCCATGACGGCGATCTTAAGATCACCCTTTTTCCGCTTGAGGAGCTTGGTCCGTCCAAGCTGACTGAAAAATTTCTGCTCGGCTTTTTCCCTGATGGCGCAGGTGTTGAAAACAATGAGATCCGCCTCTTCAGGACTGACGGCATTGACGTATCCTTCTTCAGAAAG
>JBJKPE010000211.1:0-6522 GCA_046706685.1 Thermodesulfovibrionales bacterium | reverse complement strand
GTATGCCTGAAGAACAATCTTGTTTGACTCCAATAAGCGAGGCGAGCGGCCTGGAATGACCATGAGCGTGACGATGAGCCCCGGGGGGGTATGCCGGCCCTGATAGAAAAATCCAGCTGTTTGTAATATAATAGAGCCTATTTCAGGACGAGCTACTATATTACCAGAGGAGGAAGCATGATAAAGGTCTACTATGATAAAGATGCAAACCCGGCTGTTCTCAAGAAGAAGAAGATAGCGGTCATAGGATACGGCAGTCAGGGACATGCCCATGCCAATAACCTGAAGGAAAGCGGCATGAATGTGATCGTGGGAATAAGGAAGGGATCAAGCTGGGACAAGGCGAAAAAAGCCGGCTTCGAAGTGATGACCCCTGCCGACGCCGCCCGGGTTGCCGATGTCATCATGATATTGCTTCCCGATGAATACCAGGCCGACATCTACAAGGCCGAAATCGCTCCCAATATGAAGAAGGGGGTTTATCTTGCATTCGCCCACGGGTTCAACATTCATTTCGGGCAGATTGTGCCGCCTGACGATGCAAATGTCTTCATGGCTGCGCCCAAAGGGCCCGGACATCTCGTGAGATCGGAGTATACGAAAGGGAGCGGGGTGCCGTGTCTTATAGCAGTACATCAGGACCCTTCGAAGAATACCAAGGATATCGCCCTTGCATATGCTTCCGGCATAGGCGGCGGAAGGGCCGGTATCATCGAAACCTCGTTCAGGGAGGAGACGGAGACGGACCTTTTCGGGGAACAGGTGGTCTTGTGCGGCGGCCTGACGGCTCTTATCCAGGCGGGTTTTGAGACCCTTGTAGAGGCCGGGTATGCGCCGGAGATGGCGTATTTCGAATGCCTTCACGAGGTGAAACTCATTGTGGACCTGATATATGAGGGCGGGATTTCCAATATGCGGTATTCGATCAGCAATACCGCACAATACGGGGACCTGACGCGTGGACCGAGGGTTATCACCGATGATACAAAAAAAGAGATGGGGAAAATACTCCGGGAAATACAGGACGGTGTGTTTGCCAAGGAATGGCTCCTTGAATGCAAGGCTAACAAGCCCGTATTTAATGCCCTGACGAGGAAAGGTGAGAAGCACCTCGTAGAGGAGGTGGGCTCAAAGCTCAGGGCGATGATGCCGTGGCTGAAGAAAGGGAAGCTCGTTGATAAGTCCAAAGCATAGGAAAAGCAGGGGTATTTAAAGAACTGGCGGCAATTCTTAAGGATTTCTTTTTCGCGTGGAATTCGGGAATGTCGCTGAGAAACTAATGGCCAGGCTTGCTCCGGAGGGATATCCATTCATTGCCGTTTTCGGGCTTTTGACGCTTGCCGTCGCCTTCCTCGCCGGACCTATGGGGCTTCTGTTTGCCGTTGTCCCATTTTTCCTTACGCTGTTTATGATCTATTTTTTCAGGGACCCCGACCGGGATGTGCCGGCTGCCGAGGGTTGTTTCCTGGCGCCGGCGGATGGCAGGGTGATGCAGATAATAGATACACATGAGTCCGAATACCTCGAGTCCGACGTGAAGGAAATCAGCATCTTTATGTCTCCCCTGAACGTTCATGTCAACCGTGCGCCCTGCGATGGAGAAGTCAGGATGGTCAAACACAACAAGGGGAAGTACATGGCCGCCTACAGGGAAGATTCGTCCTTGAAAAATGAAAATATCGCGATGGTCATGGAAACTAAATTCGGGAACATACTGGTGAGGCAGGTGGCCGGATTTCTCGCACGGCGCGCGGTATGCAGAAAGAGGGAAGGAGACATCCTGAAGGGCGGGGAGCGATACGGGATCATAAAATTCAGCTCCAGGCTTGATACCTATCTGCCAAAGAATGTCGAAATTAAGGTAAGATTGGGTGAGAAGGTCAGGGCCGGTGAAACGGTGATTGCCGAAATGAAACGCGGAGACTAGATTGCTAAGCGGTCATATCTAATGAAAAAGGGCATTTATATTCTTCCTAACAGCCTAACTCTATGCGGCATGTTCTTTGGTTTTTATTCCATTCTTTCCGCGATAAAAGGTAACTATAATTATGCCTCATGGGCGATAATGATCGCGGTTATATTCGACGGCCTTGACGGCTGGGTGGCGCGGCTGACCCACAGCACGACGAGATTCGGGATAGAACTCGATTCTCTGTCCGACCTCGTTGCTTTCGGCGTGGCTCCTTCGGTTCTTGTCTATAAGTGGGCCATCGCCTCCTTTGGCAGGATAGGTTTCGCAGCTGCCTTTCTTTTTACAGCCTGCGGCGCTTTGAGGCTCGCCCGGTACAACGTACAGATGGGATCAACGGAATCAAAGGCGTTTACCGGCATGCCCATACCCGGCGCAGCAACTCTCATCGCTGCCCTCGTTCTCTTCTGGCACGGGATCTGGCACGGGCCTCCCCTGGGAAATGTTTTCGTCCTTGTTTTCACCGTCTTTCTGGCCCTTCTTATGGTAAGCACTCTCAGGTTTCATGGACTCAAGGAGATCGACTTCAGGAGGAGAAAGCCCTTCTGGATTCTGGTCGTCTTTGTAATCGGTTTCGGCCTTATTCTTATTCATCCTCCCATAGCGCTCTTTGTTTTTGCTATGATTTATCTTATGGAAGGGTTGATCGAGAACTTATACCTGTTCCGCAAGAGGCGCAAGATGCGGGGAGAAGCCGGGCGATGAGGAAGATAAGAATCTTTGATACAACCCTGCGCGACGGAGAGCAGTCACCTGGAGCCTCCATGAATGTGGAGGAGAAGATTCAGGTTGCCAGACAGCTTGTGAAACTCGGCGTGGACGTTATAGAGGCGGGGTTTCCGGTAGCTTCATCCGGAGATTTCGACGCTGTCAGGAGAATAGCATCGGAAGTCGGGGGGGTAACGATCGCTGCCCTTGCGAGAACAAAGGATAAGGATATAGAGAGCGCCGGCGAGGCGATACGACCGGCGGGGCTCGGGAGGATCCATACCTTTATCGCCACTTCCGATATCCACCTTAAACACAAGCTGCGGATGGAGAGAAACGAAGTGCTGGACAACGCCGTGAGGGCAGTGACTCTCGCAAGAAGGTACACGGACGATGTGGAATTTTCGGCCGAAGACGCTACACGGTCCGATTGGGACTATCTCTGCACCGTGACCGAGGCGGTGATCAAGGCGGGTGCCGGGACTGTAAATATACCGGATACCGTCGGATACACGGTGCCCCAGGAGTATGCTGAGTTAATGGGATACCTTTTTAACAGGGTGCCCAATATAGACAAGGCGGTGATATCGGTCCACTGTCACAATGACCTTGGACTTGCGGTTGCGAATTCGCTAACGGCTATTTTGAAGGGTGCCGGACAGGTCGAGTGCACGGTCAACGGCATCGGCGAAAGGGCCGGGAATGCCTCTCTGGAGGAGATCGTCATGGCTTTGAAGACGAGGCCGAAATTTTTCAATGCAGACACTAATGTCGTAACGGAGGAGATATACCGGACATCCAAGCTTGTTTCGAAGATTACGGGCATGATGGTACAGCCCAATAAGGCTATTGTGGGCGCGAATGCTTTTGCCCATGAAGCAGGCATACACCAGGACGGCTACCTCAAGGAGCGGTCGACATACGAGATCATGATGCCGGAAACCGTTGGAATACCTCAAAGCAAACTTGTTCTCGGAAAACACTCGGGCAGACATGCCTTTAAAGACAGGCTCAGAAACCTCGGATACGAACTGACGGAAGACGAACTTAACAAGGCATTCGATCGCTTCAAAGATATTGCCGACCAGAAAAAATATATATTCGACGAGGACATTGAAGCCCTCGTTTCCGAAGAAGTCTCCAAGGTTTATGAGCATTACCGGTTGCTCGACATGTCCACCTCGGGAGGGATGAATCAGAAGCCGACCGCCACGGTCAAGATCCAGGCGGGAGATGAGATCGTTGAGGGGATGGAGCGCGGCGACGGTCCGGTTGATGCGACGTACAGGGCCATCGCCAAAATCACGCGCGAGAAGAGCAGCCTCATGAAATTCGAGGTGAAGAGCATCACGGGGGGGACCGACGCCCTTGGGGAAGTGACGGTGACCCTGGAAGAGGGGGGAAGTACTGTGCGCGGATACGGCGCGGATACGGACATCATCATTGCAGCTGCCAAGGCTTACCTCAATGCGCTTAACAAGATTGCCTCAAGAAAGATAAGATAAGTTTCTTTTTTCTTCGAAGCTGGAAAAACGGTCCGTTTTTTCATATAATGGATAAAACTTTTTGATTATCTAGAGAAAGAGAGGGTGTTATGCCTAAATCGCTCAGCGTCGACGAGCTTTACAAGTGTTGTGACCCGAGCATGTTCGCTTTCAATACTACTGATGAACTTCCGGAACTGGCGGAAACGATAGGGCAGGAGCGGGCCCTGAACGCTATCGATTTCGGCCTCAATCTTGACGACAAGGGTTTCAATATCTTCATACTGGGAGAAAACGGGACCGGCAAGACAACAACGATCAAGTCTCTGCTGAAAAAGAAGGCTGCTGATGAGCCTGTGCCGCAGGACTGGTGCTATGTTTACAATTTTGAAGAGCCTGATATTCCTCTTGCGATATCAATGGCGCCGGGCAGAGCGTCGGTTTTTCACGGAGATATGGAAGAACTGATCAAGGTTCTGAAGATCGAGATACCGAAGGTGTTTGAATCGAAAGAATATGAACGGCAGAAGAACAAGATACTGGAGGCGTTTCAGAGCAAGCAGAAGGAGATGTTTTCCGGCCTTGAGGAAGAGGCCCAGAGCAAGGGTTTTTCGATAAGAAAAACTGTGAGCGGCCTTATGATCGTCCCTGTGAAAAAAGGCGGGGAACCGCTGACGGAGGAAGAATACGAAGCCCTGGATGAAAAAACGAAGGCCAAGATAGACGAGATAGGGAAAGGTCTTCAGGAGAAGCTGAATGATGTCGTCCGGGATGTCAGGGAGGGGGAAAAAGGAGTAAAAAAAGAGCTTGCCAAACTCGAAAGGGAAGCGGCGCTGTCGGCTGTGGGACATTTCATGGATGAGCTCAAAACCAAGTACAGCGACGACGAGAAGATTACCCGTTATCTCTCCGCTGTTACCGAGGATATTCTCCAGCACCTGGAAGACTTCAAGGCGCAGGAGGAGCAGACAGCTCCTATTCCATTCATGAAGATGCAGAAGACCGAGCCCACATTCACCAGGTATGCCGTTAATGTGCTCGTGAACAATAAGGATACCAAGGGGGCCCCGTGTGTGTTTGAAAGCAACCCCGCATATTTCAATCTCTTCGGAAGATTGGAGTACAAATTCCAGTACGGGGTGGCCACAACCGACTTTTCGATGATCAAGGCGGGGTCTCTCCATAAGGCCAACGGCGGCTATATCGTGATCAGCGCACTGGATCTGCTCAGGAACCTTTTCTCATACGAGACGCTGAAGCGCGCGCTCCGAAACAGGGAGATCAAAATAGAAGACGTTTGGGAACAGTACCGGGCTATCTCAACCTCCACTCTGCGGCCCGAGGCGATCCCCCTTAATGTAAAGGTCATTCTCATCGGGAATCCCCACTTTTACTACATGCTTTATAACCTTGATGAGGAGTATCGCGACCTCTTCAAGGTGAAGGCGGATTTCGACAGCAGGATGGAAAAAAATGAAGAGACGGTCCAGAAATATGCCGCCTTCGTGGCCAGTACCTGCAGGCAGGGTAATTTTCTCTCTTTTGACAGAAGCGGTGTTGCCAAGATAGTCGAGCATGGATCGAGACTGGCCGAACACCAGGGGAAATTGTCTTCCAGGTTCAGCGAGATTGCCGACGTGATAAAGGAGGCGAATTACTGGGCCAAGAAGGACGGCAGCAATCTGGTCCGGAGCGAACATGTTATAAAGGCCCTGACGGAAAAAATGTACAGGGTCAACAGGATTGAGGAACGCCTGCGCGAGATGGTGCTTGAAGGTACGCTTATAGTCGAAACCACGGGAGAAAAGGTCGGGCAGATCAACGGACTTGCCGTCCTCGGGATGGGAGACTATCAGTTCGGCAAACCATCGAGGATTACGGCCAAAACCTATGCGGGCAAGGCCGGCGTCATAAACATTGAGCGGGAAACCAAGATGAGCGGCAGGATACACGAAAAGGCGATTCTTATTATAACCAATTATATCGGCAGCACTTACGCGAAGAAGAAACCGATCAGTTTTTCGGCCTCGATTACGTTTGAACAGCTCTATGACATGATAGAAGGCGACAGCGCCTCCTGTGCCGAACTTTATGTAATTCTGAGCAGTCTTGCCGGGCTTCCCCTGAAGCAGAACCTCGCGGTTACGGGCTCGATGGACCAGAACGGCGATGTCCAGCCCATAGGCGGTGTCAACGAAAAGATCGAGGGGTTCTTTGACCTCTGCAAGATGCGTGGATTGGACGGTACGCACGGGGTTGTCATCCCCGGGAAAAACGTAAAACACCTGATGGTCAAGCAGGAAGTCGTCGATGCGGTCAGAGACGGGAAATTCTTCATTTATCCGATAGACAGAGTGGAAG